>CALSPD010000011.1 GCA_943788145.1 uncultured Flavobacteriales bacterium
CTTGCTCAAGCTTGCGAGCCAATTCCACCTTTTGGTAATCAAAACGACTTTGTAGGTTATAGCCGGAACCTTCTAAGACTCGAGATGCCTGTGTGAAGGCTCGAATTTCGGTGTTTTTATAAATTTTATTATAAACCTTGTTCTGGCCGTTGCTCGCTGGCTTGTTATTGGTTGATCTACCAGCAAAGTCTGGATTATACACTCGTCTAGATTCACCTAAATCCTGAAAAGCGATAATGTTTCGCGTATTCTCCGTACTAAAGTTAGTATTCGTCACCCAAACCTCGACTCGCGTAATGTTCACACTAGAGTTGATAATGGGCGGAGTTGCAAGAGCTTTCTCGTATACATCGCGGAAGAAATGCCCAAGAAAATAGTGACGATAGCCTTCATAGTCATCCGCACCGACTTCAAACTCCACTTCCTGGGCTCCGCCCTCTGTGCTAACTTCTCTTCGTTCGCTTTTTTGTTGAGTATAGACTGAGGTGATGGTAAGCCGTCCGAATTTTAGCTCCGTTTTGACCCCGAACAAGGCTTGGCTTCCTGTGATCAGCGAACTTTGAAGCGGCAAGGACACATTCCCTAATTCAATTTTCTGAATGATCTCATCTTCGTAGCCTGTGTACTCCAGCTTCATTTGATTTTCAAAATCAAACGTAGCCTGCGTGTTGTAATTGGTTTGAATCTTCAGTTTCTCTCCAATGTTTCCAATCACATTCAATTGGATGTTTTGCCTGAAATCGAAGGTGGTAATCCTTCGTTGATTGACAGGAATAGCCGGGTTTTCCGTTTTTGAACTATTTACTCCAAACGTCAGCTCTGCCGATCCATTGGGATTTATTGAAATCGTGTTTCCTCCAAAAATACGGTCGAAGCCCTCCCCTTCAACATTTATTGCCGGCCTAAACGCACTGCTGCTGCCTCCACCATCTTTTGCTTCGTCCTCATCGGCAGCCTCATCTTGGATTTGTTTCCAATAGTCGCCCATCGACTTTTTCTTTTCGTACTCACTGTACTCGTCAAAGGACATATAAGAAGGTGGTCGATAGTTTAGTTTCCCCATCGACTGCTGGTAATTGTAATTTCCTGTTTCCGGATCATAGTCTACTTCCGTTTCAACCGAACTAGGAGGCGGACCAAATAGCTTTCTATCTTCTTGTTCGAGCGGATCATATGAATCCTGAAATGGAAAAAGAAGGCTATCGTTTTGCGCAAAAAGCATTAAGGGCATCAATAGTGACACCCAAACAACGATTACAACTTTATTTAAATACAGAATCCTCAAACGATCGAAATCACAATTGCTTTAATGCCTTTTTTATTAGCTCCTCTACTGTATAGGGAGCATCATCCTTAATTATCTGGCTAATAACTCTGGCTGCACCTGCCCGGTCAAAACCTAGCGCAGTAAGGGCAGATAACGCCTCCTGCCTTAAACTATTGCCTCCGCCTGCTACTATATCGCCTGCAATATCCGATTTAACGATCTTTTCTCGCAATTCACCGATAACTTTTTGTGCCAACTTAGGTCCAACACCCTTTACGGTTGTTAATGTTTTAGAATCTCCATTCATTAAAATCGAACGAAGTTCGTCAGCCTTGAAAGCCGACAATATAGTATGGGCAATTCCAGAACTGACGCCTGAAACTGTAATTAATTGCTTGAAAAGTTGACGCTCAGATTCGGTCGAAAAACCAAAAAGTTGGTGTCTACTCTCTCCTGAACGCACATCAACACTGACATTATATTGAGTTAATAAACGGCCCTTATCAAGTTCATTAATATCCGAAAACGTGTTTAAACTAATATGAACCAAATAGCCCAATCCGTTTACATCAACCACAACATGTGTGGGCGTTTTTTCTGCGAATAAACCTGAAATGAACTCTATCATTTGCCTTCTTAATTCCTAGTTTGAGCGTCAACCACTCCTATGGTAATCATATTTACAATCTCTCGAACCGAACTTCCCAATTGAAGAATGTGCACTGGCTTCTCCATGCCTAAAAGGATAGGACCAATGGTTTCACCAACTCCCATTTCTTGCATAAGCTTGTACGCTATATTACCAGCTGACAAACTCGGAAATATCAAAACATTGGTGTCGTTCTTAGCCAATTTGGAAAATGGGAACATCTCTGTTCGCAATTCTTTGTTCAAGGCGAAGTTGGCTTGTATTTCTCCGTCAACGATCAATTCAGGGTGAAGATCGTGGAGAATTTTAACCGCATTTCGCACTTTAATTGCCTCTGCGTGATCGCTACTGCCAAAATTTGAAAAGCTCAACATGGCAACTTTTGGTTTTAACCTGAATCGTTCCACAGCTTTCGCCACCATCACAGTTATCTCCACCAATTCTTCTGCCGTTGGATCGTAGGTTACTGTCGTATCGGCCAAGAAAAGTGGTCCATTCTTCGTAATGAAAACGTACATCCCAGCGATGTTTTTCACCATTGGGTTAGTCCCAATAACCTGTAGAGCTGGTTTTATGGTTGCAGCGTAGTTTCTAGTCAATCCTGAAATCAACACATCCGCTTCGCCATTCTGAACCATGGCCGCGCCAAAATAATTACGCTCTCGCATGATTTTAGTCGCCTCTGGATAGGTCAACCCTCTTCGCTTTCGCTTTGCGAAAAAAGTGTCTGCAAATCGAGCTCTTCTATCGGTTTCGGCTTCACTCCTACAGTCGATAATTTGAATGTCTTCAAGGTCAAGGCCATTTTCAGCGATCATTCTTTCTATGCGCTCTTTGTTTCCAAGCAAAATGGGAACTGCAACACCATCGTCTCGCGTAATTTGAGCGGCTTTTAGAATCTTGTAATGATCTGCCTCAGCAAATACAACGCGTTTCGGGCTCATTCGTGCTCGCTGCGTGATGCTTTGAACCAGTTTATTATCAAGTCCTAACCTTCGATCTAAATCCTCGGTATATTTTGCCCAATCCGTAATTTTTGTCTGGGCAACGCCACTCTGCATAGCCGCCTTCGCTACTGCAGGAGCCACAGTTGTTATCAAACGATAGTCTAAAGGTTTAGGAATAATGTACTCCTTGCCAAATTGGATATTGGTCTCGCCATAAGCGATCATAACTTCCACGGGAACAGGTTCTTTTGCCAATGCCGCTAAAGCGCGAACCGCAGCAAGTTTCATTTCTTCATTTATCGTTGTTGCTCTAACATCAAGCGCACCTCGAAAAATAAATGGAAAACCAAGTACATTGTTAACTTGGTTTGGGTAATCACTTCTTCCTGTTGCGAGAATAACATCCTCTCTTGCAGAAATAGCTTCAGGATAGGATATTTCTGGATCTGGATTCGCGCAGGCAAATACGATCGGATTAGAATTCATGCTAAGCAACATTTCTTTCGTCACAATATTCCCAACCGAAAGTCCAAGAAAAACATCTGCGCCTTTCATCGCATCCTCAAGGGTTTCATTATCTGTATCGACAATGAATTCCATTTTCTGTGAATCCAGATTCGTCCGCTTCGTGTTGATTACACCCTTACTGTCGACTAACATCACGTTTGAGTGCTTCACCCCCAGCGCACAATAAAGTCGAATGCATGATATTGCAGCGGCTCCTGCACCACTTACCACAACTTTCACATCTTCAATCTTCTTTCCAGCTATTTCAAGCGCATTCAGAAGGGCCGCGCTAGAGATGATTGCAGTTCCATGCTGATCATCATGCATGACTGGTATATTCAACTCAGCTTTTAGCCTTCGTTCAATTTCAAACGCTTCAGGCGCCTTAATGTCTTCAAGGTTTATTCCTCCAAAAGTTGGGGCTATGGCCTTGACGGCTTCAACAAATTTGTCGATGTCCGTAGCGTCTACTTCAATGTCAAAGACATCGATGTCCGCAAATATTTTGAAGAGCAACCCCTTACCCTCCATCACAGGTTTGGATGCTAAAGGACCCAAGTTACCTAATCCCAATACGGCTGTTCCGTTGGAAATTACAGCAACTAAATTGCCCTTTGCCGTGTACTTGTACACATCATTCGGCCGTTCCGCGATTTTCAAACAAGGCTCCGCGACACCTGGTGAGTAAGCCAAGCTTAGGTCTCTTTGAGAAGAATATGGCTTAGTGGGTACAACTTCAATTTTACCCGGTCTTCCCGAGGAATGGTAATCTAAAGCTTCTTGTTTTTTTATCTTGATCATAAATTTGGTGAAGGGGCGTAAAAATAGAAATATTGACCACGCAGATTGAGCCTGTTTTCCTTACTTTGAAGACACAGGGTTAAGTGCGTAATTGATGAAGGAAATTGTTGTTTTTTCAGGTGCTGGAATGAGTGCTGAGAGCGGGTTAAAAACTTTTCGCGACTCTGATGGCCTTTGGGAAAATTACGATGTTGCGCAGGTTGCCACACCAGAAGCTTGGAGTGCAAACCCAGAATTGGTGCTCCGTTTTTACAATGCAAGGCGCCAACAAGTGCTAGAGGCTTCACCAAACCTTGCCCACCAATATCTAAAAAAGCTTGAAGAGAAGCACAATGTTCATGTAATAACTCAAAATATTGACGACTTGCATGAGCGTGCAGGATCCACCAAAGTACTTCATTTACATGGCGAAATTCTTAAATCAAGAAGCGCAAATAATCCTTCGCGACTGTTCGAACAAAAAAGACCAATAAAACTTGGTGATGTGGCTGACGATGGTTATCAACTCAGACCGCATGTTGTTTGGTTTGGAGAGGCCGTGCCCGAATTAGACAACGCTAAAAGTGTTATTGAAAAGGCGGATATATTAATCATAATTGGAACCAGCTTAAATGTTTACCCCGCAGCGGGATTGGTTTACTGTGCTCGAAAAAACGCCAAAATTTACCTGATCGATCCTGGAGACGTAAAGCACCCAAACTTGAAACGCCTTGAGGTGATTCAAAAATCAGCAACAGAAGGAATTCCAATATTAGTAGACGTATTAATGAGGGCAGAATAGGGCTTAAAAACCAAGTTTATCAACGTATAATCCTAGATAAAATAAGACACACGTTGCTTAATCGACTTATTAGCTTTACAAGCTTAATTAGGTTTAAGAAAGCGTTAAAATGCGTTCACCCTAAGTTGGTTCTAATACATTTGTCGACACATTAAATCATTCATATGAGAACTTTATTGCTCACTATAGCAACAGCCCTTTGCATTAGCTCTGCGGTTTACAGCCAAGAATCGGGTAGAACAATTCCTAATGTTGCTGTAAAAACGCTTGATAACGCAACGTTCCAAACCGGAGATATCACCAATGACGGCAAGCCAATTATTATTAATTTTTGGGCAACTTGGTGTAGTCCTTGTAAAAGAGAGTTGAATGCTATAGCTGAAAATTATGAAGATTGGCAAGAAGAAACTGGTGTTAAACTGGTAGCAATATCAATAGATGACGCTCGAAATATGCATAAAGTAAAACCTTATGTAGATGGACAATCTTGGGAGTACGATGTCTATATCGATCCAAATGCTGATTTCAAGCGTGCAATGAACGTGAATAATGTGCCGCATACATTTCTTATTGATGGCAACGGCCATATCGTTTGGCAACACAATGCATATAATCCCGGTGATGAGGAAGAGCTTTACGAATTGGTGCAAAAACTAGCAGCCGGAGAACCGATAGAATAACCTTATTGAATGACGAGAAAACATACCAAGCCTAGCCTCTTCCTACTCGCAACTTTCCTGCTTTTTTCCTCTTTATATGGTCAAGATGGACCATTGGAGGGAATAGAGATTCATGGAAACTTTGAAGTTTACGCTCAAACCTATAATGAGGATAGTTTGATTGGAGCACCAAATGTTCCCCAAAAAAGTGGGGTGAACTCTTTCGCAAATTTTATCGCCACGAAAGGAGCGTTTAGTGCGGGAGCACGAATTGAGTCATATATGCCGCCCGTCCAAGGATTCAGCGCAAACTATGGTATTCAACCCGTTGGCGTACCTTATCGATATGCCAGATTCGAAAAGGATAAACTAGATATTACTGTTGGTAATTTTTACGAGCAATTCGGTAGCGGCATGATTCTAAGAAGCTATGAAGAACGAGCGCTTGGTTTGGACAACGCGCTTGATGGTTTAAGGGTTAAATACTCTCCTATCCCTGGTATCTACTTAAAAGGCTTGGTGGGAAATCAACGTTTTTATTGGCAAAAGAGTACGGGATATATAAGAGCTTTCGATGGGGAAGTATCATTTAACGAGCTAATTGAAAAATTCAACACATCTCAGCTTCGAATTAGTATAGGTGGCAGTTTTGTGAGCAAGTATGAAAAAAAGGGGATCACCAACTTGGAAATCCCTGAAAATGTTGGTAGTTGGGCCGGGCGAACTCAATTAAATTATGGAGGTTTTAGCGTGCTTGCGGAGTACGTGTATAAGATTAATGATCCGAACGCGGATAATCACTACATCTATAAGCCCGGGCAAGGAATTCTTATTTCCACGACCTACTCTCGTAAAGGATTTGGAGTAAACCTAACGGCCAAGTCTATTGACAATATGCACTTCAGAAGCAACAGGGACGCTCAATTGAATGATTTATTCATTAGTTACTTACCTGCCTTATCGCGGCAACACACCTACAATCTTGCCACAACTTTATACCCATATGCAACACAACCCGCAGGTGAGATTGGAATACAAGGTGACATCATATATAAGATCAAAAAAGGTTCGAAGCTTGGTGGAAAATACGGAACAACTATTCAAGGTAACTTTGCGATGATCAATAGTTTGGATACACACCAAATTTCAAATTCAACAGCTCTGGACGCAGAGGTTTATCTGCCAAATGACCCAAATCGAACAGGCTACACCGCCAATTTATGGACCTTCGGAAAAAAGGTTTATTACCGCGATTATAACATTGAAATCGATCGGAAATTCTCAAAATCTTTCAAGCTGAAAACCACTTATATCTATATGGTTTCGAACACGGATGTCACACTGGGAACGGCTTTAGGTGAAAATGTTTATTCTCACATTGGAGTATTGGATGGCTTGTTTAAACTGGCTTCAAAACACAGCTTGAGGACTGAACTACAACATATGTGGACAGAACAAGATAAGGGGAATTGGGCATTTGTTATGCTTGAATATGGTTATTCCCCGCATTGGTTTGTGACCGTACTAAACCAGTATAACTACGGAAACCCCAACAAAATACTTAGGTTAAACTATCCAACAGCACAGGTTGCCTACGTTAATAAAGCGAATCGGATCAGCTTAGCTTATGGTCGTCAAAGAGCAGGAATTTTCTGTGTGGGAGGTGTTTGCCGACCAGTTCCTGCCGCTAACGGATTCACAATATCTATAACAAGCAGTTTTTAATTATGAAACAATTAATAATCCTTTCGATATTATTTACACTTGTTTTAAGCTCGTGTGACTATGTGAACATTCCTCTTGAAGCACCGATCCCAGCACCAATTGATACCTCAACTATCGACACTTCAGTGACGAACATTGGGGTTGACGCTAATGGTTATCCACTCATTGATACTGCTGCCGTTAATATTAGCACCCAAAAGGTATTTGTAGAAGAGTTCACGGGACATTCATGTACTGGATGCCCTGCCCAATCCGACAAATTATTGAATCTTCAGGCAGACAACGGTCATGAAATTATTGTGGCAACTTACCACGAAGGAATATTCGCGAAAGTTGAGTTGCCTGATTATCCAACAGAAATGAGAACAACATTTGGCGGTGACCTGCATAGCTTCGTTGAACAAGACATTGACGCCTATCCTTCGGCTATGGTGAATAGAACAGTATTCGCAAATTTCGGAAACAAGTATGTTTTCCAGGCCCATAATCAATGGGAAGGACCGATTGTAGAGCGTGTTAACCAAGCAAATCCAACCATATCAATGGGTGTGGGAGCCATCTTAAACAATGATCAGACTTTTATGAAAATTCGAGTTAGCTTAAAAACTGAGGTCAACCTGAGTGATGAGCATCTGCTTCTCGTTTTATGCATAGAAGATTCAGTGATTGCCGAACAAAAAGATGGTCGACTAGATGATTCCGTTTATCCCCACAAAATCAACACGGAATATGTGCATCGACACGTGGTCAGATCACTTGTAAACACCACACCTGGACTTTATGGAGAAACGGTAGTTCCTGCTTCAGGCATTTCAGCTGATGAATGGATTAACTGGGAACTTAATTATGGCATCCCAGATAATGTTGTGAATGCAGAACACGTAATTATAGTGGCTGCTGTATTCAACGTAACTACTTCTGAAGTAGTGCAAGTTGAGGAAGTACATGCAAAGCACATTGACTAAATTATTTTGCAGCTTATTGCTGACATTGCTAGTTAGTGCTTCTGGTCATTGTCAGGAAGACGCAAGGGCTTCTAAAAAGACTCATAAAGGGGAATTTCATGGTCTATTGAAGCTTGGCCTGACGGGTAGCCAGATTTATGGTGATGATTTTGGAGGCTACAACAAATTGGGCTTTACAGCAGGTGTTGGAACTTTCACAAATATTTCAAAAGGTGTAAAATTCCAAATAGAAATAAACTACGCTACGAGAGGAAGCAGAAAACCACCAAATCCTAAAACTTCAGACTTCACTACATTTAGGATAGCACCTCACTATATAGATATTCCACTTTTGTTCAAAAAGGAAATTGGCCCATTTGAATTCGAACTGGGCATTTGTAACGGCATCTACTTATTCCATACAGAATCTGATGAAAAAGGTAAAATTCCCAGTTCTCTGAACACTTGGCAGTTCAATCGATATGAATTGGCTGCAAATGCAGGAATTAACACAGCAATTAATGAAAAATGGCAGTTTAACGCTAGATTCCATTACTCGATCACTCCAGCTCTCGGAAAACGTGGTATTGTCCGCCAGTTCTCTTATTATGGAGGTGCGTATAGCAACGTTATCAGTCTCTCTTTAATTAGGGTGTTATTACCTAAACATTAGGCAAGAACTTAATATTCCTCTTCAGCCCTTCGTAGCCAGTTCTTTTAACCGCAGATCCTGTGAAGAGCTCATTAAAAGTCTCAAATTCCAATTCTTCCCAGTCCTTTCGATCCATTTTCAAAAGTTGATCTTTTGGATGAAAATCTGACTCTTGATGTGGTTTACTGAAGCGATTCCAGGGACAAACATCTTGACAAATATCGCAGCCGAATATCCAGTCGTTGAATTTACCCTTGAATTGATCAGGCAGTTTCGCGTCCTTTAACTCAATGGTAAAATATGAGATGCATTTACTCCCATCAACTAAATATGGTTGAATAATGGCATCTGTTGGACAAGCATCTATACAAGCTGTACAGGTGCCGCATAAATCCTTTGATTGATCATCGGAATCCAAATCCAAATCAACGATCAATACCGCCAAAAAAAAGAATGATCCTTTTTGCTTCGATAGGACATTGGAATGCTTTCCCATCCAACCGAGACCGCTCTTCTTTGCCCATGACTTTTCCATTACAGGAGCAGAATCAACGAATCCTCGTCCATTGATAGGTCCAAATATTTCGTTTAATTCAGCCATAAAGGCTTTTAGCTTCTTCTTGATAACCTTGTGATAATCGCGGCCGTAGGCGTATTTACTTATTTGATATGATTCCTTTGGAATCACGATAGATGGATAATAATTCTGGCTAAAAACAATTACACTTTTCGCTCCGGGCACTAAAATGCGCGGATCAATACGCTTTTCAAAATGATCGCTCATGTAACCCATGTCCCCATGAAAACCATTCTTGAGCCATTGCTCCAAATTTCTAGCATCCTCTTCGAGCGCGGTTGCCTTGGCAATTCGGCAATCCAAAAAACCAAAGCGCTTGGATATCTCTTTTACCGTGTTGCTTCTAGCCTCTAGTACAAGATTATGGGCAGCCATCCTAAAACAGCGACCCCTGAGGTCCACCGTGATATTCCCTTCCTAAGTGAGTAAAAGCCAACTTAGTAGCTATTCTTCCACGTGGCGTCCGATGAAGAAACCCTTCCTGAATTAAATACGGTTCATATACCTCTTCAATCGTGCCTGCCTGCTCTCCTACGGCCGTTGCGATCGTTGTGAGACCAACAGGACCACCATCAAACTTATCGATGATTATGGACAAGATTTTATTATCCATTTCGTCAAGCCCATATGTATCCACATTCAATGCCTCTAGCCCATACTTAGAAATGGCGAAATCGATCTTTCCATTTCCTTTAATCTGGGCAAAATCACGAATCCTTCTAAGTAAAGCATTTGCAATTCTTGGAGTTCCGCGACTTCTTCTAGCGATTTCAACCGCTGCCTGTTGTTCAATATCAATTTTCAGAATTGAGGCTGATCGAACAACAATTGTAGCCAGCAAATCTGCATTGTAATATGATAATCTCGAATTAATACCAAATCTCGCGCGCAAGGGCGAAGTCAATAATCCGGACCTAGTTGTAGCGCCTATTAAGGTAAAGGGAGCCAGCTCAATTTTCACGCTACGAGCACTCGGCCCACTATCTATCATAATGTCGATTGTAAAGTCCTCCATTGCCGAATAGAGGAATTCTTCGACAACAGGACTTAATCGGTGTATCTCGTCAATAAAAAGGACGTCTCGTTCTTCGAGATTTGTTAACAGCCCTGCAAGGTCACCTGGCTTATCTAACACTGGGCCGCTAGTTGATTTAATACCTACACCCAATTCATTCGATATTATATGAGCCAATGTGGTTTTACCCAATCCTGGTGGTCCATGGAGCAAAACATGATCCAAGGATTCGCCACGCAATGAGGCAGCTTCAACAAATATTTTCAGGTTTTCGATTACAGCATCCTGCCCGGTAAAATCACTAAAAAGGTCTGGTCTAAGAACCTTTTCGATATCCTTATCGGCTTGAGATAATTCGGATGCTTCGGGATCGAGATATGAATTCATGCTGTTGCCACAAATGTAGAAAGCTATTAAACGAAAAAACCCGTTCCATAGAACGGGTTTTCAACTAATTAATGACCAGCACCTCCGTCCAGTTCGCCTTCCTCAAGCGGAACTGTCTGCGGTACAAAATCTTGATCTTTTCCTGGTTTACTGTAGTCGTAAGCCCATCTATGTACGACCGGCAGGGCACCTGGCCAATTACCGTGAACATGCTCAACAGGTGTAGTCCATTCAAGTGTATTCGAACCCCATGGATTCGCACTTGATTTGGGACCTCTAAAAATCGAATAGAAGAAGTTAAACATGAATATAAATTGGGCGATAGCACCCACAATCGCAAAAATGGAAACCAATTCATTAATAGAAACCAAATCGTCAAACATGGGAAATTCACTGTTCGAGTAATACCGTCTTGGAACACCAGCTAGCCCAAGAAAATGCTGAGGAAAAAACACTCCGTACGCACAAACAAACGTTACCCAGAAATGCGCGTAACCCAATTTTCTATTCATTAAGCGCCCATACATTTTTGGGAACCAATGATAAACACCAGCAAACATCGCTAGAACTGCAGATAATCCCATTACAATATGGAAGTGTGCGACAACAAAGTAAGTGTCGTGTATATTAATATCTAAAGCCGAATCCGCGAGAATTATACCAGTAACACCACCAGAAATAAACGTAGAGACCATACCAATTGCAAAGAGCATTGCCGGAGTAAACCGCACATTTCCCTTCCACAAAGTGGTTATATAATTAAATGCTTTTACCGCAGATGGTATGGCAATTAGGAGGGTTGTGAAAGTAAAAACTGCTCCCAAGAACGGATTCATCCCCGTCATGAACATATGGTGCCCCCATACAATGAAAGAAAGAAATGCAATCGCAAGGATAGAACCTATCATAGCCCGATATCCAAAAATTGGCTTTCTTGAATTTGTTGCAATTACCTCCGAAGTAATTCCTAATGCCGGCAACAATACAATGTAAACTTCAGGGTGTCCTAAAAACCAAAATAAATGCTCATATAGAATTGGACTTCCACCCGTTCGTTCCATCACCTCACCAGCAATGTGAATATCCGATAGGTAAAACGCTGTTCCGAAGCTCCTATCAAAAATTAAAAGCAATGCTGCCGAGAATAAAACTGGAAAGGATAATACGCCTAAAACTGCCGTAATGAAAAGTGCCCATACACTCAGTGGCAATCTTGTCATCGTCATTCCTTTAGTTCTCAGGTTAATCACAGTGACCACATAATTCAGACCACCTAAAAGTGAAGAAACAATGAATAAAGACATAGATACCAACCACAATGTCATTCCTAAACCTGATCCTGGCATAGCCTGAGGCAGAGCACTGAGTGGTGGATAAACTGTCCATCCACCAGATGCAGGTCCCGTTTCAACAAATAGAGAGGCAATCATGACAACACTTGACCCTAAAAAGAACCAATATGATAACATATTAATAAACCCAGACGCCATGTCCCTTGCACCAATTTGGAGAGGGAGCAGAAGGTTTGCGAATGTTCCACTTAACCCTCCTGTAAGGAGAAAGAAAACCATAATGGTTCCATGTATTGTCACTAAAGCCAAATACATATTTGGGTCCAATATTCCGTCTGGAGCCCATTTATCACCAAGTAAAAAATTGAGAATCCAAAACGATTCGCCTTGCCATCCAAGTTGCAACCTAAACAAACTTGACATGACCATACCAATAATGGCCATAATCATCCCTGTTATCAAGAATTGCTTCGAGATCATCTTATGATCCTGACTAAATAGGTACTTCGAAATAAAAGTCTCCTCGTGATGATGATCGGTGTGTCCTGTTGCCATATCTATTTAAGTTCGATCATTGAAATTTCGTTGCTTTCACTTTTCTCCTCAGTAGTCGCTGTTTCATCAGACACGGTAAAACCGTCATTGAATGTTGCCTGTTCAGCTAACCACTTATTATATTCTTCCTCTTCAACAACTTTTATTGTCATCTGCATATTGTAATGTGCAGCGCCACATATTTTATTGCAGAGTAAAATGTAGTCAAATTCAGGATTTTGCGTTTTTTCACGCATTTGATCCGTTGTAATTATCGGTTTAAAATGGAACTCAGTGACCATTCCTGGAACGCAATTCATTTGTGCTCGAAAATGCGGCATATATGCACTATGGATCACATCTCTGCTTCGAAATTCAAATGCAACTTCCCTATTAATAGGAATTAAGAACTCAGACTTGACTAGAATATCGTCATTACCTCTATTCAGTCCTTCTAATGCCTCAAACGATTTCACTTTTTCACGTTGCCTGTTGCGCTTAGCGATCAACTCCGTTAATTCTTCTTGTTTAAGTCCTCCTTCTGGAGCCAAACTTAATTCAGATTCAAATTCAGCAATCTCCGCCTCAATTTCAGCAATTTTTTGAGCCAGCGAAGCCGGGGTGATAACACCCAAAGGATTGCTAGTCGAAATCATATTATAGTTTGAATTGCCCAATGTTGAATCAACTCCTGCATATCGAGCTGTCCAATCAAATTGCTTTGGATAGAGCTCAATAGATATTGCATCTTTTGGTGTTTCATCCATAGTAATATCAACCCAAGCCGATAAGCCATATACAATGATTACAGATAAAAATATCGCAGGAACAGTAGTCCAAAGCAACTCTAGTTTATTACTATGAGTGTAATAATATGCCTTTCTATCCTTATTAAAAACGTATTTGAACGGAAAGTAAAACAAGTAAACATGCGTAATGACAAAAACTAGTATTATAATATACCAGTTGAAGTCCAGTAGGTTATCCAACACAATGCCGTGTTCAGACGCTGATTCGGGTAATAAGAATTCGCCATATCTAGCAACAAGCCAAACAAAGAAACTGAAGTATCCAAAAAGGAATACGAGCATCATCTTAGCCTGATACTTATTCTCCGCATCAGTTGGGAGTGGGCTAACCTCTCCTTTCAGTTTAGAGGTAGCTTCAAAAACACGCATTAATTGTCCGACAGCCAGAACGGCTAGTACTATAGACAATATGATTAGAAAAGTTATCATAATAGATTATTCTTCGTACTCAATAATTAATTGATATGGTGATGTAAACTTTCTTCCAAGTAAGGATGATTTTTTACCAATAAAGGTCTTTTGGAAATCGCTGTTAAAACGACATTTAAAAAGAGGCCCAAGAATGCCAAAAATGTTCCGATTTCAATAAACCCAACAGCACCTTCCCTGTGCATCGCACCTGGAGTAACAATCATGAATACATCCAACCAATGACCAAAAAAGATAATACAACCCACAAATACCATAAATCCAGCGTTTCTCTTGGCATCCTTTGACATCAGTAGGAGCATTGGGAAAATGAAATTTATCACCATAGTGCCCCAAAACACCCAAGTATAATCATCAATTCTTGCCTTGAAATAAGTGATTTCTTCTGGAATGTTAGAATACCAATAGAGCATGAATTGACAAAAGAATAAGTACGTCCAAAGGAAACTAACCCCAAACACCCATTTACCTATATCATGCATGTGACTATCATTCACAAATTCCATCAGGCCTTTGCTCTTTAGGTAAATAGTTAAGAGAGTCATCATAACCATCGCTCCAATCCACATTCCTGAGAATATATACCATCCAAAAATGGTACTAAACCAGTGTGTATCAATGCTCATAATCCAATCCCAACTAAAAGTCGTGGAAGTGTATCCAAATATGACTAAGAATATTGCCGCCAAGGTTTGGTTCTTTAAGAAAACACTTTTCTCATCTGGGTTCACCATTTCGTCCTCTTCCAAAGACCGTTTCCTAAAAACCCGCATGAATGCGATATACACACCTAAATATGCTAACGTCCGAATCCACCAAAAAATTTGATTTAAATAAGGCTGCTTATGCGCAATGATTTGATCATAATGTTCTGAATTCACATCATAAAGCTCGGGTGCCATCCAATGGTAAATGTGATGCCAGTGCATTGAACCTGCCACAAAAACAATTATTAGCGTTAAAGCACCAATTGGAAGATATGCCATGATGCCTTCCATTACTCTCTTAAAAACAACAGCCCAGCCTGCTTCTGCTGCATATTGCACCGAAAGAAAGAACAAGCTAGCCAAGGCTATTCCGAAAAAGAAAAACCCGCTAATTAACAAACTCGTCCAGATTCGCTGGCCCAAATGTGATTCACCTTCATGATGACCCATCATCATAATTGCAACTCCTAGCATAAAGAGTAAGACACCACCCCCTATGAGTAGGAATGTGTTTCTTTTCGCTTTACCTTCAAAAATATAGTCCATGTTCGCGATCAGATTTAATTATTCATAGCTGTTTCGTCCACCATCTCCGTTTCAGTAGTCTCCTCTGAAGGCTCAGCACCATCAATTGTTTCAGCTGGAGTATCCCCATTTGGGTTTTGCAAAGTTTGTACGTAACGAATCACCTTCCATCTTTCCTCCACGTTTAGTTGAGATGCATGTGATCCCATCAAATTCCTTCCATATGTTATGGTATGAAACATCTTTCCCTCTGAAAGAATAGCCAAAGCCGCACTCGTGTATGCAGGGGGCGGTGGATGTCCTCCAGCTGTAACGGTGAGTCCATCACCATTTCCTTCTTTCCCATGGCAATGCAGACAATACTTTGTATAAATCACTTTGCCTTCGCCAATGATTTCTTCACTATTAGCTAATGGGTTCTTCAACAAAGCACCGGCCATCTCATAACCTTCATCAGTTTTGGGAATACCATAAGGTAAATATCCACGTGCAATACTTCCTTCAACCGGTAAACGAGCTTCCATACTATCCGCGTAGTTGCTATTACCTGAATAAGGCTCTAAAGCGGGCGTACGATACATGTCTGGCATATATTCAACTCCAGGGCTTGCAGGATCCGATGTACATTGAACTGTAATCAATGCAACAAAAACCATCAATGCTAGAGTAAAAATTCTATTCATTTCGATTCTCATAATCATTTTTCAAAAATTTCTACTGGATTCGTTCCTTGTAAGATTGACTTGATTTCGTCATCTGAAACCCCAGCATTCTCTGTCCGATCTATTTCAATTGCAAAATGATCATCAGTAGTCCTTGGGTGAGGATTCCTCGCTTTGACCCCGGGCAATGTCCAGTTTCGAATCAAGTAAGTTATGGCCATTCCATGCGCTGCGCATAAGACAGTGAATTCGAATGTAATCGGAATGAAAGCGGGTAGGTTTTGATATAAATCAAAATTTGGCTTACCACCAATGTTCATCGGCCAATCCTGAATCATAAAAAACGACATTCCTGCCAAGGCGAGCGCTAAAGCTGTAAAACCATATAAAAAGGCATTGATAGCTAACCTTGTCCATTTAATGCCCAAAACATTCTCTAATCCATGTATAGGGAACGGGGAGTAAACATCTTTAATTCTGACATTCTTGGCTAATATGGCTTTAGCGCCATTCACCATTACTTCATCATCATCATATAGTGCGTAAATCGCCTTAGTCATTGTGATGCAATTTTTTATAGTTATCTCCGGATGATTTCAATATACTCTTCAACTCGTTAAGCGCCAATACGGGGAAGAACCGACTGTATAAAAGGAAAAGGACAAAGAATATCCCGATGGTTCCCAAAAAGATTCCAACATCAACAAATGTTGGATGAAACATACCCCAGTTTGACGGAAGAAAGTCGCGGTGCAATGATGTTACAATTATCACAAATCGCTCAAACCACATTCCGACATTTACAAAAATTGACAGAATGAAGGAGGTTATTAGACTTCTTCTAATACCCTTGAACCAAAACAACTGCGGAATGATAACATTACAAGTCATCATAGATGCATATGCCCACCAGTAAGGACCAGTTGCTCTGTTCATGAAGGCGTAACCCTCATACTCTACCCCTGAATACCAGGAAATGAATAATTCAGATAAATAAGCAACTCCCACGATTGAACCGGTAATTACAATTACAATGTTCATATATTCAATGTGCTTGACCGTAATATAGGATTCGAGGCTCAATACTTTTCTTGCAATCAATAGAAGTGTCTGAACCATTGCAAATCCAGAAAAAATAGCTCCCGCAACGAAGTACGGAGGGAAGATGGTGGTGTGCCATCCTGGAATTACGGATGTAGCAAAGTCCATTGATACAATGGAGTGAACAGAGAAAACGAGCGGAGTAGCCAAACCAGCCAAAACCAAGGAAACCTCCTCAAATCGAATCCAAGCTTTAGCATTTCCTGTCCACCCAAAAGATAGAACACTATATGCCATTTTTGAAACTGGCTTTACAGCACGATCTCGTATAGTGGCAAAATCAGGAATAAGTCCGATGTACCAAAATACAAGTGAGACTGAGAAATAAGTTGAAATAGCAAAAACGTCCCACAGAAGTGGACTGTTGAAATTAACCCATAAGGAACCAAATTGATTTGGAAGTGGGAAAACCCAATACGCCATCCAAATACGCCCCATATGAATACCGGGAAAAAGGGCTGCCATCATTACCGCGAAAATGGTCATCGCCTCTGCAGATCTATTAATTGCCATTCTCCATTTTTGTCTGAAAAGCAAAAGAACCGCTGAAATCAAGGTTCCCGCGTGACCAATACCGACCCACCAAACAAAGTTGGTAATGTCCCAAGCCCAATCTACTGTAGTATTGAGTCCCCAGACTCCAATACCTCTTCCGATGGTGTAAAGTATACATCCAACTCCCCAAAGGGCGACAATTACGGCCACGGAAAATGCCATGTACCAATATTTATTCGCTTTACCTTCTACCGGAGCACAAACATCCTCTGTTATTTGATGATAAGTCTTATCACCTAGGATGAGTGGTTCTCTTATGGCCGATTCTTTTTGCATGTGAACTCTCTAATTCTTTATAATTAAGCAGTTGGTTCTGCCGCAGTTTGCATTGAATTTCTAACCTTAGTTTGGTACCAAACATTTGGTTTTACGCCTACTTCTTCTAATAAATGATATGCTCTATCATTCATAGCATCTGTACGCACTTTCGAACTCTTATCGTTGATGTCTCCAAATGTGATTGCGTTAGTGGGGCAAGCAGCAGAGCATGCTGTCTGAATTGCACCATCTCGCAATGGTTCACTCGCCTTCTTGGCTGCTAATTTGCCTGCCTGAACTCGTTGTACACACAAACTACACTTCTCCATTACTCCCCTTGAACGTACAACTACGTCTGGGTTAAGCACCATTCTAGAAAGGTCATCTTGAGCAGGATTCAAGTTGGTAAACTTGCTATCTGCGACATAGTTAAACCAATTAAAGCGTCTTACTTTATAAGGGCAGTTATTCGCGCAATATCTCGTGCCAATACAACGGTTATAAGTCATTTGATTAAACCCTTCATCGCTGTGAGTTGTGGCCGCTACCGGACAAACCGTTTCGCAAGGAGCATGATTGCAGTGCTGACACATTAACGGCATGAAACCAACTTCAGGATACTCTGAAGGAACTTCCATAGCCTTGTAATCTCTTATCTTGATTTATATCTCCATGAACTTCTGGATCAGCATCACTGCTGTAATATCGATCAATTCGAATCCAACTCATGGTTCGCATGCGATTCACTTCATCTTTCCCAACAATTGGAACATTGTTCTCAGAATGACAAGCGGTGACGCAAGCTGCGCAACCAATGCACGTATTTAAATCGATAGAAAGTCCCCAACGGTGACCTAAATCAATGGCATGTTCATTCCACAGATCTAAATTATCAACTGTTTGCTGATCTCCATAGGAATCTGCAACCTAGTCACAACTGGATTCCAAACCTCTTTTCCTCCATCTTTAAAAGTTGTCCAAGATTCGTTTCATTCAGGATCTTACGCCCCATTAATGTATGTCGAGCTTTGTGTGGAAGCGATATTGTACTCCGCATTTCCAGTTTGCTCGTAAGTACACTGGTGAATGATACTGAACAAATCCATTGGCTATGGGCAACACACTAAATGCATTTTCTCCGATTAAGCGATCCGTACCCTCTTCGGTCACAGTAGCCTTTCCATATCCAAGTGCAACACCAATCGTGTCCTTCTCTTTTGGCCTGGTAAAGCCACCACTGGCAATTCCAAGGACAAGTCGCCTACATTAACGCGTATTGTTCCAGCCTTTTCTTGCTCACCTGTTTTTGTGTTTAATTCCTCCAGCCTCCATGTCCTTTGGATTCATGGTTGCATAGTGATCCCAAACAACTTTTGAAACCGGATCTGGAACTTCCTGAAGCCAAGGATTATTGGCGTAATTACCTATACCTATTGCAGTCTTCGTATAAAAATCTACTTCCCATCCATCTGACGGAGCTGCAATTGAAGTAGCTGCCGTAGCGACAACTTCGTAATTAAATTCAGCTCGGTATTTCCTCGACAACCACGGCATCCACCGCCATCAGTAGCATTCCAATATACCTACGCCATCTTGAATATATTTATTCCACTTGCTTGCAAATATCACCGATGGATCTTCGTTCCGCTGTAACTGGGAGAATTCCATTTTGATCTTCAGGTAATCATAGTATGATTCTGATCGGTTCCCATCCAACCTAACATGCAATCTTGCCACTGTCGCGTCGGGTATATATCGGTCTGGATCGCTGGTTGAGTGAAAGCTGACTTGTCATCCACCTGTCGGATTAGCGTCGTTCCAATTCTCCATGAAGTAGTGACCAGTAGCGCACACTACATTGCCACTTGAGGCAGTTGTCTGCTTATCAGCTTTCGCAGCAAAAGCTATTCTCGTATTTCGCTTTTGCCAGTGCCTCCGTACAAACCCCCATGAACCCTTGGCTAGGTTGAATAAGCTGGATCGGCTTCTATCAATAAATAGAGCAGTGCGTCACATCGCCACCTGCGTTCATTTCAGCAACCAATTGTGCTACTGCTTCATCAGCGTCACTACCCTTTCTTCGATTAACTCCGTTGGCATGATCCAAGCTAATTGTTGACCCATAGTTGCCCAGTACATTTCGATTGATGCCGTTGGCTACGCACCTGAATGCTAGGGTCGTTCGATCCACATACAACGATCGAATGTGCCTCGATTATTGGCCCACAATGACTTTTCGCTGCCTCTGCTCACTTTAGCATGCTATCCCATTGTCATCAGCATTGCGCAGACGCAGGAGAGCCAACTGCGGCCTTACCCGCCATCTGATGCAACAGCATTGTGAAGCATAAGAACCGTTGCGCCTTGCTCTGACGGGCGAATAGCTCCACGAACATCAGCACACGATCCCGTATTGGTCACAAGTTGTTTCAAACTGATAATGTCGACTCATTCCTGAATCCTGGGTTTCGCATGATACCATATCCCTTGGCATAAGCGCATTGGGTTCACCCAGTTTACTAGGAAATCGGCACCTATACCTAACGATACGCTTTGCGATTTCTCAAATGAATACTTTGGTACAATTGACTTTCCAAATGTTCTTTCTATTCGCCTCAATAATTCCTGATGCAGACACTGCGCATCATACATTACGTGATTCTCACATCAACCGCCCCTCCTTCTCCTAACCAAACTGCCTCCTCTCCAATTCAGCGATTAGAGCGATTGAAGACGGGCTAATCATAGTTGAGGATAAGTATGCGCACTTTGCCTCCTTTTGCCTTAACTCGTTCAGCCGCTAGTAAGGAACTTACAGCTCCATCGACCGCTGCCCAGTCAGAGGCTTCAACTCCGTCCAATCTTTGGACCTTGCAGTACCGCTTTGTATTGTCATAAGGAGATAGCACCGAGGAGTTAACACGCGAGCACTTACTCCTCCACGGGTCAGTGTAGCTTTCGAAAGTTATGTTCCCTTCGATGTGAATTGGCCGTCCTTCTCGTGGTTTTAACACGATTACGCTGGCGTAATCATAGCCATCGAAATACGTCGATGCGTAGTAATAGTTTGCGATTCCTGGCATCACCTCGTTCGGCTTTACCACGTAGGGAAGGCTCTTAATCAACCGGCGCTTCACATGCCGCTAGGGTAGCCGCCGTGATCCCGAAACCCATGAATTTCAGAAAAGTCTCTCCGACTCGTATTCGTAGCGTCTCAAGTCTTTTTTACCCAAAAACTGCTCGATGGGCAATTCTTCGGCAAACTCCTTCTCCGCGCTGCTTTAACAAAGCTCGGGACTCTTTAGTCAAGCTCCTCTGTTCCTCTCCAGTATATTTTGTTATTGCTCATAGGTACTTCAATCACTTCAATTAATAGTGACACTTAACGCACTCTCAAGGCCACCGATATGCTCAACCTTGAACGACTCGAGGCCTTCTTCTTTATGCTTCTCCACTAGGTCATCGTGTATGCGCTCGTAATAGCCATTGCCCTCCATTGTCACATCTGTTTCTCGGTGACAATCGATACACCACCCCATCGTCAGGTCAGCAGTACTGGTACACCTCGTCCATTTCTTCGATTGCGACCGTGACATGTCTGACATTCTTGTTTCCCAACAACCACGTGCTGGCTGTGGTTGAAAGTACACGAAGTCCTGCAGGTTATGTATGCGGACCCACTCTATCGGCTTCGTGCTCATACCCTTCGATGTACATATCTGCCTTTGTCTGCATCCCATCCAATTGCCTCGTAAATCTTAGCAATCTCTTTCGTGCCAGTTTGCTTTGCCTTCTGGAACCCCCATGTGGCAGTTCATGCATATGTTGAGCTGATGGTATTCCCAGCTGCCTTTCCCTTTTCTGCAACTGAGTTGTGGCAGTAAACACAGTTGATTCCGTTTTGACCTGCGTGCACCTTGTGTGAGAACCAGATTGGCTGCTGTCGGCTGATATGACTTGATTTACTCCAATACGGCATTCAGCGCAATCCCAGCCTAAGACCGGCGATATAAGCTCCAGCCTAGGAGTATTATCAGCAACCACGCGTTACTGACCTTGTATCTTCGTTTGAAGTAATCTGCAAGGGCACCGAGGAAGTCAATCTCAGACGTCTTGATCAGTCTTAACAGCTTCTCCGTCGTTTTGACGGTTCATATTCTCTATAGTTCTTGGAGACTCCCCATAGCACTCGAAACACCACAAAGAAGATGATCGCAACAACGCACCAACCACATTGTTGGGTCGCCTTCAGTTTCTTCGCTCGCATCAGCCCCACCAGTTGATGCGGCAGATACTTCCGCCACCGGCTGGCGCGTAACTGTCGGCGTAATCCAGAACGGCATGAATTTCCTCCGCGTCATTTAACGGCATTGCCGTCATTGCACTCTGCCATTGTAATCGAGCATAAAAGCTCCTTGGCGTAGGAGTCGCCTGCAGTTTTCATATAATCAGCGGAGAGTTTTGCACCCATGCTACTATCAGCCTCGTCGCCTCCAGTTCGCTCTCAGCCCAATTTAGCCCGGGCTCCCTGAAGTGCCGGACCAACCACCTTTTTATCTGGCTTGTGGCATGAAGAGCAGTTGGCCTTGAAATAGCGCCTCGCCGTCATGCTGGGCGCTCACAGGCGATGACATTAGGAGCACTGTCAAGATTGCCGTTGAGAACAGCATCTTAGTTGTTAGGCTCACCCACGTATTTCGCATAAATTCTTTCAGTTTTCGTTGTAAATAGGGTGGTCAGAAAGCGGTGGCAAATTTATAAGAAACGGGATATGACTCTTAACAAATCTTAAAAAATGCTGCTAGGGAGTTTAATTTAAAAGGGTTCTAAATAAGGATTGTAAGCCGCTGTATTTCATCTGATTACGATGTAAACCAGTTTTACCCTAAACCATAAAATTCTGAGTGCTAGTAGATTCGCACAATGCCAACAAGACTTTTACTCCTTTCTCAATTTCTACTCGCTTCCTTCACGATTTGCGCACAGGAGATAGACCCAGTTGCGAATCAAACAGAATCGGCGCCTGACTTGCAGCTAGTTACACCGAGTTACATCGATTCCACCACTTCTACATTAATTGTGAGTGAAGAGGTATCTCAATATTTGATATTAATGGATTCTGTAGACAAGGTGTCGCAGAATATTGAGGGATTTCGGATACAATTATTCTCAAATTCAGGCCCGGGAGCAAGAGAAAAATCCTATGAGGCCCAGACTGATTTCTTAAAGCTGTATCCAAGATACCCATCGTATGCACTATGGAATTCCCCAAATTGGGTTCTCCGAGTTGGAAATTTTAGATCTAGGCTTGAAGCGGTTAGTTTTCGTGACGAAATCAAAGACTCCTACCCAGCCTCATTTGTGATCAGAGACAACATCGCGAGTCCTTTCAAGAAGTAGCTTCTCTTACTAGAGTGTACGAGCCACTTCCACTTCTTCGTATCCTTCGATGATGTCACCGTCATTTGATGTCGTTGTAGCCGTCATCGATGTCAAGGCCGCACTCAAATCCGTGCTTTCACCTCTTTCACGTCATCCTTGAATCGCTTAAGCGATCCTAACGAGCCAGCCTGCATATACTACATTACCGTCTCGAATTATGCGCACCTTGGTATTTCTGGTTACGGTTCCATCCAGATACGTAGCATCCTGCGATCGTTCCGACCTTACTGATTCTAAAGGTTTCCCGAACTCTCGATGTTGCATACAACTTGCTCCTCGATTTTCGGCTTAAGCATGCCTTCCATGGCGGACTTCATGTCGTTGAGAGCATCGTAGATGATCGAGTACAGTCTGAATCTCAACTCCTTCGGTCTCCGCTCGTCTTACGCGCCTGAGCAGATGGTCGAACTTGGAAACCGATAATTATCGCCTCCGAGGCGGTGGCCAATAGCACATCTGACTCTGATATCTGACCAACCGATTTGTGAATCACGTTGATCGCAATGTTATCGGTTGTAAGCTTCAGTCATGGAGTCTGCCAAGCGCCTCCACTGAACCATCCACATCACCCTTTCACGATGACGTTCACTTCTTGGTAATCACCTAATCTGGATGATGTCTCCAATATCTTCAAGCGTTCTTCTTCGTTGAGTTCGGATACTTTGCTCGCGTTGCAATTGCTGACGCTTGAACGCCACGTTCTTCACCTCTCGCTCGTCTTCCATCACAAGAAAGGAATCTCCAGCGCTCGGCGCGCCATTCAATCCAAGAATACTCACTGGATGAGATGGCCCTGCTTCTTCAACTGGAACGCCTCTTTCATTAAACATTGCTTTGACACGACCATAGTTACTTCCGGCTAGAATCATATCTCCTACCCGCATTGTTCCTGTTTGCACCAAGAGGGTTGAAGTATATCCACGCCCTTTATCAAGGCTCGCCTCTATAATAGTTCCTCGAGCATTACGATTCGGGTTTGCCTTAAGTCCAAGCAACTCAGACTCGAGCAGCACCTTCTCTAGCAATTCGTCAATGTTTAGTCCATTTTTAGCACTAACCTCTTGACACTGAAACTTACCACCCCAATCCTCAACTAGGATATTCATATTGGCAAGTTGTTCCTTTATCTTTTCAGGATTCGCTCCATCGCGATCCATCTTATTAAACGCAAAGACCATTGGCACTCCAGCAGCTTGGGCGTGATTTATTGCCTCCACTGTTTGTGGCATCACCGCATCGTCCGCTGCGATCACAATAATTGCAATATCTGTCACTTGAGCACCTCTCGCACGCATGGCGGTAAACGCCTCGTGACCTGGCGTATCAAGGAAAGTAATAACCTTACCACCTTCTAACTGAACACTGTAGGCGCCAATATGCTGGGTTATTCCTCCAGCTTCACCAGCGATTACGTTTTCACGTCGAACATGGTCCAATAAAGAGGTTTTACCGTGGTCAACATGGCCCATGACGGTTACAATAGGTGCACGTTCTAAAAGATCTTCATCGTCATCCACTTCTTCTTGGAGTACTTTCTTCGATGTCCGCACCAACAAATTCAACGGTGAATCCAAATTCCTCAGCTAATAGCGTCAATGTTTCTTGATCCAATCTCTGATTGATGGAGACCATCATACCAAGCGTCATACACATTGAAATAACCTCTGTAGCAGAGATTTCCATCATAGTCGCCAGCTCACTTACTGTTACAAATTCGGTGAGTTTTAGCACTTTCTGCTCTTCCTGCTGCTGCTCAACCTCACGCTGCATTTTTTCACTTACAGCATCTCTTCTTTCCTTTCGGTATTTCGATCGAGTCGACTTTCCTTTATTCTTTAAGGCTGCGAGAGTTTCACGTACTTGATTCTGAACTTGCTCTTCTGTAAGCTCAGCCTTAGGAGTGGCAGCCTTCGTTGGCTTTCTACCTTTTGAGTATCGATCATTTGACTGACCTCCTGGCCTTCCTTGACTCGGGCTCTGTCCTGGTACTACTTGAGTGATTCTCTTTCTCTTACTTCGCTTGGACTTATCGTCATTATCGCTAGCTGTCTTCTTAGTTGGCCGTGACGATGGAGGCAGAACAATCTTCCCGACAAACTTCGGTCCGTCTAGTTTATCTGCTTTCGCTTTTAAAAACTCGATTTCAACCGGTTTCTCCGGTCCTTTGCGGGTTCAGCTTCCTTAGCAGGTTCAGTGACAACCTCTTTTTCGGCAGTTTTTCCTTCAACTTCTTTCTCAACTTTCGGCTTTGGAGCTGGCTCCGCTTGCTTGGTTGATTTTTTTTGATGGTCGATTCGATTTAATCGAATCCAAATCGATTTTCCCTACTACAGTTGGCCCACTTCCTGAAGGTTTTTCTTCTTCTTGGTTTTCAACTGCAACTGGCTCAATAATTGGCTTAGCCGCTTCAACAGTAATTTTTGGGGGCTCTACAACCGCTTTCTTAGGTTCAACTTTAGGTTCAAGCTTTGGCTCCTCTTTTACCGGTGTCGATTTAACAACTGGTTCCGGTTCAGTGTAGCCACCTACATTTTTTATCAAAACCTCCTCTTGATCATCCACGGACGATGTACGGTCCTTGGTTTGTTGATCGAGGGTAATTGTCTCTCTAACCACTTTGGTATGAGACAATGCTTCCGACTTTTGCTTTTTCGCTCGATCCGGTGCATATTCATCCACCAACAACTGATAAGCTTTCGCCTCAATTTTAGTGTTCGGTCTTCCCTCGATTTTAATTCCCTTTGTAGCAAGGAAATCAACAACTGTAGAGAGGCCTACATTAAATTCGTTGGCGGCTTTACTAAGCCTTATTGGTCCGGTTTCTGACATAAACTAATTTGCGAATCTCGTTAAAATAATATTCTATGACGGTTTATTCGAATTCTGACTTAAGAATTTCGAGAATTTCGAGAATGGTTTCTTCTTCCAAATCCGTTCTCTTCAACAAATCTGCAGCTCCTATTTCAATGACACTTTTCGCTGTATCACATCCTATAGCTTTTAATTCATCAATAATCCAATGATCTATTTCATCGGCAAACTCTTCGAGGCTCACATCTTCGTAATCATCTTCAGACTCACGATAAACGTCTATTTCGTAACCTGTTAACTTGCCCGCTAACTTAATATTATGGCCTCCTTTACCAATAGCTAAGCTCACTTGATCGGGCTTAAGATAAACTCGAGCGTGTGTTCCATCATCATTGATTTTGATGGTGGTAATCTTAGCTGGACTAAGCGCTCTTTGAATGTACAGCGTTGCATTAGCCGTATAATTGATAACATCAATATTCTCATTCCTAAGCTCTCGCACGATTCCATGAATTCTAGATCCTTTCATTCCAACGCAAGCGCCAACTGGGTCAACTCGATCATCGTAAGACTCGACCGCAACTTTCGCTCGTTCTCCTGGCTCACGAACAATTTTTTAATGGTAATTAAACCATCAAATATTTCAGGTACTTCCATCTCAAACAGCCGTTCCAAGGAACGCTGGCGAAGTACGTGACAAGTATGATCACTGGACTCGCATTCTTCATATCCACCTTGCTCACCACGGCGCGCACCGTATCTCCCTTCTTGAAGTAGTCCGTCGGGATTTGCTCCATCTTAGGTAGCACCAATTCATTGCCTTCGTCATCCAAAACCAGAGATCTCTCGCTTCCATATCTGATACACCTCACCGGTGATAATGTCACCAACGCGATCCTTGTACTTCTTATAAATGCTGTCTTTCTCCAGCTCTTGGATCTTGCCCACCAGGTTTTGACGCATGCTCAAAATGGCTCTTCTCCCGAAATTTTCAATTTTCAGCTCCTCTGAAGCCTCTTCTCCAAGTTCAAAATCTGGCTCAATCTTAATGGCCTGACTATACTCAATTTCAGTGAGCGGATCTTCAACTTCCCCGTCAGAAACAATGGTTCGATTTCTCCAAATCTCAAGGTCACCTTTATCTGGATTGATAATGATGTCAAAGTTTGAATCGTCTTCAAATTCTTTCAATATCATACCTCTGATCACATCTTCAAGGATGTGCATCATTGTTACTCTATCTATGTTTTTAAATCTTTAAAGTCTTGAAATGACTCAATTAACTCGTCTGCATTCATGGTTGAAACAGTTATTACTTAAATGATACTCTTACTTTAGTTTCCCTTATTTGATCCATTGCGATCGAAACTTCTCGCTCTGGCAATTTTTTCTTTTTCGATGCTGGAAGTTTTAGCTTAACCCCATCTTCCGACTCCATTAATACTCCGATTAACTCTGAACCGTCCTCTAAACTTACACTCACTTCTCTACCTATGTTCTTACGATATTGGCGTTCGTGTTTGAGCGGCAGCCCAACTCCTGCAGACAGAACTTGCAGTTCAAAATCTTCGATTTCTCGATCCAAGTTTCCTTCAATCTGACGACTAACCGCAACACAATCAGCGATATTCACCCCGAAGTCTCCGTCAATTTCAACATGGATCTTATTCCCCGGATGAACTTTAATTTCAACCACAAAAATGGGCCCATCGCTCAATTTCTCGGCTACTAATTCTGCTATTCTATCTTCTGTAATCATCAAAAAACTTACAAAAAAAAGAGGGGATAACTCCCCTCACTCCTTCTTGTATTACGCTGCAAATATATAGCACATTTCTGTGTTATGCTTATTACTTCTGGCGTACTCCGTTTTTATAGACTGTCTTGGCTAATGACCTTTCCGTCGTCGTCATAGTCCGATCACCTTTACCGTGTGGCAATCCGTTTCGATAGTTTCGTTCGCTCAGCAATGTTGGCTCTTGGTCCCCACATCAAGCTCTTTCCCTTCGAAGCCGATCCATTTCATACGATTCTTGCCGCATTTTGGCCCCATGTTCGTAGTAATAGGCGCTCTTTCCATCCTTGGCGCCTTGTGGTGTAGGTGACATTCGTAGTCGATGTTTCCGGCTTCGGAAGTAGTACGTCCATTCGCCATCGTTTCTCTCCTTCGAGGTAGGCTCCCTTCCTCCCTCGTCTTCCCGTTGATGATATCCGTAACTTCCATGTGCCAGTCTTTCTGCTCCGTCATCTCTCTTCCCTTCCGTATAGTTCAGTTTCCCGTTGTCAAACCAGCCTTCCCAGTGTCCGTCCATGATCCCGGCCTTGTATGTTCCCATGATCCTTTTTGCTGACCATTCTCATACCAGGCCATCCATGTCTCCTTCCTCCTTGCCCGTTTTGTAAAGTCGCCCTCCTGAAGCAACCTTCCATGTTTCGAAAAAGTAGCGCCAGTGACCATTTTTCTTATCGTTCAAATAGCTACCAACTTTTCCACTTTGAACCGTCTTTGTAGAACATATTCCACTCGCCTTGGCGAAGATCTCGTTCAAAGTTCCCCTGAGCTTCTATTTGCCCATTATCAAAATAATATGTCCAAAGTCCATTTTGCGCATTTTCTGCAAACTCCCCTTTCATATAGACCTTTCCGGTACTGTTATACCATGTCCATTTCCCACTCTTTTGCCCCTTCAAATATTGTCCTTCAACGCTGAGCTTTCCGTTAGGATACCAAGTTTTGTAAGGCCCATCCAATTCACCGTTGGAATAGCTTACATCCTTAAGCGCATCTCCGTTTTCATAGTAAAAGTGCCATACTCCGTCCTTCCGATTTGAAACGAGCGATCCCTCCATCTCAACCTGCCCGTTTCTGAATATGTATTGCGACAAACCGTTAAAAACGGAGTCTTGAACAGCCTTTCGAGACTTTAATGGTCCATTTTCATAATAATCTAACAAGATTCCATTCCCCTTGACCAAAGTCTGTTTTAGGTCCTTGTCCCACCCGTTAATCGGCTTTTCTAGGCCATTTTTATAGGCCACTTCTTTCCATTTGTCGCCCTCGGGAAACCAAAAGATCCAAAGTCCGTTTCGAACATCGTCCTTATATTCTCCTTTTTGAGCCATATTGCCATTAGGGAACCACTCTTTATAAGCGCTATCGCGAATTGAGGCAAGTAACCCTCGTTGAAAAATGAGTTTAAAATTGCCTTCAGACTGTCTTTGACCGGTTTCATACCAATAGATTACACTACCGCTTAAATAGCCGTTGTTGTAATTGGACTGCTCTTGCTTATTGCCATTGCGATAGTAATACGTCCATGTACCATGTTTCTTTCCCAACATGAACTGGCCTTCGCTGAATTTCAGTGTATGGTCTTGATCGTAAAAGTCAACATAGGGTACAGTCTCAATTTCAGGCAGTTTTTCTTGAGCAATTCCATTGCAAGAACACAGTACCACAAAAAGGACTAAAAAGGCATTTCTAATCATAGATTCAAAACTAATTTGCCGTCAATCAAAAGCTTCAACCACGACTAAAAGTTTTCAATTCGCAGTGTTAACTAGCCTCAAACGTCATTAAATAAAAGGAAATCTTTTCTTTGCAAAAATTTTCAAATGGCCGAAGCCTACGTACGATCGACACTTGTAAATCAAACTCAAGAGATTGAGTTTTATCACCCAAACAGCAATTCTCTTCCGGGCGAATTATTGGACGAAATAGCCAATCAAATTCGATTGGCAGGCGAAAACCCGGAGGTTATATGCGTGTTACTCAAATCTGGTGGTGACCGAGCATTCTGTGCCGGAGCAAGTTTTGATGAACTCATAGCCATTGAGACAAAGGAGGCGGGATTGGAATTTTTCAGCGGTTTTGCGAAGGTTATTAATGCTATCCGGACTTGTCCAAAGTTTGTGATTGGTAGAGTTCAAGGCAAAACTGTTGGCGGTGGAGTAGGAATTGCAAGCGCAGTTGACTATTGCTTCGCGACAAAATTTGCCGCGATTAAACTTTCAGAACTTGCCATTGGCATCGGCCCATTTGTGGTTGGTCCGGCAGTTGAGCGAAAATTAGGCAAGTCTGGCTTTACCGAATTGGCGATTGACGCCAGTGCTTGGCGAGATGCAAGTTGGGCGGCAACACGCGGTTTGTATATGCATGTTTCGGACAGTATTGAACAAATGGATCAAGAAATTGGTTTATTCCTAAACCGAATTGAAAAATACAGCCCAGAGGCAATGGCAGAATTAAAAATTAATTTTTGGGAAGGAACGGAACATTGGGACAACTTGCTTATTGAAAGAGCGAAAATCAGCGGTCGACTTGTCTTATCCGACTTTACTAGAAACGCGATAAACGCATTTAAAACTAAATCTTAACTTAACTTTTATAATTATGAAGCACATACTGGCAACAGCGTGTATGCTCTCCATGTTTTTCATTGGAGTAGCACAAGATGAGGCTGCGACAGACGCAGCAGCAGAAGGCCCTTGGAAAACAGGAGGGATGATCGGAGCGAATTTTTCGCAGACCTATTTATCAAACTGGCAAGGTGGTGGTAACAACGCCATTAACGGTACAGCCATCATGGGGCTTTTTGCTAACTACAAAAAGGATGCTTGGACCTGGGACAACACGCTAGACGCAGCTTACGGACAGACATTGATCGGTGAGATTTCCACCACAAACAAATTCAGAAAAACAGACGACAGAATTGAAATTAATTCAAAATTGGGCCATAAAACTTCAGTCATTCACACCTATTGGGCGGCTTTAGCCACCTTTAGAACGCAATGGGATGCGGGTTACGATTATGGCAACGTGGGTAGTTTGTTAATCTCCGATCCGTTTTCACCTGCATATGTGTTGATGGGATTGGGAATTGACTACAAGCCAAGCGAAGCATTTAGCGCATATTTATCGCCTGCAACGGCTAAAATCACCATCGTAGATAACGCTCGATTATCCGCTCTGGGTGCTTATGGTGTGGATCCAGGCGAAACGATGCGAAATGAGGTTGGTGGATACTTGAAACTGGCTTATTCGAGAAATATCGTTGAAAATGTAAAGTTGACCACGAAAGCAGACTTCTTTGCTAACTATTTGGTCAACTTCGGCAATATTGATGTCAACTGGGAGACGTTAATCGCCATGAAAATCAATAAATTCCTAAGCGCAAGCTTGAGTACACACTTGATTTATGATGACGACATTAAAATTGCACTTGATAGAAACGATGACGGAGTAACCGATGGATCTGGACCACGCGTTCAGTTCAAAGAAGTTTTCTCTCTAGGACTTCAATACCAGTTCTAATCTTCAAGTGGGGCGCGTAAGAACTTCCTAACCGGAGCGCTTACTTCAAACAATTCATAAAAAGCATCTATTAGCTTTTCACTCGTAATTAGACTCGGGTCTAATTCACTGAAATAATAGAATTGCTTATTGGCTATAAGCGGCTGTTGATCCTGAATTTCTGCAAATTCAGTCGGCAGCCGCTTATTTTTTTCACCTCTGATTTCCCCGAAAGATTTTTTAAACTTCTTTTCGGCAATTAGTTTTTCAAAATCAGATTGATTGTACAGTATTTCTTGACGAATGGCTTGCAATTGATCCTTATCCGGCTGGTAAACCCCTCCGTAAATCCGAAGGTGTTGATGACCCATTTCGAGATACATACCCGACAAAGCCATTTCTTTTCGACCACCTTTACCAACTATAGCCGAAACCTGAGTTTTATATGGTGTCTTATCCTTCGAAAACCGAACATCGCGATAGATCCTAAAAATGGCATCCTTTGGTTGAATTTGGCATTGAGGATCGTAGGCTTGCATGCGCAGGATCATATCGCCAATGAAAAGCTCAAATGGCTTTTTCACATGCTTTTCATACCTCGGCTTGTTTTCGGCAAACCACTCTTTGTTATTGTTCTCTTTTAGTTCGCTGAAAAACGTTTCAAACTCTGATGTAAACCACGCCATTGTCAATCTATTTTAGACTTCAATAATAAGTTTTTGAGGTAAGAAGCGTGAAAAACTAAAAACGGATATCAATCCTTTCTCAATGAAATCCGAAAGGTTGTGCCCTTGCCGATTTCAGACTTTAATACATAAATTTTTCCGTGGTGATATTCCTTAATGATGCGCTTACTGAGGGATAAACCTAATCCCCAACCTCGCTTTTTGGTTGTGAACCCAGGTTGGAAAACCGTTTTCATGCTTTTCGATGGTATGCCCTTTCCAGAATCGCTAACATCAATTAAAACGCGATGTTCTTCATCCTTCACCACGATGGAAATATCTCCTTTTCCTTTTATAGCGTCCAAGGCATTCTTGATTAGGTTTTCTATGACCCACTCAAAGAGTGCGTGGTTTATTGTAACCATTACCTTATCAGGAAAGTCTTTGGTGAAATTGACGTTTTTGCCAATGCGCATCGAATAATAATCTACGGCCGTATGGAGGAGGGCAATTAAATCTTGTTCGACCAGCTCAGGCTGTGAACCAATTTTACTAAAGCGCTCGGTGACCACTTGAAGCCTCGATACGTCCTTTTCCAACTCAACGGCAATGGGAACTGTCTTTTCATCCTGTTTCAAAAGTTCAATCCAACCGATCATTGACGAAAGTGGTGTACCCAATTGGTGGGCCGTCTCTTTGCTCATTCCCACCCAGACCTGATTTTGTTCGGCTTTTCGCGCTGTGCTAAAAAGTAGATAAGCAATCATGACAAACAAGCCGATTACACCCATTTGGGCAATGGGATAATACTTAAGTTGAGTAAGCAAATACGAGTCTTCGTAATAAACAAATGCTCGACTGCCGTTAATTTCAACGCTAATTGGATCATGCTGTTCAGCCATCTGTTCCAAACGAGCGGCTAGGTTTATAGGATAATCCAACACCACATTTTCAATGTTTCCCGCTTCAATCACATTTCCTGTGGCCGAATCAAGCAGAATGAGCGGACTCGAAGCGGCATTCAATATTAGGTCTGAAATAAAGGATTGTTGCAAATCGTCAAACGTGGTTTTCAATTCGCTAAAAAGTCGAGAATCCTTGTAATAAAGGTAAACTCGACTGTTGCCAAAATAGACGATTTCAATGGGATCATATTGCGCAGCCATATCCCTCAATTCGCTGGCTAGCACTTCGTCAACATCCTGCTCCGGCTCGACATTAATATTACGGTGCGAAGTGATATCGCCCTTTTCGTTTGTAAGAATTACGGGTACAGTGGTGTTTTCATTCAAAACATTCAATGCAAAGCTTACCTCAGTTACATCGGGTCGCGCCAAATACTTGGTTGCTTCTATGTATAAATCGACTTTTTTCCGTTCTCCCGATTGTAGCTTTTTAAACAAATTACTGGTGTAATTGACTAAGGCAGATCGCTTTTGAACGGCATCCGCCCATATTTCAACTTTGGTTCGCTCTTCGCTGGCGATTTTGTCGACCAAGGTTTTAGTGTAGGCTAGGGATACGCCCACGATGCACAGGGCAAGCACAAACAGCAGCAATTTCCAACGCTGTTTTCGAGAATATATGTTGTAATCCTTAGCCATGAATGATTACGAATATCTGCAATTCATTCGCTGGATTAGAAGTCATCATCTTCAAACTCTCCGTCTTTCAGTTTCTTCTTGTCCGTTTCTGTCTTCTTAATGATCTTATTCAGCACGTTTTTTTCCTTCACCGCTTCAGGCTGATCCTTGGTTTTCTGAACTTCATTTGAAGTGCCCGCCTCAGGGTCAAAATTGATTTGAATATCCGGTTGTTTTTCCTCTCTTGCTTTGGCTGATGTATCTTTTCCTAAGATCTTAAACTCATCTTGCAACAAGCCTTTCACGGTGTTCTTTTCAGATTTCATTTCGTCCTTCAGCGTTGACTTGACGTTGGTGCGCTCTAGCTCTACATCGAAATCGTCTGTTGTGCCAATCATAGTCAAATAGATGCGCGTTCGACCCTTTGTGTCACGCTGCACATATTCATTGTACGGTTCCGTTCGATCCTTCATTTGAAGGAGTTCACTCAGGGCGAAATCCATCGCATAATTGATGTGATTATCAAAGGAATGCGTCCCCGAAACATTAAGGTCAATAGCCGATGATTTGATTTCCATGTTTGGAATAGTGATGGCCTCATTTCGAATACTAATTTCATTTTTCAGCTCAGCAAACTGAATATAAGTGAGCCGTTTTTTCAAATCCTCGGTCGATACAAAAAGTCGCAGCATGGGTTTTTTCTTAATCTCATCGGCAACAGAAATCAATGGCGAAAAGTCCTTAATGGCTCCATTTCGGATGATGAGATCGGTACTGGAAATAATGGACTTCGTGTCAATAATGAATGTGGAATCACAAAAAGCTTGAAACTGGGTATTGGCATCTGCTTCTCCTGAAATGTGCGCGCTTGTGATGTATTCCTGATCAAAATTGTTGAAGGTTTCGAACAGGGTTTTCACGTCAATTCCCGTGGCGTCAAAATCGGTTTTGATGCCAAATTGATTGTCACCAAAACGATAAACTCCGGCCATTCCTTGCACGTTTCCTCCTTGACTCAAAAAGTGCAGTGAAGTCGCCTCGGCTTTAAACTCATTCATCACAAAATGACCACTCACTTCATCTGCACGGAATTTCCCGTTGGTGAATGACTTTGCAATCAATTCCAAATTCCAAGAAGCACGCTGCGGAAAGGCCACAACCACACTCGTAGCCTTGTTATTGTCGGAGCGCGAGGGAAACAATGCTTCCAAATCAATGTCTGAAACTTCGATTTTACCTCGAATGTCCAATTTACCCGACTCGGTAAAGAAGTAATCAAGAAAATGATCGGCTCGACCGTTCAGTAGCACCCGACAATCGTTGACAACGCCCTCATAGTTTTCAATAACCAAGGAGTTATTCTCCACCCTAAAAATGGCGCTGCTTATTCCATAGTTGCGTTCGTCATCTTTCAGTTTCAGTTTCGCATCAACGAGCGAAATCATTCCACTCGCCTCCGAATTCAAGAAATCTCGTGCGCTGGATTCACCTGGGTTTCTGAGTGTCGTTTTTATTTTGGCGTCAATGGTGAGCTGTCCACTGCCCGCTTCGATAAATTCGATGGCCAAGAATTCGTCTAAGGCCTCAATGTCCGTAGAAAGCTTGGCGCTTCCATCTATGGTAGGTTGATTGAAATTAACCACCGAAAATGCCGACTCAAAGGCATCTTCATTAAACTGACCACTTAGGGATTCGAAGATTAATGAAGTGGAAGTCATGTTTCGTAGTTCGCCATTATCCAAGCTCCCGCTGCCTTTGAGTTTTGTTAGTTTCCAATTCGAGCCTTTTCTACTTACGGTGGCGTCCAAAACCGAGAATTTCACCCGTAACCTCGGATTTTCGGTGTTGCCAAACGCACCTTTTAGCGTACAGTCTAAATCAAGAATACCTGAACTCTGATAGTCCGCCAATGCTGTCCGGCTTTCTATCGGAATGAGGAATATGGACTGAATGATGTCTAGATTATTGCCAACGATATGCAGGTCAACTCCGGCCGATTCAAATTTTCCAGCCACATTAAAATCCAACACATCATCGATGATCAATCGGCCTTTGCTAAACTCATAGCGCTCTGCCTGGGCATCGATATTTAGTTCCGACTCTACAGCCACATCGCGGTTTTCGAGGTAGTTTACGCCTTTGATTCCAAAAGCATCCACTCGCCCATCGCCATCCACAACCATGGTGTAATTGGACTGAGAAAACTTTCCTTGAAATTTTAAATCATCGGCTTGGATTTGAATATTCTGTTGCCTTAGCTCATTTACATAGGCGATTTCGCCATTTTCAATGTGCACCTGATTGAGTTCGAGTAGAAAACCCGTGGAATCTTCGCTTTGCTTCCAGATGTGAAAATTGTCGTATCCCTTATCATCAACAAAAAGATGCACAAAACCGTCCTTGGCTTCGATTTCATTGATTTTATATTGGCCTTCCAGCAAATCGAAAATATTCAGGTTGAGGTAGACCTTTCGAAAAAACAACAGTGTGTCCGCCTTTCCGATTTTAACAATGTTTTCTTCGGCCCAAACGCTGTCCATAACCAAGGACGCACTTGGAAAACGCTCCAACAGGGAAAAATTGATGTCGCCCACATGTACAGGTGCATCCAAACGCTTGTTGACCTCACCAACGATGTAATTGCGCACAGGTTCTTCGTATTTTTTCGCAAGGAAATAGGCGCCTATAACAAGGCCTCCGAAAAAAAGAAACAACGAAAAAAACCAAATGACTACCCTACGCATACCTGATATAACGACCTAACCAGCCGAATATTCGAAGCTACACGCACAAACAATGTGAAGTTTTTGGATGTAAAAGACTTATGAACGGGAGGTGTTTAGATTAGAGGACTACATGAATAATTCTGGTTTCTTCTTTTTGAAGTCTTTTTCGAAAAACCTAGCGCAAAGGGTGACATTAAACCCTGTACCCTTACTTCCAACGCCATATTCGAATACTTCCTTGCCAATTATTATTTCATATTCTTCGCCACCTAAAATGGAATTTCCAAATCCATAATAAACAGAAAAATCAGCTAAAAATTCAATTCGATTTCCCGAACGTATGCCCCTTACGCTTGCGAATTCACGTTCATAACCCAAAAAGATTTGATGACTATGGCTCCTTACATAATCCTTAGCGTTTATGGTTATGGTATCGTTCATACCCACCACATTCGAAGTTATGAGCCAAGAATAACTACTTGAATGGAGCGTAAAGGTTTTGGCCTTGTTGTATTTATAGCCTACAAGCAAATGACCCTTGGCTTTAGTAGCCACCACATCTGTTCCCACTGTAGTTCTGTCTCTTGTTATTTTTAGGAGAAGAGGAACGGAATGATATACAGATTGAACACCCTCATGATGTACAACGGGTGCGGAGAAATAGTAGCCAGGATAAAAGAATGAGTTCTGATATTCATTAAATGAAAAATACAAATAGGTCTTTGTTTTCTCATAATAAAAGCCGCTTCGAATGCCAAAGCTATAATCGGAAATTCGGAAAATGTCGTTTAGTCCAATTTTGAAATTTACGGAAGGCGCTAGCAACGGCATCAATGCATCTACCGTTAGAGGCGACAATTTGAAGCTGTTGCTCGTTGAAGACTTAGGGGATAGATAGTACAGCTCATCCCATGCATTCATCGAAGTAATTGTTAATCTACCTGTCGAAACGGAGGGGCCATTTTCATATACTGGCTGGATCGGCACACTCTTAAAGAAATGGTTTCCTAGGCCAAAAAGAAGCTCAACCTTTTGTTGAGCTTCCATTTGATAGAGAGAAATAATAAGAAATAAAGTGATGAACGCGCGTGTCATTAATTATTGATTTGTGCGGGAGTTGAGAAAGATCCTGAAAGCAAGGACTTATGCCTCACTGAGCAAGATAGAGAATAATGATGCAGTCTTGTTTTTGAACGATAAAAACTTTTAGTTGCTTGGCCACCCCCATTTGTTGTCACCGAAAAACGCACATTATTCCAAGGTCCGTACTGTGCGGAACAAATTGGATCATACATGAAATCGGCATTTATAGTAATCGGTACATTCCCCCAATCTGTCTCCCCGCCAGATCCTGTCTGAGATACGTACGAATACAAACCCATTTCCATAGAACAATATAGCCACCATTTTTCATATTGAGTTGCATATCTTACTACGATTTGATGAAATCCATGATATAATGTTTCGACCAATATTCCAGAAAAGTATTTTTCTGCCTCAGATAAGTCGCTAGATGCCTTTGACTCGCTGCATCCCCAACCTGTAGCGTAGTCGGTGGCATTCCAAACGTAATCATTGCCTCTGAGATATTCTATAACATCCGAAAGGATATAAGACCTATCCAGATCTATAATGTCCGTGTTATTTGGGTCATTTGTTTTCAATTCGGCATACAGAGTAGTGTCATTTGTGTCGTTCAAAACCAAGTAGGCGGCTCCAGTATTAAAGTCAATTTTTGCCAAAAACTCCTGTATCCCGAAAATGCCATCTTTATTGGCAATCCAATAAATTAATTGGTTTCTATTAGAATACTCTTTAAACCAAACACTAGAGTCTGAAGCAATTGTATCAAAATAACCTGATGTAAATTTATACTCACTGTAGCTCTGATAACCACTCAGGTTGGAAAGTTCAACGAAAAGTGCAGAGTCTGATGCTTGAGAAGTATCTGAGATATGAAGATCAAAATCATTTTCATCTACTATCTTCAGATAACCTGCTGAATTAAGCTCATAAAAACCAAAACTACCGGAAGAGTTTTGAGCAGAATTTGGTGTGTATTCATCTAGGAGTTGCTTTTCCTTCGAACACGAACTTGAACCAACTATAAGACTCGAGCCAATAAGATACGACAATGTTTTTTTCATAACGTTTTAAATTTAGTTTCCGGAAAATTAAGCCAAACACAACGTATCCGTTGCGTTTAGTTTTCCAAAATTGCTTCACCATTGAATTCTCAATGGCCTTACCTTCTAAATCTGAAGCTTTAATTTCTCTTGGGTCGCGGATTAAAGCGATTCGAAAGGAAAAGGGTATGTCTCAGCTTGACCTCGCGGTAAGTGTCAATAAAGATTACCAATCCATTCAGCGTTTGGAACGCGGGGCTATAAACCCATCATACTTTTACCTACTCGAAATTTGTGAGGGCCTGCGAATAAAGCTGAGCGACCTATAGTCGAACAGACGCAAATTATTGTATTCCTGAATTCCGTTCTGACCCTAAAGCATCTTCAAATACCCAACCTCTTTTTCGGTGAGCATTCTCCATCTGCCTCGTGGCAAACCCTTTTTGCTGAGGCCAGCGAAGGCTGCTCGGTCGAGCTTGGTAACTTCATAACCCATAGCGGCAAACATTCTTCGAACAATGTGATTCTTGCCGCTGTGAATTTCCATTCCTACTTCGTTGCGTACAGAGCCATCGCCAGCAAAAAGTGCTGCATCGGCTTTGGCTATGCCATCTTCCAATTCAATGCCCGACTCCAATCGCTTCAAATCTCCTATGGTGATGTTTTTATCTGTGATAACGTGATACACCTTACGCACTTCATGGCTTGGATGCGTCAGTTTTTTAGCCATATCGCCATCGTTGGTGAGCAACAACAAACCAGTTGTGTTTCTGTCCAATCTTCCAACGGGGAAGATGCGCTCTCGGCAAGCGTTTTTCACTAAGCCCATTACGGTGCTTCGCCCGCGCTCATCGCTCAAGGTTGTGATGCAGTCTTTGGGCTTGTTGAGCAGCACATAGCGCAGTTGCTCTGCTTTCACCCGCTCGCCAGCATAGCGAACATCATCGGCAGATTTCACTTTCGTGCCCAATTCTGTAACCGTAACACCATTGACTGTAACCAACCCTTGCTCGATGTAGGTGTCGGCTTCTCTTCGGGAGCAAACGCCAGCCATTGAGAGGTATTTATTCAATCGAATGTCATCGGTTGGCGCAGTACCGCGTTGTTCAAGGCCATCAAAATGCTGATCGTCTAAAAACTTGGAATGCGACTTTTTTCTATCGTCTTTTCTGAAACTATCTCGAACCGATCCTTTGCCCTTAAAGGCGCCCGATCGATCGTCTTTTTTGAATTTATTATCTCGTGATGGTCCTTTTGATTTGAATCCACCCTCTTTTCCGCCTTCGCGTGTTATGGTGTAGTTTGTTGACTTGAAAATTCCTTTTCCGCCAGAACGCTCGCCACCTTCTGATCTTCCGCCTGGTCGACTTCCTCTATCTGAAGGTCCTGATTTACGATCGCCTCGGTCGCCTCCAAACTTACCTCTGGAATCAGAAGAGCGCTCGTTTCTGCTCGTTCGCGTTTTTGAGCCTGTGTTTCCTCGTGAATCCTCGCCATCTTTGGTAACTACAAATCGCTTTCTCGGTTCGTCTTCGGCTCGGCCTTCACCTTCACCTGTCGGCTTATTCCCAGTGAATTTCTTTTTAACGCCATGTTTCTTCTGACCTGTGTTTCCACCTAAAATCAAATGCTCTTCCTTTTTCACTTTTTGGGCACGTTTTTCCCAAGTACTTTTCTTCGCCATAGCTAATAATTCAGCCTGCAAAGCTACTGTATTTACTCCACTCGATTATAGATCGCATACTTTTGGCGAAATGCGATGGACAATAGCTCAATGGTTCGAAAAAAGATGGTGGAAGCGCTATCTCAAGAATCGGTCTGTGGAAGACTATTTGGAATGGAAAAAAAGCTATTGGAAGAAGTTTTTATCGACCATGCAGCTGGACATTCCCATTTACGCAAGAATACTAGACGCAGGTTGTGGTCCAGCCGGAATCTTCATCGCATTACAAGGAAAGGTTACTGCTTGCGATCCCCTATTATTGAGTTATGAAAAGCTCCCGCACTTTTCTATTCGGCAATACCCAAATGTCGATTTCAAAGCCATTACTATAGAATCCTTGCCATTTGATTCTGCATACGATATGGTGTTTTGCTTGAATGTCATCAACCATGTTCAAGACATGCGGGCAAGTTTGGATGCACTCATCAAAGCGATGGACCATAATGCACAACTGATTATCTCCATAGACTGCCACAACTGGCGTTTCTTCAAGTGGCTTTTTAGGCTCATTCCAATGGACATTTTGCATCCACATCAATTCGATTTAAATGATTACGCAGCATTATTGACTGCCCGTGGATTGAAGATGAACAGGACGATGAAGCTAGAATCTGGATTTTTTTTCGATTATTACGTATTGATTTGTGAGAAGCCTTAGCCTGACTATATTTTTATTTTGGAGCATCCAAGTTGTTGGGCAACAATGGTATGAGCCTGCTGATAGTTTGAATAAAAAGCGAGCTATCGCGATTACAAGCTTTCAAACCGGAGTTTATGCGACAACGATGTCGGGCTTGTATTTTGCTTGGTATAACCAATACAAATCTTCCGGATTTCACTTTTTCAACGACTGGGTTGGATGGAGCCAAATGGACAAGGCAGGACATGCCATAACATCTTATCAGATTCCGCAGAATCTCTATAAAATCAATAAATGGGCAGGAGTGTCGGAAAAAAAGGCAATTTGGTACGCTGCCGGATTGGGATACAGCTATCAATTGTTTATCGAAGTGATGGATGGATACTCCACAGGCTGGGGTTTTAGTAATGGCGATCTATTGTTCAACACAGTCGGAAATGGACTTTTCCTGTCGCAGCAACTTGGTTGGAAGGAACAGCGCATTTCGCTGAAATACAGCTTTTTTCCGAGTGGAATGACGAATTTACCCGGAGATGAAGGACGCAGAGCGCGCAACTTGTATGGCGAGACGGTTTTTGAGCAATGGCTTAAGGATTACAACGCGCAAACCTATTGGGCGAGCTTCAACATCTGGAGTTTAACGGGAAAATCAGATCATGTCCCAAAATGGCTGAACTTGGCCGTGGGTTATAGCGTTAACAATCTCCTTGGCGCGGAATCCAATACATGGACAGACCCCGATAATCCGACCGCGAAGATATCGAGCACTCGCCTGCGCGAACGACAGTTTTTGCTTTCACTTGATGTGGATATGCAACGGGTCAATTTACCTAAGCCTTTGCTATGGCTTCGTCCAGTTTTCGGATTGATCAAGTTTCCTTTTCCCGCCTTGGAATTCAATACTCAAAAGGGATTCAGAGGTCACCTGATGTATTACTAATCACCAGCGCGGCTGAAAAGCGCCTTCCATGTGATCGAGCTTTTGCCCGGCTTTATTGATGATAATGCCTATGATATCAAAGCGCACTTCTAGGTCTAAATCCTTCTTCTCCACATAAGCATGTGCTGCCTTGATCATGTGATTTTGTTTGGATTTGGTCACAAACTCATGTGGTTCTCCAAAAAAGTCAGAGTTGCGGGTTTTCACCTCAACGATGACCAACTCCTGCCCAATTCGGGCGATTATGTCAATTTCTTCCTTTCCAAAACGCCAATTACGCTCTAGAATGGAATAGCCCAACTTCGCTAAATGTAGGGTTGCTAAATCTTCCCCTTGTATCCCTAAATCATTGTGGTCGGCCATAAGCTTGGATTATAGTTCATACAATATTATGTGCTCATTTTCAAATTTAGGTGCTAATAGCAAACGTTCACTTGCATGATGCTTATTCCAAAGAATAAAGCCAAACCCTTGCAAACGCAGCTCATTTATTCCATTAAATATTTCCATCGAATGCATAGCTTTTCCCTTTCGATGCAAGAAGTATAATTCCTGTGGATTTGGGCCAGAATTGACTGCCACAAACGCATTATGAGGAATGTTTTCGTCAGCTATTTTCTCATATGTCAATTTATACTTTTCGCTGTCTTTCAATATAAAATCATGGTATTGATTGGCTATTCCTTCAATCATTATAAAAGCCACTAACAACCATCGCCATTTCAAAGAAGGCAGCTTCGCAATACCTATACCCGCAACAAAAGCCATGACTGGGACAAAAGGAATCGTGTAGTATTCATGTGTTGAAAAGCCATAACCAGCTTTCACCATAAATGCAAAAAAGGAAAGCGCAGCAGCGGCAAAAATTCCAGCAGCCAACTTCATGCGGTGTTGAATAATGGCGACAATTCCCATTAAAAAGGCCACAAATCCAGAAAATTTCAAACTGTCTTGATAAAAATTATCTAAGGCGGAATTAGGGTCATTGACCAACTGCATGAGCCCTGTTTTCAGATCGGGACCCATGAAATAGAATTGAAACCGACCGATTTCAACTAAATGATAAAACCAGTATGCATACCAGAATACCACAGGAACTAAGAGTACGAAACCGGCCACTATGAATAGCAACTTCTTTCGAATTGGTCGTGATTTTGGATAAAACACCAAGATGAGAGGAGCCAATATTGGCGCGGATGAGATTTTTATTAGCAGCCCTAGCGAAGCCAAAAAGATAAATGCCATTAAAAAACCCAATCCGTTAGATTTGATCCAACGAGACGCTAAATACAG
>CALSPD010000012.1 GCA_943788145.1 uncultured Flavobacteriales bacterium
GTCACGTGAAGCTTTTGCAATTGACGGACATTCAAGCCCTCAACCCATTTTGACCATTCGGACAAACCGAATACTTGAAATCGATAAGTGCCTTTGCTATCCACCGCGAAGTCATAAAGACCGTTAAGCAATTTTGTCACAAATACCTGATCTTTCGATGGAACAACTAAGATATAGTCTCCAGTGTCTGGAAATCTCATTTTTAAAGAGGTTCGGTCAATATCCCACAACTTTATTTCACGAATTACATCATCTGTGAACGTGTCTGGAACATTCAGTGCGCTTGCAAATCGTTCTTTAAAAAACTCAATATTTTGAGTGTCTTGAAACTTATTACTATTCACCAATACAAGGTTTGAGTCTTTCAATTCGGTGGCCAAAAACTCTGCCAAGCTATTGATCTGCATGGATTCACTCGGAACCATTTTGACTGCATTCGGTCGCTTGAACAACAGTTTACTCGGTTTGTTTATTGGGCAAATCGCAATCACCCCCTTCTGCAACATCTTATCCGCTACACTTTCAAATTGCGAGGTATAAAAAGGACCGATTATCACATCCAACGAATCAAAGTCCGGATCTTGGTAAGCCTTAGCCATGGAGAAAGAGTCATTGTCAACTGAATAGACCTTCAAATTGATACCCACCGGATATTTATCATCCAATGAGTCGATCGCAAATTCAAAGCCGCGATAGTATTCCAGTGCTATGCGAGAGACCGATTTAATCTTGAAGTCGTTTCTATTACTCGAAGCTGGAAAGCTTGGAGATAGTGGTATCAACAATCCAACGTTGAAACTACCGACAGAATCCGGCACATGTATTGGGATTGAATCCAGCTTAGTGGTATCCACAACAGGCTTTTTCTTTTTTACGCTCGTGCCTGGAATTCGAATAACCGACCCTTCTCTTATGTTCAGATCAAGGCCTGGATTTGCCGCAAGCAGATCTGTCATACTAACATCATACTTCGTTTTGATGCTAAAAAGTGTTTCACCCTTCCTTACTACATGACCCAGCAAAGAGTCGGGTTTAGCCTGAACTTTATCCTTTTGTAACACATCAGCTTTCGCAATAGGGATTTTTATCACTGAGCCGGCTTTCAACCCTTCAGTTGCGACTAATGGATTCTCCTTAAGTATCTCCTCTAATTTTACATTGTACTGCCTAGAAACAGCATATAGCGTTTCGCTTGGCCTTACAGTATGATTTAAAAATGCTCCGTCTTGCTCAACTGGAGCCAATTCCTTTTTGTTATCACTATTAACAGGGATGAGTAACGTTTGATTCACTTTCAAACCATCCCTCAACGCATCGGAATTTTCTTTTTGAATAACATCTATACTTACTTCGTAAAGTCGAGAAATACCATAGAGCGTATTGCCCTGTTCAACTACATGTAGATAGTATTTTGAACCATTGATTTTGTGAACCTGAGGCGTGGTCTGGGCGAAAACACCCATTGAAATAAATAGAGTCAGTATGGTCAGTATGTGCTTGAAGCTTATTCCCATTCGATGGTGGCCGGTGGTTTGGAGCTAATATCGTAAACTACACGATTCACTCCCTTTACATTATTGATTATTCGGTTTGAAACCTTTGCTAAAAACTCGTGTGGAAAGTGAAACCAATCTGCTGTCATACCATCGGTTGATGTAACAGCCCTTAGTGCTACCGCATTTTCATAAGTTCGTTCATCCCCCATTACTCCCACCGACTGAACTGGCAAGAGAATGGAACCTGCCTGCCAAATCTGATCATACAAACCATCTTCTTTCAGTGCCTCAGTATAGATATAATCCACGTCTTGAAGGACTTGAACTTTTTCTGGTGTGATGTCTCCTAAAATTCTAATTCCTAATCCTGGGCCTGGAAATGGGTGCCGTCCAAGAATTTCATGAGATAATCCCAGCGTATGCCCAACTTCACGCACCTCATCCTTGAATAAGGAGCTTAATGGTTCCACTACTTTCAGTTTCATGAAGTCAGGTAATCCACCCACATTGTGGTGCGATTTGATAGTTGCCGAAGGTCCTTTTACACTCTTAGACTCAATCACATCTGGATAAATCGTTCCTTGACCAAGCCATTTTACATCTTGCAACTGATGGGCTTCATCATCAAAAACTTCGATAAACACCCGACCAATGATCTTGCGCTTGCCCTCTGGATCAGACTCTCCGGCCAACTCCTTGTAGAATCGATCAGCGGCATTGACACCTTTAACGTTTAAGCCAAGATGTTTATACTGTTCTAATACACTCTCAAACTCATGCTTTCTAAGCAATCCATTGTCAACGAATATGCAATACAAGTTTTTTCCGATCGCTCGATGCAACAGCATGGCAGCAACCGAACTATCCACACCACCGCTCAAACCAAGAACTACTTTATCGTCTCCTAGTTGCTCTTTTAATCCAGCAACTGTTGAGTCCACATAAGACTCTGGAGTCCATGATTGATCACAATGACATATACCTACTACAAAGTTTTGAAGTAATGTTTTTCCATCTGAACTATGATAAACTTCAGGATGAAATTGAATGGCGTAAGTATCTTCATTATCAAAACGATAACCCGCAATTTCCACATCTTCTGTACTACAAATAATACTGGTGTTTGCAGGTAGCTTGTATATGGTATCCGCATGCGACATCCACACTTGAGACTCGCTGGCAACACCCTTTAATAATGGCTGATTGTGATCAACAAAATTCAAATTTGCCCGACCGTATTCACGTTTGGAGGAAGCTTGTACTTCACCCCCATAATTGTGGGCCAAAAACTGAGCACCATAACAAACAGCGAGTGTTGGAACATTGCCTTTTATATCGCTGAGATCTGGCACTAATCGATCATCTTGTCTTACAGAGTAAGGGCTTCCACTTAGAATAACTCCTTTGACGTGGTCACCAATCGCAGGGTGATCGTTGTAGGGATGAATTTCACAATAGACATTTAGCTCTCTTACTCGCCTAGCAATCAGCTGAGTATACTGTGAGCCAAAATCAAGAATCAGTATCATTTCTTGCATGCGCAAATGTAGATTTTACGGGCAATGCACAAATCATCGCTTTGAGCGGATTATCAACGAAACTTGGTAGTTATTAACGATACACTAACCCAACCACTGCTCTAGTAAATCGCCCGCAGCATAAGCCAACAATGCGGCAATTGCACCTAATGCCAAGGTTTCTATCACCCCTCTAACTTTACTTGAATGGGTGACGTTGCTTTTTAACCAGCCGATCAATACAAATACACATGCAGTTAGGATTGAAGAGAGCAAGAATTTATCCGAGGTAATTGGTCGGACATAATCAAACACATATACGATGAGTGGAACAAATCCGAATATAAAAAATGAGACGAACGTATTGGTCCCTATCCATAGCGGTGATCGCTTCTCTTCTACCATCTCCAATTCATGTTTCATCATCACCTCAACCCATCGGTCTTCGTTTTCTGTAACTTTATCTACTACTGAATCAAGTAGGTTGCCTGACAATCCTAATTCCGAAAAGATTTCCCGCACCTCATCTACTTCAGATTCGCGCTTATTCTCAATCTCCCAATACTCGTTTCGCTTTTCCTTTCTATAACGGGCTCGCTCAGATTTTGAGCTCAGGTATGCCCCAACTGACATAGAGAATCCATCTGCGATCAAATTCGCGAAACCTAGAATGATTACCACTGTACTAGATAATCCGGCACCCGCAGCACCAGCTACCACGGCAAAAGTGGTAACACTACCATCAATTCCGCCATATACGATCTCACCCAGGTATTCATTAAACCACTTATTTATTCTAGTCATGCATCTCGTATATAGGTCAAAGCTAGCCAAAGAGACGAATGCTCGATTGGATGAGTTTGGAAATTGAAGAATAGCATCTTTGCAGTCATGAAAGATTTACGGATTGTGTTTTTTGGCACCCCTGATTTTGCTGTAGCTAGCTTGAAAGCATTGGTAGATGGTGGTTTTAAGGTGGTAGCCGCAGTAACAGCTATCGATAAACCTTCCGGACGGGGTCATAAGATGCAGAGTCCTCCAGTGAAGCTTTTTGTCGATGAACACAATATACCATGTCTGCAACCTCCTAACCTGAAGTCTGAAAGTTTCGTTCAGGAGCTACAAGGATTTGAAGCTGACCTGCAAATCGTTGTAGCATTTCGAATGCTTCCAGAAATAGTCTGGAACATGCCACCGCTTGGAACATATAATGTTCACGCATCTCTTTTGCCAGATTATAGAGGTGCAGCTCCAATTAATTGGGCGATTATTAACGGTGAGAAGCTTACAGGCGTTACCACATTCAAGCTGCAACACCAAATTGACACGGGTAATATTCTATTCCAGCAGCCTGTTGAGATTAAAGAGAGTGATAACGCAGGCACCTTGCACGATAAACTTATGGAGGCAGGCGCTGAATTACTTATACGCTCAGTAACCGCGATTGCGTCTGGACCTGTGGCGCTGAAACCTCAGCAAGATGGTGGATCAAAGGAAGCTCCAAAAATTTTTAAAGACACATGCCAAATTGATTGGAATCTGCCGGCCTCAAAAGTTCGTGATTTCATCAGAGGTATGAGCCCGTTCCCGACATCTTATGCTAAAGTTGTTTTGGAAGACGGAAGCAAAGAGAATTGGAAGATTTACGATAGTAGTCTCACTCAGCATTGCTGTACTAGCCCTGGATTGCTCAAAATCCTTGATGGTAAGCTATTGATTAGTTGTATTGACCATTGGTTGGAAATCAATGAACTGCAATCTCCCGGCAAAAAGAGAATGAAAGCAGAAGAGTTTTTACGTGGACTCAGATTTGACTTGGACACAATCAAACTTGAATAAAGACAGGTCTCGATGAGAATAATGAATATAGTTCCTGTGGAGTTTTAGTCTTGCTTTATGATGAATGACTTTTCGTCCAATAAGACTCAGGAATCACTGTCATAAACATTCCGCATCGCATTTGTTGATTTATAGCGGCTGTCTCCACCTTATTTCTAATTATGGTGATTTCAATATCGGTTTCACCCTCTTCTGCAATTGCTTCCTTTAAAATCTTCTCAATCTCCACTACTATTTCATCCAGATCGCCATTCATAATCTCATGATCTAGATTTATTTCTTGAGCAGAAGTAACCATTTTCCCATTTTCAGTTATTTCTACCTCTATTCGAAAATGCTTATGCACTGTCATAGAATTACTATGGCCCGTTTGGGCTTGGGCGATTGCAATGAGTCCAAAACTCAGAATTAGAAAAAATGCAATCTCATATAGGTGTTGGCGGATGGTGGTTCTCATAGGTAGTTATTTGATTTCGAACCAAATGTATAACCACCTCCAAGCACAGAAAAGTTAAAACCCGTTTACGAATGTTAAGGGCTGTGAAAACTAGCGCAGCATCACCTTGGTGTTTTCCACTGACCCGTAAGCGAGTATTACCGTTAGCACATAGGTTCCAGGCGGAATAGCGTCCAAGACACTCACCTCTATTGTTGAGCTGTTATCATCTATGTCTTTCGCATAAACTACTCTACCTGCAATATCACATAAACGAATGGATCTGATTCCCATGCTCCCTTTTACAATGAACTTTCCAGTTGTGGGGTTTGGATAAACCTCAATTTGTGTTACGGTTTCATTGTGAACTAGCTCTTGTGTACTTAATGGTTGGGGCCAATCCGAAAAAAGTGAATTCGTATCATGATATTGTGAATCATGCTCCACAACAAGTAGTGCACTATAGTCGGTAACTAGACCATACTCCAAACTAATCTGTTCGTAGTCTCTTGAAACAAAAGAGTTCTTCTCAGAAGAATGTAATGCAGTGAACATACGGGCCGTACCCATAAGGTTTCGAAGGGCTGTATCAACCTCTGATGCATATGGGGTGGATAAAGAAAGACCAAATTTTTGCCCATTTGAATACGAAAAACTTAACTGTGTTGGAGATTGCTGATAGTCATCACTTGAGTATAGACTTAACTGTCCGTATTCGTTCACTCGAAAATAGTTTTGAGCACTAGGCATCACATCAGTAGTAATTTGCTCTAAGGTCAAAGCACTTTTCTGCATGGTCTTTTTTATGCCAACATTAGATTGACCCACAATGGGCTCATAAACCCCATTTAGTTGACTAGTGTATTCCTTGAAAAAGGTCTGGTAAACCGAAAATTTTCGTTTTCCAACCCACAACACTTCCGCGTTGGGCGATTGATTCAAGCTATAGATATCAGTATGCGTTTGTGAGTTGTGACTTAACACATTCTCAGCCAATGCTTTTAAATCAGCATGGCTGTGTTCATCTGCTTCGAAAAAATCGTTTGTTAGAATGATTGTATGTGCATTTTCATTCTGTGTAATAGACTGTGCATGTGTTGCAGCTGCCACAATATCTGCCTTGTAACCCATTCGATTTAACCCCCAATATGAAACACTTTCAAATTGACTGGATGTATAAGGCTCCCAATCATCGTAATAATCTAACATGTATTCATGGGTCGTTGAAAACCTAAAAAAATCATTTTCTGTCATGATCTCGGAAAGACCTTCTAATGCCATTTCAATTTTTTCGGTGATAAACACTTCTTGATCAGCGCCTGCCGGTAGGTGGTTATAATCAATGTCAAGAACAATTAAATACTTACACGACACATCCTCACCAATATCATTGCTAGCTAACGTCCATAAATGCGTTTTATCATTCAGTGTGCCCGCATGAGAATAACTTATCTCGTGCGGCACTGTATTCAATAAAACAAAGTTCAAATCACTGGTCAAATCAAAGTTTGATGCTTCTGCATGATACTGCCCAAGCGAATCCTGTTCCCATACCAAGTTTAATCCCGTTGGAATCGCTTCTTGAAAATCATTACTAAATGAAAAGGTGATTTCTATATGTTCAATCTCCTCCCGTGCTTGAGCGAATAAATCCAATGAAACCAAGGCTTCCTTGGTCAATGAATTAGCATTTTCTAGTTCAATTACAGACCGCAATTCTAAATAGGCCAGCTCATCCGCACCTACGGGGAAAGCCCGAAACTCATACTGATTGCCATCTTTGGACAAATACCCTGGGTCCTTTGGTGGGATATTCTCGCTTGGATCGTACACCAAGTTTTCATAAATAATATCCGCCTTAGATCTTTCGATGATTCTTCCAACGCGTAATTCGTTGTTCATCATCATTTTCATGCCTGTGAAAATCACATTGTCTGGAGCTTCAAAAGAAGTACGCAACTCCAGGCTGTCATTGTCTTCGTTTAAATTCTGAGCATTGGGCAGAGCACGCAGGTAAAAGCGATAGTTGACTGTAGCTACTTGTCCTGCCATCTTTATATCTACATACAACGAATCGACCATACCCGTGCCTACTTCATCCAGTATCCATTCCTGAGTCCACCATGAAAAGGTTGCGCCATCGGGTCGATACGCTGTAATCTGCGCATCTGAAAGAAGAAAACAAAAAAGCGCGACAAAAAGAAGTATAGGTTGTTTCATAGCTAGTTATTTAGAACAACGATTCGGGACTGAGCCTCAACGCTTTGACCCGTCAAGTTAAGTATATAGACGCCATTTGACAAATTAGGCAAGTCATATTGTACATTTTCCAGAGCACTTTGCAAATCCACCTCTCTTGAATCTACGATGGTTCCAGCGATATTGGAAATAGTCATCACGGCATGCTCTACCTGATTTAAGCTTAGTTCAACGTTAAAAACCCCATAATTTGGATTTGGAAAAGCCCTTATCGGAGCTTCATTTGCTGGCTTTGGTGTATTAGGAATAGAAGTCCAGATGATCTTTTCTTCGTTGGCGATCCACAATCGTTCCTCCTTATCCATGAAGGTAAAACGTTCATTGCTTGGATTAAAAGGGATCTTGAAGTTTGCAGCCCTAGAAAAACCAGTCAAGTGATACACATTTAAATCATTGGTCAAATTGCTATATGCGATGGCCCGGTCGTTGGAAATAAACTCAACATATTTTGGATTCATATAATCCTCGTGGTCGGCCAAAATGCTTTGATGCCCCATATGTTCATAATACATGGAGTCTGAATCAATAAACAGAGGCGAATTGCCATTGAAGAAAACCTCCAAATAAGTATACCTGCTGTATCCGTCAGGATAAATTAAATCAATGGGTGTGTGAGTCGAACCGCCTTCATTCCAAACAGAAATCTCATTTTCACAATAAAACACCACTCCCGGATCAGCTTGTTTTACGAATCGATGATTGCATGATTGGACAAATACACCTGCGATTATCTTTTTAAAATACTCATCACTCAAACAAAAAACACTGTTGTTATGCCAAATAAGGCAAGGAGCTCCTGTTTCGGGATGAAAGACCGGGGTTTGATCCAGGCCATTCCATGCATAATAAGGTTCGTAGAAATAATACCAACGCTTTTCAACGAGATCGTATACCGATCGATTGAAAAACAAATATGCACTGCCCTCTTCTGAAGCCAGAGTTGAGTAAATTTTGCCATAATCATGGAAATCTTCTACGAGTTTCAATCGGTTCAAAACCGTATCAAATTGAAACAACCAGGTTTGATTCGCGACTCCATATAGTTGATTGTTCCATTCAAATATTTCGTTTAAACCGAAATATCCTTCGGTATATTGGTAAGAAGTTGAATCTCCGTTTTCTTCTACAATCAAACCCTCGTTTCTAAAGGCATAAAACGTTTTGCCATTATATTCCAGCGCATCGACAATGTTGCTATTGCTTTGAGCGGTGGTTGGGACCGTAACCCAGGTATTATTGCCAAAATCGGTATTCGGTATTAATAAACCATAGCTCGTAGCAATATATGGAGATGGTAAATCAAAAGAGAAATTCAGGACGATTGAATTATTAATTTGCCCTCCACTGGTCTGTCCAAATCCAGTAAGCATGTTGTATGTGCTGACTCCTCTATTGGTAGCTATGTATAAATAGTTGAGGTAGTTATCCATTTTATATACCTGAGACCCTGCTAAGCCGGTCGAGTCGGTATACACCTCCCCATTTGAACAGCGGAGTTCTGTCGCATTTCCTACGAACAGCAGACCATTGTACCACGAAACACAATTCAATATGGTGGAACCTACAAATGAGCTACCTGGCTCGTAATGATTAATGAGAGCATTGGTATATACATATACTCCATCGTATCGTGTGGCTGCTGCCACAGTTGTCCCATCCACACTTATATCTACTGCTCCAACACCATCTGGAGACAATTTGAAAACGTTGGCTGTGATTCCATTGTATTCCAGACGGCTCACGCTACCCGACTTGGTCAAAACAAAAACCCAATTTTTAGAATAGATCACCTCTTTAATCGGTACATCAACAAATGTGCTGATGCGCTCAAACTCTTGCGTTTCCGCTCTCCAATACATTAAACCCGCTTCTGTTCCAATCCAAACACCTTCTTCATCTGCGTCCATACATGTCAGGTGCATGGAGTTCAACTCTGGTAATTGGGACACTGAGATTTCGCTCCATTCCAATTGCGAAAACGCAACGATAAAATTGAAGCTTAGAAGAAGGATAAGAAGCAGCGATTTAACGCCCGGCATTTCTAGGTTTGTTTAGGTTAATCAATAGACGGTCAATCTAGGCTTTGAGTTAATTTCGTTTGCAAAGATTCGAGTATGAAGTTATGTTTTCTCTTGTTTTCCTTCCTATTTATCGGAAATTGTTACTCACAAGACTTCGATGTGCTTGTGCTTGGTACAGCCCAAGATGCCGGCTCTCCTCAAGCTGGTTGCACTAAAGATTGCTGCAGGGACACAGAAAAATCAGAACCCGTAGCATCCATCGCTATAGCTTCTAATGATCAATTCTGGATCATAGACGCTACGCCTGATTTTACTCAACAATTGTCAATGGCACAGCAAGAATTTCCGTCAAGCAAATTCGCGGGCATCTTTTTGACTCACGCTCATATTGGTCACTACACTGGATTAATGTATTTGGGTAGGGAAGCGATGAATACCGATAGCCTTCCCGTTTATTGTATGCCGCGCATGGCCGAATTTTTAAGAAACAATGGGCCTTGGTCTCAATTGGTTGATTTGGGCAACATCAAAATCATCGAAATTAAAAATGGCAAAAGCACTTCACTAACGTCATCCATTTCGATTACGCCTATCGAAGTTCCTCATAGAGATGAATTCTCAGAAACGGTGGGATACATTGTTGCAAGTCAGAAAAAGAAGGCACTTTATGTTCCCGACATAGACAAGTGGTCTAAGTGGTCACAATCCATTACTAACTATGCAAAAATGATGGACATTCTCTTGATTGACGCTACCTTTTTTAATGGAGACGAACTCCCCAATCGCGACATGAGTGAGATTCCTCATCCCTTTGTGGTTGAATCTATGAAGGAGTTAGAATCGCTGAGCAAAACAGACAAGTCAAAAGTTCACTTCATCCACTTCAACCACAGCAACCCCCTTTTAAAGGATGGAGCAATCAAACAGGAAGTTGAATCAAAGGGATTTCATGTTAGCCAAACTGGGCAAAGGCTATGACGGATTGTCTAGGCTTACCTTGAGTTTACGACCGTTAAAACGGAGCCCATCAAATTTTCCGGGGAAGTTCTGGGACTTCGTTTTGTCAATATCTACCAATGTGTGCTTGCCAAACATTTGGATCTTCCCAATGAATCGGCTTCGAACACCCGAAGCATCGCACACGATCTTTAGAATATCGGCCTTTTGTAATTCATCATCGCGGCCAATGCTGACATAGAATCGATCCATGTTTTCTTCATGACTGGATGAACCGCTATCACGATCGTTTCTTCTGCCTCTATCATTTCGGTCATTCTTGCCAAATTTGTCTTCTCTTCTGGACGAATCACGGCTAGATCGATCGTTTCTTCTACCTCTGTCATTACGATCGTTTCGATCTCCACGATCATTTCCTCTGGCGTTCAAGTCACCTTTAGACTCTTGCTTCAGGTTGGCGAGGTATTGAGTAAAGATTTTAGCGAATATGTCTTCTGCAGTTTTGCCCTGCATTTGCTCCGAAAATGTATTAGCCCATACTCTAGCCTCTTCGGTTTCTTCAATCAACATCAGATCATCCATACGCGACTGAAGTGAGTTCATCACTACTTCTTCCGCACTTGGAATGGCGGCCTTGGTGAAGGTGATTCCTAATTGACGTTCGAGATCACGAATCTTACGTTGTTCAGATGGAGTGACAAGCGCCACTGCGATTCCTTTATTTCCAGCTCGACCCGTACGACCACTTCGGTGAGTGTAGTAGGCTAAATCATCTGGCAAATCATAATGGATTACGTGCGTCAGGTTATCCACATCAATTCCTCTTGCTGCCACGTCTGTAGCTGCCAAAATCTTCACGCTTTTCGCCTTGAACTTGCGCATCACTGTATTTCGCTGCTGTTGCGATAAATCACCGTGAATAGCCTCCACGGGATATCCCCTATCGGCCATGTCGCCCGCCAATGCCTGCGTGGCCAACTTTGTTCGGCAAAAGATCAAGCAATACATATCGCCCTCCGCATCAATGATGCGCGCTAAGGCAGCTCGTTTATCTCGTCCGTTTACAACAGCGTATCGGTGCTCAATATTCGTATTAACCTTTTCATCACTTCTTACGCTGACCTCAATAGGGTCAGTCATGTATTTGTTGACAATGGTCTTTATCTCTTTCGGCATGGTTGCACTGAACAACCATGTGTTTTTATCCTTTTGGGTAAAAGAAAGAATGGTATCAATATCCTCCTTGAAACCCATGTTTAGCATCTCATCGGCTTCATCTAAAATAACGTAGCTTACATTGCTTAAATTAAGCACTTTACGATTCATTAAATCAATCAATCGTCCAGGGGTAGCAACCAAGATATTTGGCTTATTTCTTTTGAGGTCTTTGATCTGATTGGTAATGGCTGTTCCGCCATAAACCACCTCAACAGATACTCCAGGCAAATACTTCGAGAACTCTCCCAAGGCCTTTGCAATTTGCTGAGCCAATTCGCGGGTTGGAGATAAGATCACTCCCTGAATAAAGGGTTGTTTGGGATCAATGAGTTCGATGAGTGGCAATCCAAATGCCGCGGTCTTTCCAGTACCCGTTTGGGCTAGACCCAAAAAGTCCGTTGCCTTTTCGAGCAATGCCGGAATGGCTTGCTGCTGAATGGCTGTTGGTGTAATGATATTGGATTCGGTGAGCGCTTTTACGATCGGCTCGCTCAAGCCTAAGGATTCAAAAGTCTGCAATACGTGTGTTTTCTGACTGCAAAAGTATGACTAATAAGTGACCAACTGTCTGATATTGATAAGTTTCGACTGTAAGCAAGCTTTCCCCTTCCAATCCATCCTTTCTTTATGCTCTATATGATATTTGCACAGGAAATTATTGACACGCCACTGGGCTGGATGGTTTTGAAAGGAGATCAGGACCACATAAAAGTGGCGCACTGGGCTGCGGAAGACGAATTAACCATTGGTCAAGGCACCATTCCAGCCGAATGGAAATCGCAGGCTACGGAACAAATCAACGCCTATTTCAAAAAGGAACGAAAGCAATTTTCACTTCCGTTGAAACCAGAAGGCACGGCTTTTCAGGAAGTGATTTGGCAGAGACTGCTGGAAATTCCTTTTGGAACCACGACCACATACAGCGAAATAGCTTCACCAGAACAAGCCAGAGCGGTAGGAACCGCGGTTGGAGCCAACCCCATACTCCTACTCGTTCCTTGCCACAGAGTCATCGGTGCAGACGGATCACTAACGGGATATGCAGGCGGAACAGATAGAAAGGATGAGTTACTTAGGCTCGAAGGCGCGCATCATCCACAACAATTGAGATTGTTTTAATCATGAAATATTATTCCATTGCCTTTGTGGCGCTTTTAATCTCAATTGCGGGTTGCACTAGTGCTCAGCACAAGTCCATCCAATATTTGGCTTTAGGCGATTCGTACACCATTGGCGAAGCGGTCAATGAGGAAGAGCGATGGCCGATGCAGTTAGCCAATAGATTGGAAACAGCTGATTTGGATATTCAAAACACTTTTATTGCTACATCTGGATGGCGAACGGATGACCTAATTCGCGGCATTGAATCAGCCTCTGCCAAGTCGGACTATGACATGGTTTCCTTGCTCATTGGTGCGAACAACCAATTTCAAAAACGCGACTTCTTGCAGTATGACAAAGAGTTTGATCAATTACTGGCCAAGGCCATTGAACTTGCCAGAGGCGATACCGCAGCTGTGTTTGTGGTCAGCATTCCGGATTATTACTACACCCCTTTTGGGCAAGCCCGAGGCACAGCATTGATAAGCGAAGAGTTGAATGCCTACAACAGCTATGCGGAAGCAAAGTGTCTTGAATGGGGTGTGTCTTTTGTGAACATCACTCCCATTTCGGAGCAAGGGATTTTAAACCCTGAGCTGGTCGCCAAAGACGGCCTGCACCCGTCTGGACAGCAATACAGCCTTTGGGTTGATCAGATTTTGAAAGAAGTTGAATTAGCGAAGTAAGCTTGGGCTAATCAGGCGAAAAGCATAAAACATCCTATCATTTCTTCGTGCCGCCTTCCCAACTGCGTTCGTGCTTCTATATTTGTGCGAAACGCGAAAACCACACAAATGAAGGTTGTATTATTCGCGGGTGGAAAAGGAACCCGCATCAGTGAAGAATCACATCTCAAGCCAAAACCCATGATCGAGGTGGGTGGCAAACCCATCCTGTGGCACATCATGAAAATGTATGCCGCCTATGGCCACAAAGAGTTCATCGTTTGCTGTGGATATAAAGGTTATGCCATCAAAGAGTATTTTTACCACTATTTCTTGCACAACTCTGACATGACCATAGACTTGAGTAACAACGACATGACCGTGCACAATAGTTCAGCCGAAGACTTTAAGGTGACCTTGGTTGACACCGGTTTAGAAACCATGACAGCGGGTCGATTAAAGCGCGTTCAGCAATACATTGGCAACGAACGCTTCATGCTGACTTATGGAGACGGTGTTTCGAACATTGACATGGAAAAGCAATTGGCCTATCACGAAGCAATAGGCAAGACCTGCACCATGAGCATTGTGCAACCCGGTAGCCGCTTTGGCATGATTGAGCTGGATGAGAACAACATAGTGAAGCAGTTTGCCGAAAAGCCAAAAGACGATGGCAACTGGATCAATGCAGGCTTCTTTATTTGCGAACCCGAGACCTTTAACTACCTGCCCGATGAAGCAGATGATGTCATGTGGGAGCGCCATCCATTAGAGAAATTGACCGAGGCCGGTGAATTGGCCGCCTACAGACACGATGGCTTTTGGAAGGCCATGGATACCTTGAGAGACAACGTAGAGCTGAATGCTCAGTGGGAGAATAACCCAAAGTGGAAGAACTGGTAGGGGTCTGAAACGATACATTTTGAGACTGGGCTAGCCAAATGCTCTTGCGACACAGTTTTGCCACCCATTTGCTGGAGGCTGGCGCAGATTTGCGCTACATCCAAAACCTGCTTGGACACCAAAGCAGCAAAACCACCGAGATCTATACACACATAACTACCAAGGGCTTTGCGCAGATAAAAACCCCGATGGATGCGTTATTTGAGAAAAAATAATTATGCTTGCTTAGTCGTGCCCTTGTGCCCGGCAAAACCATGAAAAAAGCCGACTTCCACCAAAGTGGATATATGCGAAATACGCATATACACTCGTTGCGCAATAACAAAAAGATAAAATGGATATTGAAATAAGACCATTGACCAAAGGTTTAAAAGACGATTACCTGTATCTCTTTGATCATATGATTCATAAAGAGAATCCGGAATGGTCAAAATGTTATTGTTACGACTATCATTTTCTTGGGGATGTGGAAACTTGTACACGAGATCACAGTCGTGAAATGATAATCGAGCGCATAAATGCAAATGAATTGCAAGGCTATTTGGTCTTTGAAAATAATAAACCAATAGGATGGTGTAATGCTAATAGCAGATCGAATTATCAAAGACTTTTAAGAGACTTTGACTTGATTGATAACACTGACGACAAGGCTTGTTCAATTGTTTGCTTTTTAATTCACCCTGATTACAGAAGACAGGGGATTTCTCAAAAGCTCCTTGAAAAAGTCATTGAGGATTATTCGAATACAGACTATGATTATCTTGAGTCGTATCCTAGAAAAGGGAAATCGGGCGAAAACAACTTCAAAGGTCCTATGGAATTATATAAAAGAAACGATTTCCAAATGCACAAGGAGTATGATGATTATTATGTGATGAGAAAAAAATTAAAATAAATACAGTGCACAACAAAACCTATACGCAATGCCCTTAGGGACACTGCGCATAGCTAAAACGTTGTGTGCAATACAAACATATCGACTATTGAAAAAAGTAACATCATTTTTGCTTTTGCTCTTTATTCTAGGATGCAGTAAAGACGAAGTTAATCCTGAATTTGAAAAAGGACTCTTGAAAAATCAAACCATAACTGTTGGAGGGATTGAAAGAAATTATCATCTATACATCCCAAATAATACGCTGAATGCACCTGTAGTAATGCTTTTTCATGGTAATGGTGGCAGTTATGACGATATGTTGGATTTGACAGGTGTTAAAGCTCCATATACAGTATGGCTAGATATTGCATTACAAGAGAATTTAATCATTGTTGTACCCAACGGAACGCTTGGGTCAAGTAATTCAAGAGGTTGGAACGATTGCAGAGAAGATGCACCAACTAATCCAAACACCAATGATGTTCAGTTTACTATTGACTTACTTGACTTCGTGAAAACACTATACAATTCTAATGATTCAAAAACATATGCCGTAGGTACATCTAATGGCGGCCACTTCGCTATACGATTAGCACAAGAAATTCCAAATAGACTTACAGCTTTTGCATCAATTGTAGCTTCAAACTCTGTAAATTCAAAATGTCTCAAATCAACAACACACGTTTCAGCTCTTTTTATGAACGGAACTGATGACCCTATCTTACCATACGATGGTGGGCAAATGGCTTCAAATCGAGGTGAAGTCTTTTCAACCGATAATACAATTTCTTATTGGGTTCAAAGAAATGAAACTGATACAACACCTGAAATTACAGAATTGCCAAATCTCAATACAGATGACGGCTCAACGATTACAGAATATCTATACAAAAATGGCGCTAATGGTACAGAAGTTGGTCTTTATAAAGTTAATAATGGAGGCCATACCGAACCAAGTTTATCGGAAAGGTATAGTGCTTTGTTTTTACTTCTGGTTGGCAAGCAAAATAGCGATATAGAAATGGCAAATGAGATATGGGATTTCTTTAAGACTAAAACAAAATAAGAAAACTGCACACAACAACAGTAACTGACCCCGAATCAAGTTCGGGACAAGTTGCACAACCCATCAATTTTTCCAAAAACGACTTCAAATAAGGCCTTTTACGAGGCCTTTATTTTTGGACTTGGTTGACTTTTCCTAAAAATTGAAGCTCGGATTTGGACTCCCTTCGGCTAAGCTCAGGACAGGTAAATCTGTCTTATTTCGGCAATAATTACAAGGATGACTTTGTGAGCCACTTGGGAGGCACTCTATCACTGAGCTGAAAGCTGGTGAAGACACTCACCACAAGGAACAACTCGGCAATACCAGTCCTCGCAAAGCGATCTAAGCAGATTAATCTAGTTTTCATGGGCTTATTTTTTAAAACCATCCGCAAAGGATGAACAAAATGTCCGTTCCACCGAGTTGTTTAACTAATTGACAATCAACTTATACCCCACTCCACGAACATTAACGATGCGCACACTTTGATCTTTCTCCAGCTGTTTACGCAGTTTAGAAACAAAAACATCTAGCGTTCTGCCCACATAGTCTCCATCATCACCCCACACTTCCTTTAAGATATGATCTCTATCCAAGGTCTCATTGGCTGAATCGTGAAGCAACTTTAACAAATCCGGTTCCTTGCTCGAAAGTTCGATTTTTTCCTCATCGAATAGTAAGTGCATGTTGCGGTAATCCACAATGTATTGACCGATCGCTGTTCCATCGTGGTGTGGCACCTTGGTGGCTGAGGTGCTGCTGGATCGTAGTTTCCATATAACAGCTAATCCAACTAAAACCATCATCACCAGTAAAATATAGCTGAGATTGATCGTTTTTTCATCTCCTCCACCGGCAGCCCGATCCGAGGATGCTTTCACCAACATTCCATCATCTGTGCCTTCAAGAATTGTAAATAGTATTGAATAACACTTTCGTTCCACTTCCCTGCCGCGACAAGGAATGATGTCTGATTGATCAATGCTGTCCACCAAGTAACTATAAACCACAATCAATGAATCCTTCGAATCACAGCTTATCATTTCAACTGCGTATCGTTCAGCAACTCGGGTTTCAATAACAACTTCATTAATTGTTTCTACAATCTCACTGGGCTCAAACTGTATGTCTGACTCAAATGAAATCTTGTATTCATTCGGTCCAGTTATTTCCACCGGAAGCACCTGTGAAGTGGAATCACCAAGCATCAATAACACTCGATGTCCAATCATTCGCATGGCCACTTGATCGCTGACTTGTGGAGACAACCCGGCAACGCCATTCTGGGAAATCAGGATGAATGCGACCAAGAAAAACATCGGTAGTAGTGACCTCAAGCTCATTAGGCGTAAATCTACCGCATTCGATTATGAGACTGGCGCGAAGAATATAGATTTACAATAATTTACAATAGAATACTTCAGCATTCTTCGCCTTAAGCACAATAGAATTCCACAAACTAAGAATAACAACGTGAGCGCTCACACCGTACCTAAAAGATCCAAACCACATACCTTTGGCTCTTATTCGTTTTCTACACACCATCACCCTTCAACCAGCAAAATGAATTACATCAAAGGTTTCGATACGTTAAGGGCACTTTCAATTATATTGGTGATACTTACGCATTTAGGACTCTACACTTGGCTGCCTGAAGACACCTTTGTAAAGCAGAATGTTTGGAGATTAATTTCTGGAGCAACAGGAGTCCAAATCTTTTTTACGCTTAGTGGATTTTTAATAACCAATATTCTATTTAACGAAGTACACAAACATGACAATATTAATCTGCGCATTTTTTATATCAGGCGTTTTTTTGCGTCTATTGCCTCCACTTGTCATTTTATACAGTGTTTTATTTTTCTTGATGAAAACTGGAGAAATCAAGTACGCTCCAGAAGCATTATTATATTCAATATTCTATCTGTACAATTTTGTCCCGATGAAGCACTATACTGGAGAACTTGGACATACGTGGTCGCTAGCATTAGAAGAACAATATTATCTCATTTGGCCGGTCATCTTAAATTTCATAAAATCTAAAAAGGTGCTTTACGCCTTGACATTTATCATCCTAGGTCTTTGCTTATATGCTTTATTGCATTTATACCCAACACTATCTTTCGGTGCTAACTATAAAACATCAAGATGGTTTATACCTGCAATTGCACCGGTTATGATTGGCTCTCTTTTCGCTATTCTAAATCATGAAACGGAAAATGCTTTAATTGTGCGGTATAGACAACACCTTCTAACTTTGGCAATCGGAATCACCCTTTTTTGTTTCCCGTTATATTCATCTCGAGCCTTGTTGAAATATAGCTTCATGATTCAACCTTTTGGCGTTTCAATATTTCTTGTGTGGATAAAGTATAATCAGGATTCGATTTTAACTCGAATGCTGGATAATTCGCTTCTTGCTTATATCGGAAAGATATCCTACGGACTGTACGTTTACCAAGGTCTATTCCTCCGTACGGGCCCTTCAGGCCAACTCTGGATTCAACAATATCCACAAAACATTATACTCACAATCTCAACTGCAATTTTATCTTATCATCTTCTAGAAAAACCAATTCTATCCTTTAAGAAACGATTTACGCGAGCAGTTTAAATCGGCCTAAAAATGATGCAAACAAATCAAGTTCCATTTAAAGTGCTGATCTTAAAAAGTGCTTTTGCGATAAAAGAGTCAATCATTATTGTATTCACCCTTTGTTCCGTGTTATTGACTTCCTGTTTTTCCCCTACAAATGAGGCTAGTAATCAAATCGAAAATCCCCCTAGGGAGAATTCAAAAAATGCGGATAGAGAGACAATTTTATATGCATATCAAATCAAGGACACCATTATTATTGATTCATCCCTATTTGACGGATACTCAATAAGAATCAAATCCTACTCCTTAAATGATAGCGGCATTGTATGGAGTGAGGATGACACAACGGGAAAGCGAATCGATAATTCCACACACTATTTACACCATGCCATATTGCAAATTGAATTATGGAGCAAGGGAAGCAAAATCAATGAAGTGAAATACGCTAAAATGGACTTCGCAGATGTTTTGGGAAAGTATCGAATGAGCTTTTGTGATCGTGTCTATCCAGACATAGCCATTGTGAATGAAGAAAATGGATATGCGATAATCAACATTATGACTTGCATGCCTGAAACGGATGATTGTAACGATGGCTTTCTCAAGATTCGAATTCCAGAATTAACGACCGTAACAATGGGAATGCATGGTGGCATGTGGTGTTCCTCCGATATTTCCGTTTTTGAGAATGGAAACATGCTTACTTGTCATGGATTACACAATCAGCATGGAAAGGTTTTGCTGGATATTACTGAGAATTACATAGTAGCTGCAGAAAAAATCGGGAAGGAACATTTTATCATCATCCATGACCTTGTAGATCACAAATTGGTCGAAGATGTAAATGGAAATGAGCGTTGGCAGTCTTTTGAAGATGATTCCACAGATAATGCGCATATCTATAACCTCGAAGGTCGGAAGTTGAGCACATTCAGATACGATGGTTATTTAGAACCAATGGGATATGAAACACCGCTGATCAAACTTTCAGATTCATGCCTTGTGTTATTTGACTTAGAATCTATGGAGGCATCTAAAATCACCAATCATCAACTGGATCGTTTCGAACTCATGGATTATACTGATGAGGAATTAATTGGATTTGATCATTACCGCGTTCATACCGTCATTGGTGACTTTAGCATTTATACCAACGGCAAAGATTTTTTCAAGAAATTGGAGAATTCCTAGTCGAAACAGCCTCTAACATTACATTTGGAGCATGAAGGCCTCAGCGATACTCATTCTAATAGTTTTAACGTCTACCTCAGCACTTGCTCAAAAGACGGAATACTTTAAGGACAGTGGATTCTGGAAGGATTGCAGCGAAAAAAAAGCCAGCTTTAAACGCGAGACTTCCAAAACCAATGACACGGTAGTTGTCCGCTCTTACAGGATGGATGACAATCTATTGTTAGAGGAGCGTAAGTTCATCAATGATTCACCTGTTGGAAAATGGAAGTCATTCGACTTAAACGGCCAATTGATTTACGCTGAGGATTTCACAAAATTGGTATACAAGCAAGATGGTGATGTAACGCATTTTGCAGATTCAGAATTTGACTGCGATGGATGCAGCTACGCACTATTCCCTGATGGAAGCGAAGGATTATCTAACTACCTTAAAATGAATTTAAACTATCCGAACATTGCGAAAGACGCGAACATCACGGGTATTGTGCTGGTTGAATTCATGATAGATGATGACGGCAATGCAACACCCTTCCAAGTCGTTAAAAGCGCTCATCCATACCTTGATATTGAATGCTGGAAGCTAATTGAGAGCATGCCCAAGTGGTCTCCGGCAATGAGAGAGGGCAAAGCGGTGAATTCCTATGCAGCGCTTCCTTTCCGGTTTAGTTTGAAGTAACCCATTCAAATTTGCCGCATTACTGTGCATTCCTGTTGATAAAGCCTCATAACCAAATCATCAAATAGGCGGAAAACCGTGGTTCAAAAAGTAGTTTTGAACTCGCTTAACTAATTTCATCCATGAGGCAATTTCTACTATTAACCTTTCTAGTTCTATCGTCACTTCTTATCCATGCGCAAAACAGTCCTGATTTCTTCAGAGCTATTCCACCCATCGATGGGGACACGCCTGAGTGGGCTGCATTAATGTACAGTGACAATCCAAATGTGATCGAGGTTGAAAACCTGTATCGAGAGTATTATCAGAAAAACCCTTTCGTAAAGACTCTTCACACACAAAACCACAAACATTGGATGAATATCATTCAATACATGGTGAATGAAGAAGGATATATCATAAGACCAAGCGCAGAGCAAGAAAACTCATACTTCCAGGGACTGCAGGAGAACTACGAAGTTGAACCACCCATGAACATTCCAGGAACCCAAAATGGATGGGTTCCAATGGGACCATTTGAAACGTTCAAACAAAACACTACTCAGCCCATTTCTTGGCACAAAAATATTTACGCCATTGACCAGAGCTTAACCAATCCCGATATATTGATTTGTGGGACGGAAGCCGGTGGGGTCTATAAAACAACCGACAAAGCTTTAACGTGGAAACTGATTTCGAAGGGCGAGGTATTTAGTGGTGGCAACGCAGCTGTCAAAATCCACCCAACCGACACCAACAATTTTCTAATCGCATCCAATAACCGTATCTACCAATCTTTAAATGGCGGAACGACTTGGTTTGAGCGGCACGTTACCAATGGCACGGGAAACGAATTCCAGTATTCTCCTTCAACCGATAGTGTAATCTTCCACACGAATAGTGCGGGTTTATTCAAATCCACTAATGGTGGAACTTCATGGTCACAAATATTCACCCAGTCTTGTTGGGACATAGACTTCCACCCCACTGATGATGCTGTAGCATATTTGCTTAAATCTAATTCAACCGCGGTGCGATCTGAGATATTCAGAAGCGATGACTATGGCAACTCTTGGGTATTAAAAGACAGCAATTGGTATGTTCCTACCACCCAGTCAGCGGCATCAGACAATGGGGGTAAAATTGCCGTAACAGCAGCAGCACCCGATATTGTGCATGTTTGTCTGATTGGTAACTCAAAGGCCAACGACAACGGTTGGATAGGTATGTATAAGAGCTCCAATCGCGGTGAAACATGGAATGATCAAGATAATCAGGACGGTGGACCGTATAGCGCTATAAATGGCACAAGCCCTTGGAATGTAGCGGCTTATAGCAGTGGTTACCATCAGGGATACTACAATTTTGACATGGAAGCCAGTCAATCTGATTCTAACCTGTTGTGGGTAGCAACCATCCGATTAAGTAAATCAGAGGATGGAGGACAAACTTTTACCTCAATAGGTGCGGCTAATTCAACCACCCTTGCTGACATTCATGCTGACGTGCAAGACATAGAGGTGAATGGAAATGAGATTTGGGTGGCATCAGACGGGGGTGTGAATTATTCAGACGACACTCTTAGCTCCCATGTAGCCAGAAATAAGGGAATTCTTGCTGGACATTTTTGGGGGTTTAACACTGGGTGGAACGAGGACACGTATACAGGTGGAAAGTATCATGACGGAACTTCGGGTTGGTCAGAAACCTATGGATTAGGAAATGCATACAATATTGGTGGTGTGGAAGAAGCCTCAGGTTATGTGCATCCCATTGAAAGCAGAAAACTTCTTTACAGAACTCATTATGCAAGCGACAATACATCTGTAAAAACCATCCCTATCAATTTTGGTGATGACGTTGTGAATCATCCGGCATTACCGAAACGCCCGAATGAATCATATCTCACCGCTGAACGAAGCGGAGTCTACTTTGACCCGAGATATGCAGACCATATTTTCATCGGTTTAGGCAACATCATATATAAATCTACCAACGGTGGCTCCAGCTTCAAAGAGTTGTATGAATTCCCAGATTCCACAGGAATTGTGTATGAAATTGAAATCTCTAGGAGTAATCCAGATGTGATGTATGCGGTTTACAACGAGATCGGAGGCTATTGGAATCCTTGCGAAATCTGGAAAACCACCAATGGTGGTTCAACTTGGGCTAAAACCACCACCGACCCAACAGGAAATAATCGAAGGTTTAGAATCTCCGTTCACCCAGAAGACGCAAACGAAGTTTGGTTATGCACCCCAAGAGGCACCAACGGGAATAAAGTATTTTCCACTACAAATGGAGGAACAACTTGGGTAAATCGAACAACAAGCACGCTTGATGGTGAGAACCTTACCGATATTTTATACCAAGGAGGATCTGATGACATTGTCTATATCACTTCGCAAAATGGAGTGTTCACGTGGAATACGAATAGCTCAAGTTGGGAGTCGTATTCTACCTCTCTTCCTCTTATCGCGAAAACTTTGCAAATCAATCCATTCTATAAGGATGCCGAATTGCGAATGGCAACCACTGGTCGAGGCATCTGGGCTCGAGATATGAAAGACACCCTATTCTCGCCAATTGCACAACCAATAACCTATACCGATAGCATATTCTGTTTGCGAGATACGACTCAATTTGATTGTTATTCTATGTTGCAGCACACAGGTGCATCATGGGATTGGACAATCACACCTACCCCATTCTATATCAGTGATTCAACCATTCGAAACCCTAGAGTTTTATTTGGAGACACAGGTAGCTACACGGTGAGCCTAAAAGTTACGAACGCTCAGGGTGACACCAATTCAAAAACCATTGAAAACATGGTTTATGTGAGTAATGGCTGTAACCCTGACACATTGCCAGGGCTCGCGATGAGTTGCTTGACAAACACCAGCTACACCAATATTCCAAATCTGGAATTGAATCAAGTGGACAGTTTTACTATATCAGCATGGATAAAACCAAATACAATTCAAAACGCATATTCAGGTATCGTCATAAATGATGGCTCTGCCGCTGGATTGAACTTTAGAGCGAACAACGAACTCGCCTATCATTGGCCGGGTGGCGCTTGGTGGTGGAGCAGCGGATTGTTTGTTGATACAAATGCGTGGTCGCACGTTGCAATTGTAGTTACACCATCATCCATCACCTTGTACCTAAACGGTGAAGGAAGTACACATTCGACCAGCCCACAATTAGTCGATATTCAATCACTAAAAATTGGAAGTTATCAAGGTTGGACATCTAGAAATTTTAATGGAGACATTGAT
>CALSPD010000013.1 GCA_943788145.1 uncultured Flavobacteriales bacterium
CCATCCTATGAGACCAGGATAACGAATGCTGCGCACATCAACGCCATACCGCTTGTGATAGTATTCGCACCATCTTTCTCCCGCGAATTTCGAAATGCCATACACGGTTGTTGGTTCAATAACCGTGCACTGAGGTGTATTTTCTCTGGGTGTTGTTGGTCCAAATACTGCTATAGAACTTGGCCAAAATACTTTCTTAATAAAACCATCTTTCGCTAAATCCAGAACACTAAAAAGCCCGTCCATGTTTAGTTTCCAGCCAAATTCTGGATTCTTTTCAGCAGTGGCCGAAAGTAGAGCGGCTAAGTGATAGACATCTGTAATCTTATGTTCAACTACAACCTGCTTCACTGCATCTCGATCCATAACATCCAGTTTAATGTATGGAACTTGAAAATCGGCATGATCGCGGATGTCTGAAGCAAACACATTTTCCTTTCCAAAAAGCACTGAAAGGTTTTCCACTAATTCTGTACCTACTTGTCCGCAGGCACCTACAACTAAAACACGCGTTTCATTCATTTAATAAAGCTTTGGGCAAATATGGGAGATGATGGCGACTCAACGCCTTGAAAAGGAAAAATTATGACTTAGCGTTAGACTTCGTCAAAATTGACGACTACATGTTCTGTTTTTGGATGGCTCTGGCAGGTAAGAATAAACCCACGTTCAACTTCGTCATGCTCAAGGCTGTAGTTTACTTCCATTTCAACTTGTCCTTCGTCAAGTTTAGCTCGGCAAGTCGCACAAACGCCTCCTTTACATGCAAACGGTAAATCAGCTCCATTTTTGAGCGCTGCATCCAAAATATTATCATCCTCAGAATCCATGACAAATTCAGTAGCCAATCCGTCAAGAATGATTTTGACATGAGCTTGGAAACCTTCTTTTTTGGTTGTTTCCTTTTTAATCCCTTTTCGCTCGGCTAGCTGTTGAGGGGAAGCGAAAAGTTCAAAATGAAGTTTAGTCGACTCGACTCCTGCCTCGTTCATAGCTGTTCGAATCTCATCAATCATTGGAGCCGGGCCACACATAAAAACCTCATCAATCGATTCGGGTTCAATAAAATATTTAAAAAAGGTTTTGCACTTGGCCCCGTCAATGTGACCTTGAAGAAATGCGAATTCACTCGCCTCACGACTCAAAACATTAAACACACGCAAACGATCCATGTATTCATTTTTCAAGTCTTCAATTTCTTCCCGAAAAATGATGCTTGCCGTTGATTTATTGCCATAAAATAAGGTGAATTCGCTTTTTGGCTCGACCTCTAAAATGGTTTTCATATGTGCCATAATGGGTGTAATTCCACTTCCAGCAGCGAAGGCTACATAGGATTTTTCATTGCTAGGATCCAGCGGGGTGGAGAACCTGCCTAGTGGAGTCATTACCTCTAGCGTATCGCCCACTTTTAGATCATCGTTGGCATAATTAGAGAATAACCCACCTTCTACTCTTTTGACCGCCACTCGGAGATCAGCCTCATTCGGACTCGTACAAATGGAGTAATTTCTTCTAATTTCTTCGCCATTTAACTTGATTTTAAACGTCAAGTATTGCCCTTGAATAAAAGTGTATTCGGATGTTAAATTGCTGGGCACATCAAATGAAACGGATACAGTGTCGTCAGTTTCTTGTCTGATATCGCGAACTTGAAGGGGATGAAATTTTGGCATAGCTCGTAATTCGTTGGTGCCAAATTTAACATTACCTCGTTGGATTTAACCGTGAACAAATGCTGTTTTCGTATTGTTCTTATTCTGATTTTAATCAGAATATAATGGTAAACCCGATTGCGATGTATATTCGCAATAATAGCTCTACATCATGGCAGAAAAAGACTTAGAAAAAAATATTCCAAGACAAAGTCGATAATGAAATAAAGATCGAACCGAAAGATTGGATGCCCGATGCATATCGAAAAACGCTGATTCGGCAGATTTCGCAACACGCTCACAGTGAAATTGTTGGTATGTTGCCCGAAGCAAATTGGATTACTAGAGCTCCTAGCCTCACGCGCAAGGTGGCGTTATTGGCCAAGGTTCAGGATGAAGCAGGCCATGGACTTTATCTTTATAGTTCATGCGAAACATTGGGTATTGAGCGTGATGATACCATTGAAGATCTACATTCAGGAAAAGCTAAATACTCTTCAATTTTTAACTACCCAACCTTAACTTGGGCAGACATAGGCGCGATAGGTTGGTTGGTTGATGGGGCAGCCATTATGAATCAAGTTCCCTTGTGCCGCTGCTCTTATGGCCCGTACAGCCGAGCTATGATTCGAGTTTGTAAAGAGGAGAGTTTTCACCAGCGTCAAGGTTTTAGCATAATGTTGAAGATGGCCAATGGAACGGCCGAACAAAAAAGAATGGCGCAGGATGCCATCAACAGATGGTGGTGGCCAGCCTTAAAAATGTTTGGACCGAGCGACAGCGATTCCGAACATTCAGCTCAGAGTATGAAGTGGAAAATCAAACGATTTTCCAATGATGAACTGCGACAACGATTTTTAGATATGACGGTTCCTCAATGTCATTTATTGGGATGTGAAGTGCCAGATCCAGACCTAAAATTCAATGAATCTACGGGTCACTGGGAAATGGGAGAAATCGATTGGGAAGAATTTTGGAATGTCGTGAAAGGCAAGGGTAAATGCAACAGGCAACGACTCAAAGCCCGTAAGGGAGCCTACGATAAGGGAGAATGGGTTCGTGATGCCGCGCTTGCCTATGCAGAAAAGAAACGTCAACGCAAAGCCGCATCGGTGGCTGCTTAAACCAAAGAATTAAGGAAATGTCCAATAAAAAAAACTGGCCTCTTTGGGAGGTTTTTGTAAGAAGTAAAGCCGGTCTTAATCATCGCCATTCGGGAAGTCTTCACGCGGCCGATGCTGAAATGGCACTTGAAATGGCCCGCGATGTTTACACTAGAAGAAGTGAAGGTGTGAGTATCTGGGTTGTGGAGTCTAAAAGCATAAAAGCTTCTGATCCGGATAACAAAGACTCTCTGTTTGAACCAGCGAACGACAAAATTTATCGCCATCCAACGTTTTATGATTTACCTGACGAGGTGAAGCATATGTAAACTATCTAAACGTATTTAGGCAATTAACTCGTAATTGATGAGCGTTGACTACATCATTACTTAGTACTTTGAAGCGATGTCTTGTAAACATCAAGCGCTCGAATGCGAGCGAGTTTATGATCAACTATAGGTTTAGGATAGGAAGCAGTATCTAGCTCTGGAATCCATTTTTTCACATATTTTAATTTCGAGTCAAACCGTTCAGTTTGGAGGTACGGATTGAAAATTCGAAAATAAGGTGTTGCATCCACTCCAGAACTTGCTGCCCATTGCCAACCCCCGTTGTTTGAAGCCAGATCAAAATCAAGTAAATTTTGAGCGAAATAGGCTTCTCCCCAGCGCCAATCAATAAGCAAATGCTTCGTTAAAAAGCTGGCTACGATCATTCTAACTCGATTATGCATGAATCCTGTTTGATTCAATTCGCGCATTCCGGCATCTACAATTGGATAGCCCGTTTTCCCATCGCACCAAGCCCGAAATTCTTCTGTATTATTCCGCCAAAGAATGAAATCATAGGGTTTCTTGAAAGCTCGCTTTTCCACATGAGGGAAGTGCCATAAAATGGATTGATAGAAGTCGCGCCAGATCAATTCATTTAACCATTTATCGTTGGTTTCAAGCGCAGTTTTTACGAGAGATCGGATGCTGATTGTTCCAAAGCGAAGATGAACGGAAAGTCTGGATGTGCCTCTTAGAGCGGGTAAATCCCGTGTTGCATGATAGGTTGAAATAAGTCCTTTGTCCACAATGGGTTGATCCACACCATGATTCGATCGGATGAATCCTATGACAGCAATAGGGATTAGAGGTTCTGAGGCGGTTTGTCTAAAATTCGGCTTAAGATTCTCAATATCAAACGAGTTTAGTTCAAGCTCATGTAGTTGAGCTTTCCATCGTTTTGAATAAGGTGTGTAAACGGTGTAAGGTGTGCCATCAGCCTTTACAATTTCGTTTTTATCAAAGATAACATGGTCCTTAAAGGCTTTAAAATCAATTCCTTTCGAGCTAAGGAAGTTGAATATGCTTTCATCGCGCGTTCTGGCGTATGGCTCATAGTCGCGATTCGCAAAAAGCGCAACTATTTGGTGTTGATCGATTATTTTTTGAAATATTTCAATTGGTTTTCCAGAGAACACCCAAAGGGTGGAGCCTATTGCTTCCAGCTCGAGTTTTAGACGCTCTATTCGTTCGTAAATGAAGGAGACTCGCTTATCAGACTTATCTTCTAGTTTCTCCAGTATGTCGGTATCAAAAATGAATATTGGCTGTACATTCTTGTGTCGATTCAATGCCTGAAAAAGACCAGTGTTGTCTTCAAGTCGAAGATCCCTTCGAAACCAGAATAAGGTAATTGATTCTGGCACTTCCTCTAGGCGATATAAGTCGCTATGGACTTTTTAACACGATCAAAGATTATTTTAAACCATGCCGTGTAATGATCGGGATTTTTCTGGAGATCAATTTCGAGATCGATTAAAGAAATGTACTTCCAATCCTGCACCTCCGCTGCGTTCACTTTTGGCGTTTGGTTGGTTTGACCAAAGAATACATGATCAATTTCATGTTCTATTAAGCCTTGATCTAATTTGGCTCTATAGGTAAAATGAAACATGTGCTTCATATCAGAAGTCATTCCCATTTCTTCCTTCAACCTTCTTTTGGTAGCGACTTCCAATGTCTCATTTGGACCTGGGTGAGAGCAACAAGTGTTAGTCCACAATCCACCACTGTGGTACTTTGATTTGGCTCGTTGATGAATCAGTAATTCGTTGTTTTCATTAAACAGGAATATAGAAAACGCTCGATGCAACCGTGCTTCGCGATGCGCCTGCATTTTCTCCATAGTGCCGATCGCTTTGTCTTGGGAATCTACCAGTATTACTTTCTCCATTTAAATCTGGCTTTTGATGTTTATTTCTGGAATTTCAGCTCCTTTTTTGTCAATATACCAGTTGAAATTTTTCAACCACGTAGGAATTATTGGAGAATTTGACTTGAACCGAAAAATAGCTTGGTAATCTTCGAGAATATCACCTCTATAATCAAGAAAAGCAGGAGTATTTGCTTGAATCATAAAGCGAACATACCTCAATTCGGGATTCATTCGGTCAAGTGCAATGGCCTTTTCAATCATGTGTTTGCCATCAATAAAGTGATTGAGCTTGGTATAGGGATTAGATTTCACTTCGGCCATGAGGGCTAATGCGGCACCGTGATAGGCCAAAATTGTCGCAGAAGTCGCTTTATTTTGCTCAAATTGAAATAGAAAAGCTTCCCTTTTTGATTTGTCAGTCGAGGCTTCGAAAAATTCTACGCTGAGTCTATCTAGATCAATGTGAGAGCCAAACGGGGTAAAAAAAAGCGTAAGGATGAATAAGAACTTCATTAAATCATGTTTAAACTGTGCTTCATATAACTCTGAAACAGGATGGCATATTTTTTCTGATTTGGAATGCGAATGCGTTGTCCCATGATTTTCGAAGCCTCCGTGCGCTTGATTTTTACAAAAAGTTGATAGAAATAGATATAGGCCAAATAAACCCCAAATCGGGAGGATTTAGGTAGTCGCAATATACCCGCGTAGCCTTCAGCGAAGTCTACTTCTATTTCCTTTTCAATTTTTCGCTTTTCCTCGTCATTAAAGTGGGTTAGGTCTGCTCCCGGGAAATAGCTCCGTCCCATTTCTTCAAAATCGGCCTTTAAATCCCTTAAAAAATTAATTTTTTGAAAAGCCGCTCCAAGCCGCATCGCGCTGTATTCAAGTTCTTGATATTTTTTTTGATCTCCGTAAACAAAGACCTTCAAACACATTAGACCAACCACCTCTGCAGATCCGAGTATGTACTTTTCATATCCCTGCCTGCTGTATGTTGATTTGTTCAAGTCCATTTCCATGCTTTCGAGAAAGGTGTCGATCAAAGAATGGTCGATGTCGTACTTGCGTACAACGTGTTGAAAGCTATTCAAAATGGGGTTCAATGAGATGCCGTCTTGAATAGCCTCATAGGTATCGTCCTTGAATTTATTGAGCAATCGGGCCTTATCAAAGTCGTGAAACGTATCTACTATTTCATCTGCAAATCGAACAAAACCATAAATGCCATAAATAGCCTCTTGGATGGTTGGGCTAAGGAAACGGGTTCCCATTGAAAAAGATGTGCTGTAAAGCTGAGTCGTCAGTTTACTAGTGCGGAATGATGTTTTGTCAAATAGTTCTTTCATGGCTCAGTTTTTTTTGCGGTTTAAGATCTGGTCTGCAACTACTTGTCCGCTGATGAGGGAAGGTGGCATGCCGGGGCCAGGAGTAGTAAGTTGGCCCGTATAATATAGGTTCTTTAATTTTTTGTGTTGCAGCCTTGGTTTTAAGAATGCAGTTTGTTTCAGAGTGTTGGCTAAGCCATAAGCGTTGCCTTTGAATGCATTGTAGTCTGATTTGAAATCACTGATGGAGTAGCTTTTTTGATAGCTTATATGTTGTTTAATACGCTCACCAGTGTGTTTTTCAATACGCTCAACTACCATTTCAAAGTATTTGTCTCGAAGGCTATTGTCATCTCCTTCCAAACCAGGTGCTATTGGAATAAGAATGAAGAGGTTCTCTTTACCTGCAGGAGCCACGGATGAATCCGTTTTCGAAGGGCAACAGACATAGAATAAGGGATTAGTAGGCCATTTTTCCGTCTTATAAATTTCTACGGCATGGGCATCGAATGGCGTATCGAAAAATAGGTTGTGATGTAGCAAATTCTTTACCCGTTTGTCTACGCCCACGTAGTAGATTAAGCATGAAGGCGCCATCGTTCTCGATTTCCAGTATGATTCGGAATATTGGCGATCGTCTTTGTCTAAGAGTTGAGTTTCTAAATGATGATAATCTGCCCCACCGACAACATAATCTGAGTGGAAAGTTTCCTGTTGGGTTTCGACATTCATCAGCCCATTTTTATATATGCGTTGCGCGGCTTGATCCGTTTGAAAAAAGACCCCTTTCTCTTTGGCCAAATCGACCATCGCTTCTATAATCTTGTGCATTCCACCCATTGGATACCAAGTACCAAGTTTTAGGTCGGCATAGTTCATCAAACTATATAGGGCTGGAGTGTCTTTTGGCATAGCCCCGAGGAAAAGGATGGGGAATTCTATGATACTTAATAGCTTGGGATCTTTAAAGAAACCTCGAGCGAAATCGTGGAAATTTTTCAAAAGATCGAGTTCAAATAAGCCTTTTACAACCTTCCAATTGGCAAATTCTAGCATACTCAAGCCAGGTTTATAGACTAGGTCGTTTATCCCAGCGTCATATTTCACTTTCGCATCATTGAGGAACGCATGCAATTTGGCGCCAGCACCCTTTTCTCTTGCTTCAAATAGCTGAGTAAGCTCTGAATAACTTGCGGGTAAGTCAATGGATTCGTCCTTAAAGAAAACACGATACGAAGGATCTAGGCGCACCAAATCGAAATAATCAGCGGTGCTTTTGTTGAATCTTGCAAAATATTTATCAAACACATCGGGCATCCAATACCAACTTGGACCCATGTCAAATGTGAAACCATTTGCTTCAAATTTTCTTGCACGGCCGCCTAGTTCTGCATTTTTCTCAATGACAGTAACGTCCAAACCTCCATCTGCAAGAGTTGTCGCAGCGGCAAGGGATGAAAATCCTGAACCTATAATGGTGGCAGTTTGCTTCATGTTTAGTTTGGATTGTAATCGGCTAGGCTCGTCATGAGCTTTTGTCTAGCTAGAAAAATTCGGCTCTTTACGGTTCCGATTGGTAGATTCAAATACTCAGCAATTTCCTTGTATTTGTATCCTTCACTGTGCATGGTGAAAGGGACTCTATATTCGGCTTGCATGGAATTTACCTCAGCAATAATCTCTTTCGCATGGTAGATTGCGCTCGGGTTTCTATCGTTCTGATCCTTAGCATTCGAAAGATAATACAGATCTTCAGATTGGTCAACAATCGTTTTGCTTTTTTTCTTCCTACGATAGTTGTTAATGAAGGTGTTCTTCATGATCGTGTATAACCATGCTTTGAGATTCGTGGCATCACGAAATTTCGCCCTATAAGTAACCGCCTTTACAAATGTATCTTGCAGTAAGTCGAACGCGTCTTCCTTGTCTGAAGTCAAACTTAGTGCGAAGTATTCGAGCGCACTTTTGTGACTTAGCATCTGATTATTAAACTCAATTGTTGACATAATGTTTAATCATTTGGTTAAAAGATGAAACAAAAGTAAGATCAAAAATGAGAATGGCAAGAAATCGTTTAACTAAATCTAAAAAAAGATTCTGATTCCCCCAGAACTTACCAGTAAGATTTAGCAACCGCCAGAGTAAGTCTATCGAAAATCCTTTCACCGAAACGTCTACGGTTGAGTTTGTAACAAAACTCATTTAGATAGTTTTGCAAGTACTTCCCTTTTATCTTGTGGAATATACCCAGTAAAGTGCGTTTAGCGTTGCTTATAGCAATATGTACCCATTGCAATGTTGTTTTGGTAGTGTTTGCATCCGATTTCTGTGTAATGTGCATCTCCACGTGCTTTGCAATGTCTACATAACTGGTGCTTTTATCTGAGAAGACGATGTTTTTCTGATTAAAGTTCTCTTTCACCAACTCAGTGAGAGTATCTGAGTTGTGGTCTTCAATAACCTTCATTTTGAAGTACCGGCACTGTCTCGAACGTACACCAGTTTCTATGTCTTCCAACGGGGTAGACTCTGCCATTACGGCCACCTGAGCCTGTCGTTGACTTCCCCTTCCTCGCTTGATCTTCACATGTTTTGAAGTGGCCTTTTCAAAGTAACCTTCATCAAATTCCACTGCACCATCCAACTGGTAGAGGGCATCGCGCTTTCCCATCGCATGGCGAATTTTATGCATCAGACGCCATACTGTATCGTATTTTGGATGATCTAACTGACGTTGTAATTCCGATGCTGAGATACTCTTTTTACTGAAGGTCATAAAGGCCATGGCTAGATACCAGGTGCGCACGCTGACTTTCGAGCCTTCCATAATACTACCACTTTTCAATGTGGTGCGGAAGCCACATTCAATGCACTGCCATTGCCATTTGGCCCGAAGCCAATAATGGCGCTCACTCGAGCAGTGTTTACACTTAACACCTTCGGTTTCGCGCTGAGCACGAAAATGTTCTTTACAGCTTGTTTCTGTGGGAAATTGTTTGGTGAATTCTAAGATGTTCATCGGGCTTTCGTTTATTTAGAAGCACGAATCAACCATATCAGAATGTAATCTATTTACGTTGTGGTAATTTGCGGGGGAATCAGAAAAAAGATAAACAAAAGCATTTATCAGCTCCCTCTTAGGCTATATATGCCTCTAGGTCCTCCATTTGGTGAAGCAGTTGCACGTTTGCCATTTTAATTTGTTCAACATCGACTATTGGGTTTATGGCAATCAGCAAGGATTTGTTTTGGCAAAGTGCAGCCAAATTAGCGATGAGTGAGTTCGCATTATTAGTCAGAGCTGGATCCACTATAAAAGTCAACACAAAATCCGGATTCACCGTTTCAATGGCTTTAGGTATATCGGCAGTTGGCACATTTTGTCCCAAGTAATAGACGCGTGCGCCTTTTTCTTTGAGTAAATAATGTGCCATCAGTAGGCCAAGTTCGTGATGCTCACCGTGGGGTAAAAACAATAGAAACCTTTTTCCATGTCGTGGTTGATCCAAGCGATCAATGGCTACCATTATCTTTTGACGAATCAGGCAACTCATAAAGTGCTCTTGCGCAGGATTTACTTGATCTATGGCCCAAAATATCCCCACTTTGGCCAAAAAAGGATAGATTACATGAGTAATCGTTTTTTCAAATCCAAGTTTTCGAATCGATCCATCGTAAATCTGATTGAATTTGGACTCATCCATGTCGATCATAGCCGTCATGAGATCATTTGCGCCTAATTCAACGGTTAGTTCCGTATCCTTGAGAAGGGTGCGTTCGTAAAGTTTTTTGATCTCATCATGAAACTGACTTTGCGAGAGTTTACTTATCCTGGAAATTTTATGTCCATTTTTAGATAACAAGGAAACATTCAGGATAAACTTCAATTGCTCATCGTCATAGTATCGAATGTTCGTCTCCGTCCGCTTTGGCTCCAACAAATTGTAGCGTTGTTCCCAAATTCGTATGGTGTGAGCTTTTATGCCAGAAAGCTGCTCTATTTCTTTAATCGAATATTTACCCATATGCCTGATAAGAACACCATGGTGTCAAAAATGTTTGTTTCATGGAATAGCAAAGCAAAAAGTATTTTCGAAAACGAAAGGAAAAATGCAATCAAATCAAGGAAATGTCTCTAAAAGAGAACCAAGAATCGCTTAAAGACATCTTATCCAGTCTTCCACATAAACCGGGAGTTTATCAATATTTTGATAAAAACGGCAAGATTATTTATGTCGGAAAGGCAAAGGACTTGCGCAAACGCGTATCGAGCTATTTTAATCGCGATAAACACGAAAGTGGAAAAACCGCAATGCTGGTTAGGAGCATCTCGGACATTAAGCACATCGTAGTTCCAAATGAATACGAGGCCTTGCTGCTCGAAAACTCAATGATCAAAGAACATCAGCCGAAGTATAATATTCAGCTTCGGGACGATAAAACTTATCCTTGGATATGTATAAAAAAGGAGCGTTTTCCAAGGGTGTTTCCAACCAGAAATGTAGTGAGAGACGGGTCGGAATATTATGGTCCTTATGCGAACGTGAAGCGAATGAAGGGAGTTTTAGAAATCATTAGCAAGCTTCATAAAATTCGCAATTGCTCATTCAATTTGAATAGCGAAAACATTGAAAAAGGCAAGTTTAAAATCTGCCTAGAATATCATATTGGCAACTGTCTTGGTCCGTGCGAAGGCAAACAATCAGAGAACCTTTATAACCAAAGCATAGACGAGATTAGAAAGCTAATTAAGGGAGATGTTGATCAATTAATCTATGCCGATAAACTAAAAATGCAGCAAGCGTCAAGTGATTTAAACTTTGAAATTGCTGCCGGTATAAAAGATCGCATCGACTTGCTCTCGGGTTATCATAGCAAGTCTGTGGTGGTGAGTAGCACTATCCAAAATGTTGATGTTGTTTCAATAATAGCAGATGATGTTTATGCTTACACGAATTATATGCGCGTAGTAAAAGGTGCCGTGATTCAGTCGCATTCCGTTGAGTTTAAAAAGAAACTTAATGAGGCTTCCGAAGACATTTTATTGTCCTTTTTGGCGGAAATGCGAAACGTATTTCAAAGCGAAGCGCCAGAGGTGATTAGCTCGATTGAGCTAAAAGCTGCATGGGAAGGTGTGAGCTTTCATTTTCCTCAACGTGGTGATAAAAAGGCCTTAACTGAATTTTCGCAAAAGAATGCCCGGTTCTATATGTTAGAGCGCCAAAAGGCGCAGGAGAAAGTGGACCCCGACAGGCATTCGAAACGGGTGCTAAAAACACTTCAGGATGATTTAAGATTAAAAGAAATTCCAGATCATATCGAATGCTTTGACAACTCCAATTTTCATGGATCATTTCCTGTTGCTGCCTGCGTTGTTTTCAAAAAAGCTCGACCGTCAAAACAAGATTATCGACATTTTAATATCAAGACCGTTGAAGGGCCGGATGATTTTGCATCAATGGAAGAAGTGATATTTAGGCGCTATAAGCGAATGATGGATGAGAATATGAAATTGCCTCAATTGATCATTGTAGATGGCGGGAAAGGTCAACTGAGCTCGGCCATGAAGAGTATAGACAAACTGGAGCTTCGCGGTAAAGTTGCGGTCATAGGCATTGCTAAGAAGTTGGAGGAGATTTTTTTCCCAAATGATTCTATCCCGCTCTACATCGATAAACGAAGCGAATCACTAAAGTTGATTCAACGCTTAAGAAACGAAGCACATCGTTTTGGAATAACCCACCACCGGAATAAAAGGAGTAAAAATGCTTTCAAAAGCGAGCTGCTCGACATTGTTGGTATTGGAGAAAAAACGGCTAAAGAATTATTAAGGCTTCATTCAAGTGTTGAAGTAATAAAATCGCTTTCAAAGGAAATACTCATGAAAACGGTAACGGAAAATCAAGCGGAGGCAATTTATAAGCACTTTAGCGAGGCTAAATGATAAGCGATATATTTCATAATATAATTCGGATCGGAGCTGACGATCAAACCGATGATAGGCGACACAGTGAGCTTAAGCTAATAAATTCTATTTCACTTCGCAGCTTCATTTTCACGTTGTTGTCTGCAATAGCTGGACTTATAATTATGCCGGAGCATTGGATGTTAATAGTTTTTGTGGCATTGACAGAAATGATTGGAAAAACTGCTGTCTTGATGCTGAATTCGATACGAAAGTTTATGGCGGCCAAGGTCGTTTTCACATTCATAACCCTTATTTCATTTCTCACCATTGTAGCCTATTTCGGGGTAGGACTAAATTTTCAATACTTAATCATTACAACCTTTTTTACACTAGTAATTGTTTTTAGAAACGGTAATCCCGATGAGATTCTCCTTACGGGACTGTACCTTTTAATAGGTATGATTTCGCTTGCATTAATTTATATATACGATCAACCAATTGTGCTGCTAAGCGAATCCGAAATATGGATAGGTCGCTTTATCTCATATTCCATGAATTTGGGCTTAGTTATTATGGTTGTGGTGATTTTTTTGAAATCATCAGCACATAAAAAACTGATTTCAGCGCAAAACTTAGCCGCGCTAAAAGCTGAGTCCAGCATTATTGGAACGATTGCGCGTAACATGAATGACGGCATTTTTAAATCTCAACCAGAAACAGGTTTTGTATTTGTCAATGCAGCTTTCGCCAACATTTTTGGATTTGATTTCATCGAAAAAGTATTAGTTAGTAACCCAGTAACCCTATATCACTCGGAGTCCGAACGCGATGATTTAATCGAAGAAATTAGATTAAAAGGTGTGGTCTCCAATCGCTTGATTCATTATCGTAAACAAGATGGGTCGAGGTTTTGGGGGCGACTTAGCTGCAAGCTTATCATAGAAGATGACATTGACTACCTTGTTGGAACGGTTACAGACATTACTGTTCAACAAGAACAGGAAGATATGCTTCGCGAAAACGAAGAACAACTTAAAGAATCGCAACAACTAGCCAATATGGGGAATTGGCAGCTGTTCAATGCAAGTAAAATTCTAAGATGGTCCGAAGAATGCACCCGAATTCATGGTTACAATTCGATTCAAACGGACTATGATTATCGGGAATGGCTGGCTGGATTGGACGACATGAATGAATCAACCGTTGAAACGTTGATGGCAAAAGCAATGATGACAAGAGAGTCACTAAAGTTTCAATCATGGTATACCACACCAGATGGAGAGCGAAAGTTTTTGGCCTATATAACTAAGTATGGAAGGTCGGACAAAACTAGGGGAGGTGTTTGGTACGGGACGGTTCAGGATATTACCCAACAGCATCTTGCGGAGCAGATAATTCTGGATACAAAACAGTTTTACGAGGCTTGGATTGATGAATTACCTATTGAATCGATTGTTTTTGACGAACAAAAAAGATTTCGGTTTATTTCAAAAAATGCAATTAAAGATGAAGAGTTAAGAAAGTGGCTTACAGGAAAGACAAATAAAGAATATGCTGAGACGAAGGGTTTATCTAAGGCATTTTATGAACAAAGGGATGAAATGGTGGAGAAGGTTTTTAAGGATTGGAAAACGCAATCTTTTGAAGAGGAAATGGTCGGTAATGATGGAAAAACAAAACATCATCTTCGTTTCTTGATTCCATTTCATCTATCAGAAAATGGACGAATGAAGCGAGTGGTTATTGGTTATTCATTCGACTTAACAGATATAAAAAGTGCCCAAAATGAGCTTATCCAATCAAACGAAAAATTGATCGGCTTAAATAAAGACTTGGATCGATTTGTATATAGCATTTCTCATGACCTCAGAGCTCCGATTGCCTCTCTAATTGGGATAAACAATTTGTCCAAAGAAGTCGAATCACTTGACGAAATGGAGGAAATGTTGACCATGCAAGCAGAGTCGCTTCAGCGAATGGACGGTTACATCTCTGACATTTTAGACTATTCTAGAAACAAACGACTTAAGCTAAACGAAACCAAAATTGATATCAAAGACACCATAGAGAAGTGTCTGAAGGATTTGCGATTTTACGGGAAGGATGAGAGTTTAAAAGTTTCTTTACTCATTGAAACGGATGAGATTTTTACAGATGAACTGCGGTTTAAAATCATCGTGAATAACTTGCTTTCCAATGCATTGAAATACACAGACAATCAAAAGGTCGAGAAATGGGTCGAGTTGCGAAGTTTCGTAGAAGGTGATTATACGGTTATTGAAGTAGAAGACAATGGTATTGGCATTCGTGCAGATTTGATTGATGGTATTTGGGATATGTTCTTTCGCGCAACCAGCGACTTTTCTGGCTCCGGGCTGGGATTGTATATCCTTAAAGAATCAGCTCAGGCCTTACAGGCCAGATTGAGCGTAGAATCAAAAGAAGGGGTGGGAAGCAAATTTAGAGTTGAATTTCCGAGTACTGTAAGTGATTAATTCAAATCATCTTTAAGCAGATTGATCTCAATAAGAGGACTAATTTTTTCATACAAAATCCGATATACGGCATCGGTTATTGGCAGATCAGCTTGGTATTTTTTATTCATCTCAACGATAGAAGCTACCGCGTAATAACCTTCAGCAATCATGCTCATTTCAAGCTGAGCCGCCTTGACACTGTACCCCTTACCGATCATCATTCCAAATGTTCTGTTTCGACTGAAATTCGAATATGCGGTAACGAGAAGGTCGCCTAGATAAGCCGATGACTTAACATCGCGATGAACTGGATTCACGGCATCAACAAATCGCTCGATTTCCCTTATAGCGTTGCTGATTAAAACGGCTTGAAAATTATCCCCATAACCGAGACCATGACAAACGCCTGAAGCAATGGCCATGATATTTTTCATAACCGCGCTTAGTTCCGTCCCAAATGTGTCCTCAGAAATAGCAGTTTTAACGTAACGGCACTGAAGCGCGTTCGCCATGATTTGCGCAATTTCTAAATCCTGACAAGCAAGGGTTAAATAGCTGAGGCGTTCTAAGGCAATTTCTTCGGCATGGCATGGTCCTGAAATAATGCCAATTCGCTCATATGGCACATTAAATTCCTTATGAAAAAAACGAGCAGGTATGCTGTGATATTCAGGTACAATTCCCTTTATAGCTGAGAAGATGATCTTATTTTCAATTCCAGGACAATCGAATCCATTAAACGTTTGATAAACGAATGCCGAGGGTATAGCAACAACAATGATGTCGCTTTTCTGAATGACTGCTCTTAAATCGCTACTGGGGTGAACCCGTGTTAAATCAAATTCGACAGATTGAAGGTAACGGTCGTTATGCTTGTATTTTTTCAGGTGGTTTACGCTTTGCTCGCTTCGTAACCACCAATTCACCTTTGATGAATTGTTGCTCAGCATTTTTGTTATAGCTGTTGCCCAACTGCCGCCTCCTATTACTGCAAACGTTTGTTCCATTTCTTGGTCAAACCTACTCCAAAAATTTCATTCATAGGTGAGAATAAACGTTGATGTGAATGGCATTTTATGCCAACTTTGGTGAAATGTGGAATACGCTCACCATCGTTTTCAATGTCGCAGGAGTTTTTCTGCTCTTCCAGTTCGTGAGATATAAAATCAACGATTATTTGCTGGAACCGAATAAGGCCTTGTTTTGGTCGTTCGCGCGTCACAAATACATCACGGCCGTTGGGGGGATGATGTTGGGCTCACTGGTTTTGGTCGAATTAATCTTGCCTGACGTTTCGCCACTCGTTGAGGAGGCAACACGCGCCCATTTCAACACCATTTTGGGCACCGCGATTGCACTGTCAATTAGCATTATATGGATGGTTTATTTGCGAAAACTGGACGTTTATGAACCTGAAAAATGGAGGCATATTGTCATCGTTTTTGTCATGGGTTGCTTGACGGTTTGGTTGGTTTTTCCTATGAGTGGATTTTTAAAGAATCAATTGAATTTCTACCTCAACGATGGTTTTGTTAATGACTTTTTTTATAGCTGGATTGGCATAGGAATGACGGAAGAATTCGTCAAAATGATTCCGTTATTGATCATCGTTAGGTTTCGGAAAATAGTCAATGAACCCTATGATTTTTTGCTATATGCCTCGGTGGCGGCTCTTGGTTTTGCCTTCGTTGAAAATGCCCTTTACATCCAAAAAACAAATTTCTTAGCCACGAATGGTAGAGCGTTAATGAGCACCGTTGCCCATATGACCTTCAGTTCCGTCATTGGATATTCCGTAATGATTGCCTCATGTAGACGACCTGGACAACGATGGTATTTTTACGTAGGAGGATTTCTATTGGCGTCCCTTATGCATGGGTTTTTTGATTTTTGGCTGATAAACCCTGTGGCAAAACAGTTTAGTGGCTTGAGCTTTCTGTTTTTTATTCTCTCAGCCCACTTTTGGGTCACCCTAAAAAGTAAAGCCATCAATGCGTCTTACTTTTTTGACGAAAAAATTGAATTCGTCAATGACTCTTATCGCTATTTCATCATTTTTTGGATGGTAGCCCTCATCATGTTTTCTACTGTACTTATTGGAATTTTCCACGGCAGTGAAATGGCCAATGATTTTTTAAAAGGGCAAATTTTTGCCTATGGCTTTCTGATTTATTATTTGGGCTTTCGATTCAGTCGATTTGTTATTGCTCCCAAAGCTTTGGCGGCTTGCCAATTTGCAATAGAAGCAGTCATTCCCGATGAGCCAGAACCCAAGGAAAATTGGCAAGAATATTATGAGGAAAAGCACTGGTAACAATCCAGCATTCGACTTAACCTTGCTCTCTTTCAGGCCTCATTTGGGGGAAGAAAAGCACGTCTTGAATGGATGACTGATTGGTCAAAAACATAACCAATCGGTCCACACCGATTCCCATTCCAGACGTTGGCGGCATACCATATTCCAAGGCTCGTAAAAAGTCTTGATCGATAAACATGGCCTCATCGTCACCCTTTTCGCTTAAACGCATTTGTTCTTCAAATCGCTCGCGCTGATCGATGGGGTCATTAAGCTCCGAATAGGCATTAGCCAATTCTTTTCCATTCACCATCAATTCGAAACGTTCGGTTAGGTCGGGATTCGTGCGATGCGTCTTGCAAAGTGGACTCATTTCCTTCGGATAGTCCATAACAAATGTTGGTTGGATAAGATTCGGTTCGCATTTTTCTCCGAAAATTTCATCGAGAAGTTTCGCTTTACCCATGCTCTCATCCGTGGCAATATGCAAGGTCTTACAGAAAGCCCTTAGTTGAGCCTCATCCATTCCACTTACGTCAGTTCCAGTGAATTTTTCGATCGCGCCAAGAAAGGTGATTCGACCAAACGGCCGCTGAAAATTTACGATCTTATCACCTATCGGAAGTTCTGTTTTTCCATGTAAATCCAGCGCGGCTTTTTCAATCATTTCCTCGGTGAAATCCATCATCCAGTTATAATCCTTGTAGGCTACATAGATTTCCATAACGGTAAATTCAGGATTATGGGTCCGGTCCATGCCTTCATTTCTGAAGTTTCGCGAAAACTCGTAGACACCTTCAAAACCACCTACGATCAACCGCTTAAGGTAAAGCTCATTTGCAATTCTCAAGTACATGTCAATGTCCAGTGAATTGTGATGTGTAGTAAATGGACGAGCCGCGGCTCCGCCAGGAATAGGTTGTAAAACGGGCGTATCAACTTCGAGGTAGCCTTTTGAGTTGAAAAATTCACGCATCGAATTGATAATCTTAGTTCTGGACTCAAAAGTTTTTCTGATTCCTGGATTGACGACCAAGTCTAAATAGCGCATGCGATAGCGCTGTTCCTTATCCGCAAAACCATCGTGTATTTTTCCATCAGCGTCCGTTTTTACAATGGGCAGCGGCTTTAAGGATTTGGCTAGCACGGTCATTTCTGTTACATGAACGGAGATTTCTCCCACCTGCGTCTTGAAAATGTAGCCTTTGACACCAACAAAATCTCCAATGTCAAGAATCTTCTTGAATACGGTATTGTACAAGGTTTTATCCTCGCCCTCGCAAAGTTCATCTCGATTGAAGTAGCACTGAATTCGACCCGATTGGTCCATTATTTCGGCAAAAGAGGCTTTGCCCATGACTCGCCTACTCATTAACCGACCCGCTATACAAACCATGATTTTATCGCCATCTTCTTTGAAAATGGTTTTGATGGTTGCTGCGTTGCTATCTACTGGATAAAGGGCTGCAGGATAAGGGTCAATACCCAATGCTCTCAATTGATTAAGCCCGTCTCTGCGCTCTATTTCCTGGTCGTTCAGTTCGTGTGACATGTCTCGTATTAAATAAGTCGGCAAAGATAGAATCACATAACGAAGACTATATGTTTCGTGCGCTTCGATTTTTTCTTGGAATCATTGGCCTCGTATATTTGCATTTATGAGTAAGAGCATGAATCAACTAGTAGATGAATTTCCATCTCAGCTGCGCGAGGCCTTGGCCATTTCTGATGGATTTAAACTAGGATCAAAAAGGCCATTTGAGAACGTGTTGATTTGCGGTTTGGGTGGATCAGGGATTGGCGGAACGATTCTTTCGCAGCTGATTGCCGAGGAATGTCAATATCCGGTTCTTTCTAGTAAAGACTATACGATTCCAGAGTTTGTAGATCCAAAAACATTAGTCATTGCTTGTTCTTATTCGGGTAATACCGAAGAAACACTCGAGGCGTTGGACTCTGCCATTGCTCAAGGAGCGCAAATAGCCTGCATCACTTCTGGTGGTAAGTTGTTGGAAATGGCCGAAGAAAATGCTTGGCCTTGCATTAAGATTCCGGGCGGATACCCACCGCGATCGGCCTTTGGTTTCTCCATTGTTCAATTGTTTAAACTGGCTTCCGAATTTGGAATGATAGGAAAACGATGGAAATCGGAAATGGAAAAAGCCGTGGACTATTTAGAAACTAACCAAGAAAAAATTCATCGCGCAGGAACTCAGTTGGCTCAATCGCTTCAACATAAACTCCCTATTATTTATTCTACCAATTGGCTGGAAGGAGTGAGCGTTAGATGGCGTCAGCAAATCAATGAAAACGCAAAAAAGCTGGCTTGGCACAACTATTATCCTGAAATGAATCACAATGAGCTGGTTGGGTGGCGCAATGAAGATCACAACCTGGCCGTCATCTTTTTAACCAGCAGCTTTGATCATGAGCGCGTTACGCGAAGGATGGGGTTAAGTGAATCGGTTTATTTGAAATACACACCTCACGTTCATCATTGCGCGGCCATTGGTGACTCTAAAATTGAACAGGCAATCTATCTGATTCATCTGGGCGATTTCATGAGTATTGAGTTGGCAGATTTAAATAATGCTGACTCTACCGAGGTGGAGGTTATCGACTGGCTGAAGGGCGAATTAGCCAAGTTTTAATTCGGCAGAAGCGCATTTTGGCATCTATTTTTTGACTTAAATCGGGGTTATTGTATTTAAATTTGATGGCATGACAGTCCGGTGGAAACGCATTTTATTTCGATTAGTGGCCATCGCGCTTTTCACCCATTTTGTAGTTGAAATTACGGGTCATCATTACCTCTATCAGACCTTGCGTATGACCGTTTTCAAAGGTCGATTTGGTCCAGACATTGAAGAATATCGATCCATGCCTAATGCCTCTATTTATGGGTTTGACCCTGAATATTGGCCAAAAAAGCCTTCATATGGTACGCTTTCCTTGTCCAAAGAAGATGCGGCCTATCATGAAAAAAACGAATCTGTTTCGTTTGTCGTAATTCACAACGATTCTATGATTCATGAGGAATACTGGGATGGGTTTAGTGCCGACAGCATTAGCAATTCATTTTCGATGGCTAAGTCTATAGTAGCTCTTTTGGTCGGAATAGCTATAGATCAGCAGGCAATAGAAAGCGTGGATAAACCGCTCTATTGGTATATGCCTCAATATCGAACCGAGCTGGGGCAAGAGCTCACTATAAAAGACTTACTGACCATGAGTTCAGGGATCAATTTTGATGAGAATTACATCAATCCATTCGCTTTTCCGGCAAAGGCAAACTATGGAGATAATTTGGAACTGTTGGTGAGTGAATATGAAGTAACAGAAAAACCAGGGGTCACTTTCGAATACAAAAGCGGAAACACGCAGATTTTAGCCTTTCTTGTTTCGAGCACGATGCGAAAGCCGGTGTCTGAAATTGCTACAGAAATGGTCTGGTCTAAAATCGGAGCAGAACATCGCGCCTTTTGGACCTTAGACCGAGAAGGAGGCACAGAAAAGGCGTTTTGCTGCATCAATGCAACGGCACGAGATTTTGCACGAATCGGGCGGATTTATAAAGATTTTGGAATGTGGGATGACGAGCGCATTGTAGATAGCGCCTATGTTGCAGCGTCCATTTCTAAACAGGCGACCATCAATCCTGATGGTAGCCCTTGCGAAACCTACGGCTATCAATGGTGGTTAGGGGAAGAAAAGGGCATGGATTTCTTTTTTATGCGAGGCATTAAGGGGCAATATGTTTTGGTGGTCCCTGAAAAAGATTTGATCGTAGTTCGAATGGGTAGAAAGCGCGATAATGGGACGTTTGAACGACCGCATCCAGACGATGTGTACCGCTATTTGAATATGGGTTTAAGCATGATTGATGAATGAAAGAGGATATTGAGTTTCCGAAAGTTGAACGGGTAGGCGTATGTGCCATTCCAGAAGAAAGTGATGGCAAAACCTATTGGAAAGTGCAGGTTATCAATATGCTCGACAAACCAATAACGAATGTTTTAGTTGCGGCAAAAGGATATGGTAAAAAGGAGTCGAAGGAAGTGGCCACTTCGGAATTGCGCCATTATTTTGAAGAAATTCCATCAAAATCGCTAAAGTCAGTTGAGGTGATTCCCGATGATTTAGTTGGTCTGAGCAACCAATATTGGGTAAGTTTTTACATCGATTCGGAAATCTTCGACAAGAAATTTATCTTTCTTCCAGAAACCCTCATTGAAAAGAATCTCACACACATTCCCATCATCGATCAGCTGGGAATTCTAATTATATAATATGGATTTGAGTAAAATACTTTTCTTCGATATAGAAACGATTCCCCAGTTTAAATCATTTGATAAGGCACCAGAGGCGGATCAAAAACTATGGGCTGAAAAAGCGCAGTACTTGCTCAAAACCGATGAAGACACCGTTCAGTCCATTTATGGAAGAGCAGGGATTTATGCTGAATTTGGCCGAATCGTTTGTATATCCGTTGGCTTCATTAGCGAGCGCGAAGGAAATAGAAGCCTTCGACTGAAGTCATATTATGGCGATGATGAGAAGCAATTGCTAGGTGAATTTGCTGAACTTTTATCCAAACATTTTAATGGAAACGACCACCTTTTGTGTGGTCACAACGGACGAGAGTTTGATTTTCCCTACATCGCGCGAAGAATGATTGTGAACGACATTAAAATTCCTCGAATTTTAGATTTAGCAGGTAAAAAGCCTTGGGAAGTTGGCCATATTGATACCATGCAGATGTGGAAATTCGGAGACTTTAAAAATTTCACTTCCTTGAAATTACTCGCTCATATTTTTGGTCTTCCAACCCCAAAGGATGACATTGACGGCAGTCAAGTTGCCGGGGTTTATTGGGAAGAAAATGATTTGGAACGCATTGTGCGCTATTGCGAAAAAGATGTACTGACGCTTGTTCAGGTTTACCTTAAAATGGTTCAAGTACCGATTTTGACCGAAGCAGAACTGAAGTCGAAAAATTAAGGCTAGCGAAAGAGGGACATCTTACCAAACTCCTGGGTGAAATATTGATCGGCTCCGGATGCCTTGCGCTCAATGGCCGACCCATCAATTTTCATAATTACTCGGTATAGATAAACACCATTGGCCAAGCGGTCTCCAAATTCATCTGTGCCGTCCCATGCATATTGCGTCATATTACGCCCAATATTGATCGGGCCCAGTTCGTCCTTGGTGATTTCGCGGATAACCTTTCCTGTAATCGTCAAGATTTGGATGGTAAATACATCAGGCACCTTAGATCCGGTGAGGGTGAAAACAAATCGAGTGGATGTGGTGAATGGGTTGGGGTAATTCATTACCTGTGTTACGGTGCTTTTATTAACCACTTCGAATTCTATGTTGTAGTCGTCCGAACCAGCTGCATTGCCGCTAGCATCTCGTCCCATTACAGACAAGGTGTAAATCCCATCGTCCAATGACTCTGGCTTGAAATAAACCCGTGCTTTATTCTTGCTATCGCTTGCCGCTTCAAAAGCCATGATTTCTTTTCCGTTTTGCACAAAGGGAATGCGGCTGTGACTTCCACCAGGAACGGTCAGATAAACATCGAACGATGTGGTGTCCTTCATCAGTAAATAACTGTTTTCATCTTTCAATTCCATCACAATTTCTGGAGTTGGGGAGACGATGTCCCGATTTAAAATATGGATGCCATCAAAAGTTACGTCCAACAGTGGATTGCTTTGATCTGCAGTGACCGTTAAAGTTCGATAAGCCTTATTGTTGAAGCTATATTCTTCCTTATGCCATTCTTTCCCCAATGGGTTGACTTCCATCCAAAGCGTATAACGACCATTTAATGCAGCGGTGAAAATTTCAACAGAATCAAAAATGACTTGTTCGGGCGACATGCCAGCGTAGGTCACCGTATCGTCTTGGGCAACAACTCCATCGGAGCTGGTCATCCAATAATGAACTTGAAATTCATTGAAGGCAAACTCGCTTATGTTTTCAAAGGCTACACCGAAGAAGAATTTCTCCCCGGCATTGACGCTGGTAGTTCGATATGCAACCCCTTCGATTGGATTGATTGCCGCATCTGGTGCAGGATCGTAAAGCACATGCCAACTCCTCAATTGACCTGGGGTTCCTGCCGCATCATCCCGTGTGAAATAGTCTAAGTTGACCCGCAGTGTGCTATCCGCATTGGTGCTCGAAATGTCAGCACTTCCGCTTTCGGTAAGCGAAGCGAGTTCCGTTTCAATTTGCTGAATATTCGTTCCGATGGCTTTGCTAAGTACTTCTTCTTGGGAGTTTGCTTCTTGTGCGCCAGATTTCAAAATGAATTCACGCCAAGCCATTGCTGGTCCTATTTCTGGCCCTGTAATGTCCCCTTGTTTCACATTTGAGTAAACCTTGGTGTTCAAGGTGATCACATCGCGTGGTTCATGTCCGAGGACTTCCGCCTTGACGGAAGCATCGCCCTTTTTAGTAAAGAAAATGTAGGGATGCGTATTCTCAACATAGCGGATGCTATCGGCCCCCAAAGCTTCAAACGCCTGATAGTGGCTTTCTTGCCAATACTGCGCATCTTGAAATAGTCCTGAACCTAGGCTATAAGCCAAAATGTAATATCCATCGGGTACTTCATTGGTGATCATGTTGACCATGGCGTCCATTTGTGTGGCGTTTTTAACCAAAAATGAAAACCAATATTCTACTCGAAGTACCCGCGAATTGGTTGATCCTTGAACGAAGTTGTTGCTGTTTCCAAATTGGTGGTTCGAATTGATGAGTTGGCCGTTGTACACGCCATAAGTGCCCCAAGGCTCGAGGTTGAGCGTGTCGATCACTGCAATGGCTATGGCTGGAGCAACACCATATTCACCAAATGGAGCACCCAAGCCATCGAGCGCATATTTGGTGGAGTAATACTCATTATCGTTGGCTGGAGAACCTACATTGTTGACGTATAGTTCGCGAGAAGCTTCTGAATAATGAAATTGTCGTTTGGTTCGATCATACTCGATATGATCAAAGTCGTTGACTTTGAATTGAAAAAAGTGGTCCTGGCCCCAACCAAATTGATTCTGGATTACCTGAAAACTGAATTCCCCCCACTTTGTCTCATCGTCAGCTGGTCGAACGCGCCAAAAGAATACCGTACTGTCCTGAAATCCAAAGCTTAGTAAATTTGGGTTCCAATGGAGGATAGCTCCCGACTGCGTCATGTTTTGGCTTTGAAGAAATGGACTATCGTAGGTATCTGTGGTGTCAATCTGAAACACATATTCTTTGGAGGGAGCGAATGGATAACCAGTATTTGCCTTTAGGGTGACGTCCATCGATCCTACAACACCAAAATTGTAGGGATATACTGGCGACAAATCGGACTCGATGATGGTGAAGTCCAGCGCGGTTACCGTATTGTTTTGAAACTCATCAAATTCAGGTATGCTGTCGCTGGGTAAATCAACTTCGATGTGCATTTCGTTGTCACCTATTCCATCAACGTCATTCACGTCAAATCTAAAGCGCACTTCCTTTGAATAACCCAGATTGGAAACAGTTAGAAACTTATTATCTGCTTCCCTTGATGTGGGGAAAAGCCGAGAAGCATGAACAGTAAAGGGTTTTGAAACGTAACGGCCTAAATTGGTGATGTCAACAACAACATCAAATGAATCGACATCATTGGTGATGACGGCTGGCTCGAATCGAACTTGAATACCTTGATTTGGATCGTTGATCGTCAACTCGCTTCGCTCATGCGGATATAATTTAAACGCAGGATCGCCATGTAAGGTCATTTCCAGTGCCATGCTGATTTTTCGCTTATCGTCTGTGTTTCCAGCATTAGGTGAGCTAAACGATTGAGCAGTAGCTAATAACTGCGCTCCTAAAGATTCGCCATATTGATTGACACCCATGTTTGCATGAAATAATCCAGTGTATTCGTTCAGTTGGGAGGTTAGACTCAATCCTGGTGCAGCCACAAAGGCAATTGCGCCAGCATTTGGAATCAAAACATATTGTTCGGAAATACTTGCCAAACCATCGTCATACAAGTGAATGTTTCCAGAAAAGCAACTCAAGGCCATCACCATCGGGTAGCGTCCTTCATTGTTCCAGTCGCTCGGATCGTCCACATTGATGTCGAACCCAACTGAGGTCCCATGTCCAAAAAAGGTCATCATGGCTACACCATCATGAATGATTTTTCGGAGTGTATCCACGTCCAACTGCTCAATTACTTCACCGCTTGTTTTCGCGAACAAATAGGTCTTTCCTCCAAAATGCTCGCCTTCGAGAACGTTTTTGTAGCCGTTCAAATAATTAATAAAATCTTCATTCTCCCGTGTATTTGAGCCGCCAGCGAAGTGAAGAATACGTTTTTGCCACAGTTTTTTATTCATGGTGTATTGGGCAGCTTCATCGTTTTGGGCAAGTTCAGCCAATCTCAATTTGTCCTTATAGGCGTTCAAATCTCCGTTTGTCAGTGCTGCAATTCGGCCGGTCGCAATGGTTGGAGCGTAAGGCGCTGAACCCAAACCCATGGTAAAATAATTGTCCGTTGGTGGGCTGCCCATCGTAGGCACTAGGCATTGAGCACGCTTTGTTTCTGAACCTCTGTGCTGTGATTCTTGAATGGCTTTTCCGGCTAGAAATAGATACTGAGGAGGAGTCGACCATTGATCTAGCGTGTAGTCGCAAAATCCCCGAATGGATAGCGGATGATAGCGCACACCATAGGCAAATTGATCGTACAATTCGTCAATATAAACAAGCACAACGCGTCCATCGTGTGTGCCGTTTCGGTAAGCTGCGTACGTACTTGCAGCAGTGGATAGACTTCGATGCGATATCATTAAGAAAGCCGAGTCTTTTTCTAAGTCCATGGGATTTCTAAACTGTCCGCTGGTTCCAACTGCATCTAATTCAGATCCAGCAATCGAACGGATAAGGTTATCGATCTGAACATACAGTGGGCGCTCCGATCCTGCATCCACATTACATTTCAAGGTTGTTCCAACTTGTGAAACCGAATAGCGCTTGTGGGCACTTATATCATAGACATGGCTTGTAGCATTGCTTCCCCAATCCGCCAAGCTAAAGTGTGCACTGTTTCCATTCGCTGGAACCCTGAATAGTAGTTCGCTTAAATTCTCACCCGCCATAGACATCACATGCGGATATCGAAGTTTGAAGTAAGCCACAGCCGAATAGTCGGAATTGGTTTCAATGGCCGAACCAAGCTGTGAAGTATAAGCCTGAAACCGATGCGAAGCCGAGGTGAGAAGGCTTGATGAGAAGGTGAATTGATGTTGTGTATACGCGTAGCTGGGAATAATCACTCCGTCAATTTCGGTGAAGCTTGCTCCGCTGTTGATGCGAAAACGTATGTGATGCGCTTGTGTTCCTCCAGCTCCAGCATTTAATCCCGCCACTCCGGCTTCGAGTGTAGCCATCGGAGCCCCAGCACCGTTAAAAGGGTTCCGAGTTTGAAATACCTTCTCGCGAAAAGCGGCAGAATTAGCTCCGTTGTTATATCCGAATTTATCGCTCATCCAGCCTTTTCCTCCATCGTACAAGGTGTTTGGCTTGCCCTGCCCAATATCTTCTCCTTCTTGATATACGCCTGCACCACCTGCGGCAGGTGTGAAGGATAGGATTTGTTCGGAAATAAAGTAGGTCATTACGGACACTGAGGGCGAAACATAAGGCACTGTGGTCAATCGATGCGTGGACTGCGTGCCGTCCGGATACCAAGTGAGGTAATAAACTAAGGTGTCAGATTATAGACTGTAATACGGATTTGTTTGCTGCGATTGGTTCGGGTATAGCCGTTCATCCAGCCAACCATTGTTTCCTTCGCAATATAATTCTATGTATTCGCCCGAGTCGAACGATCCATCTCCCTGACCTTCTATGTGAATGTATTGCTCTTCGCCTTTCGCGAAAATTTGAATGGATCGAGGATCAATGGAAGCAATTGGAATGGCAGGATTAACCTCGTTAAGCGCAAAGTTAAGTGCGTTATAGTCGATGCGGCAGGCGCCTTTTTTAGTGACTTTAAATTTGAAATAATATCGGTCTGTATCGTAGTCTATCCACTCGTTGCCGTAGGGTTGCGCGAACGAGAAAAGGGTCGATACTGAACATAAAAATCCAAGTAAAAGTCTTTTCACTAAGTCTTTCGATTTAAGGCGAGTTTCAGACTAAATACGTTCGAATAGAGAGCCACACTTTGATCGCCAATGTCAGTCAAGGCATAGTCTATACTCAAAACATCTTTGATGGTTACCCCAACCCCAATGTTAGGCTGAAAGGTGTATTCCGAGTAATTACCTACTTCGGCTTTAATGCGCTGTACATTGCCAATGCCACCACGAATGTAAAAGATGGTCAAATAGGAAAGTTCAATGCCTAAATTGGGATCAATGCTGATTGGATCGCTTGATATCAGAACATTTCTTCGACCATCTGTGGTGATGTCAAAATTCAATTCCGGCATGATTCCAACTCGATCCTTGATGACAAATTTCCGACCAATGCCCAAGGCAATTTTTGGTAGCGTAACTTCTAATCCGTTTTTTGGTAAGTCGTTTTGAGTAGCCTGAAAAACAGCAATGGTTGTCGAATCTAAGGTGTACTTCCAAGCATTGAAAGTTGAAGTTATATCACGACCAACAACGCCCACATTCCACTGTCCAAATTTGTATTGGGCACCAGCATCAATGCCAAAACCCCACGCACGGGCCATGTCGCCCACTTGCCGATAGATGATTTTTGCATTGCCTCCAACGCTAAGACCTTTGGTTCCCAACTTCTTCGCATAACTTAAAAGAAAGGCGTAGTCGGCAGCTGAAAAAGTCGTAATCCTATCGTAGTTTACTTGTCCACTTTGATCGATGAGCTGGGTTGTATTTGGAATATCATCCACACCAAAACGGATGGCACTGATGCCAAAGGCACTCGTTTCGTCAATTTTAGTCCCAAAACCAACGTAGTCATACTTGGCTATGCCTGCGAAATATTCCGCATGTTGAGCCGCTACTTGCAGGTTATCAGTAATTCCAGTTAATCCAGCTGGGTTCCAATAGGCTGCCGTTACATCGTTAACGGAGGCTACTTGGGCCTTGCTCATGGCCAAACCCCGTGCGCCAACACCAATGCTTAAAAATTCATTGCTGTATTTTGGCGCTTGCGCAAATACGTCATGCGTTAGTGCTAAAATGAAGAATGGAAGGATGGCGAAATATGCTCTCATAGCTGTGTTGGACAAATGTACGAAGGAAATGACTGTTGGGTTTGGACGCATTAAACTCGTTTTTCGGGTGAAAATTGTATTAAACGCTTTGAACCTTGTCGTTTGATGATGGGTGTCGCGAATCGTTGAACATGGCCAGTTTTAAAGCATTTCAAACCTATTCAGAGCCGTATTTATTGCTGTCGATTAATCGCTATTTTTGGATTAAACCAATTAATTTTATCATTATGAAATCCTTCCTTCCTTCCTTCCCTTGCCCTAGCTGTGATCTTCACCTTATCGACAACGACAAATAACGCGCAAACGACTGTGATCACAATATATAATGTCCTTGGGACCTGTGATATGTGGATTCATGGATATGCGAATTCTAGTTGCGGTGCAACGCCATACCTTTCCAGTGGGGTTTGTGTTCCTGCAGGTACTACCGCAGTCTTAAATTCTATTGGGAGTGCGGGAGATGAGTGGGAGTATTTTTCTTTTCAGCCGGCTCCAGCAAGTGCAGGCTGTGGTAACCCAAATAATTGTGGCCATGCGCCTGATTATATTTTCAATCTTTATTATCAATCAATGGGCTGTGGAACGCCAACCACTTTTGTAGGTGGAAGTTGTCCTTGTGGTTCAAGCATAACGATTACTCAGCCTTCTGCAACGACTATTGAAATTCTTTAAATTAAAGTTCATTATATCCTAGTTTGCCTCAAGTTCAGAGCATATTGACCTTACTTTTTGTTTGTCTCTTAAACGGTTTAATGGGCACTAAGGTTAGCTATGGTCAAAACATTACGCGCTGGCAGTTTTCTAAATTTAATGAACTTCAGATTCAGGAAGGATTTACAACCCATTCATCTATTAGTCAAATACCTAGCACATCTAACGGCTGTAGTCATTATTTGAACGATTCTGTATTCTATTATGTATATAATGGGCAGGTTTATAATAAAGACCATAACATTGTTTCTAATGGATCAGGGCTTCTTAGCGATATTGGCAGCCCAAGTCTTGCAGTTCCGAGTTTTGACTTTGAGCGCTGGGTGATTTTCACAATGGAAGTGGAGTTTGATAGCAGCCTTAGCTTCTCGATCCTTGACCTAAGCCCCGATGGCTTTAATGGAAGCATCGATTCAAATACCAAAAACACCCTAATATCCGAGAATTCCAATGAATATTTATCTGGTTTTTTGGGTAAAGAACAAAATGCTCGATATGGCTTTGTGGTTTATCGAGATATTGTTGTCGATTCGTTGATGGTATTGAGTGTCGATCGAGTGACACTTGAAGTCAAGCCTTGGTCACGAATTCATTTGGGGCAATTCGATGAGTTTTTCGGTCATATGCGTATGCGATTCTCTGAATTAGGAGGGAAATTTGCCGTGGTCCAAGCTAAAGCGATTGGCGAAGAAGATTCCATTCTAATTGGCGACTATAGTGCCAAGACTGGTCTGCTCTCTAATCTTTTTAAAATCGGGTTTAATGATATGTCAGGGCTACAAGAATTGGAATTTTCGGGCTCGGGCCAATATTTGTACTTCAACAACGCCACCAATTCTCCGGGATTCTATCGAGTTGATCTGGAGGCTGGGTCGCCAGGTCAAATCGAAGCATCGTTAGACACGGTCGTGAGTTCACTCTTAGGATGCTTTCAATTGGCCCCCTTTCGCGAGATATTTCACAGCATAATTTTGGATTCGTGTATTGGAGCTTTATACAATCCTGAAGAATCAAATATTTCGCTGTTGGATTATGATTCCTGTTCAGTTTTTCTAAATGGTAATATATCATCCTTTTTTTTCCCAAGATACATGGCCGGAACACTTATAAATCGGATCGTGTATAGCGATAAATGTGATTCAACCTTTGCTTTCGATTTGTGGGGCACGAAGGATTCTGTTCATTGGTCTTTTGGAGATGCTTCTTCAGGTTTAGCCAATAATGCAGTCGCCTTTCAAACAGCGCATCAATTTTCTGATACGGGTTGGTACACCATTAAGGCTATCATATATGACGGTATTTACATCGACTCTATTTACAGCATGGTTCATGTGAACGCTGGCTTGAACTCGAAAATGGCATTCGATTCTACCATCTTGTTTTGCCAAGGGACAGATGTTAGTTTGATGGCAGTCAATCATCCATATTCAAAATTTACCTATGCCTGGTCCAATGGTGCCGTTAGTTCGGGTATATCTACTTCCGAAGCAGGCGAATATATTTTGAGTATATCGGATCGGTGTGATACGGTAGTTCAGCGGTTTACATTGATTGAACAAGATACCATTTACCCTTCGTTACCAAATGACACTTCCATTTGCTCTTTTGATAGTATAACCTTAATTGTTCATGGCGAATCGCCTTTTGAAGTGCTTTGGAATACAGGCGACACTTCTTCTGCATTGAATATTTCAAGGGCTGGAAATTGGACCGTATCAGTAAAAAACGCCTGTGGTATTTTTTCTGATTCCATTCACATCGCAATCCAGCCATCGGCTGATGGGCGTCTTCCCGAAGACAGTATTTATTGTGCTGAGGGTCCTGTGATTTTGACTCGTCAAAATACGGACGGCATAACCTATATATGGTCAAATGGTTCAAGTGAAGAGCAAATTCGTGTTGACTCATCTGGTTATGTTTCATTGATTAGCTATGGAGCGTGCGATTCACTTAACTCAGAAAGTTTAATAGAAATAGTCGGAATAATAAAGCCAGATTTAGGTGCATTTTCAAGTGTTTGTTCAGGCGAACAAGTAGAGCTTTTTAATCATGCTCGAATTAATCCAAACTATTCTCAGGATATGACTTATCACTGGTCAACGGGAGAAGAAACTGAATCCATATGGGTGTCCGATTCGGGACGCTATTGGCTAAATCTTCAATACGGAACTTGCTCGGTAAGAGATACGGTCCAAGTCGATTTTCGAGGTGATTGTTACGACCATTGTAAACCTGCACCACCAAATATCATTACCCCAAATGCGGATGGCGTTAATGACGTGTTTAAATTAGAAATGCTTTGCGAAATGACTGATATTGAAGTAAATGTCTATAACCGTTGGGGGCAATTATTGGCAAGTAAAAAAGGGGAGGAATTCAAAAATCAATACAGTCAATCACGTTTTGTTTTCAATTGGGATGGCCGTGTGGAGGGTTTTTTAGTGGCCGAAGGAGTCTATTTTTATCACATTTCTTACAAGCCGAAGGAGGCGAGTAACTTTAAAAGTTATCGAGGTAGCTTTCATGTAATCTATTGAGACATTCCAATTTGCAATGGAAGTGACATTCTATTCACTCATTGATTGAACACCAATATCTTCGCCCCGATGAATGCAGTGATTCGATTTATACCAAACGCCTTAACGCTAGGCAATGTCGCCATGGGCGTATTGGGGATAGTGCTGATTGCTAAAGAAGAGATGGTTTTAGCTATTTATTGCGTGGCAATAGCGCTAGTGTTGGACTTTTTAGACGGCTTTGTTGCTCGTCTGCTTAAAGTTCAAGGGCCGCTTGGAGCGCAGCTCGACAGCCTTGCCGACATGATCACCTTTGGGGCTTTGCCGGCTTTAATCTTGTTTCAAATGATCAGCATTTCGCGCGGCATCTATTTTACAGATGTTGCACTTTGGACTGCAGCCGATTTTCTGAATTGCTCAGTGGCCTTGCTCGTCCCAATGGGAGCCGCCTATCGGCTAGCAGTTTTTAACCTCGACAATACTTATAGGCCACATTTCATGGGGCTTCCTGTTCCTGCCATGACGATGTTAGTCATTTCCATACCCTTGGTTTTAGAAGCCCACTATCACTTGAATTTTTATTACTTGATATCCGATTCCTTCATTAACATCATAGGAGATGAGCGAAATTGGGATGCTTCAGATTATGTAGTAGTGAAAATGATGTATCGGCCCATTACATATCAACTAACAAGCGTACTAATGATGCTGATGATGGTTGTTAAAATCCCAATGTTGTCATTGAAATTTCATGGATTCTCCTGGTCCGAAAATAAGTGGCGATACGCCATTTTGATTTGGGTCGCCCTGTGTTACATCATCTTTTTAGTTCCATATACCAGCATCTTTTTGATCGACTTTGGCTTGATCGACTTTTTAATCCTTCCAATCTTTATGGCTGGATATTTTATTCTCTCATGGATTTATGCCATTTTTGGCGCCCCAAAACTTGAACCACATTCACATGAAATTCAAAGCTGAAATTGACATCATGCCACACGCTAATTTGTTGGACCCACAGGGGAAGGCTGTGTCTTCATCCATGAAAAATTTGGGTCTTAGCGAAATCACGAATGTGAGAATTGGCAAGCACATTAGCCTAGAGATTGAAGCTGCAAATGAATCGGAAGCTGGCGCGAAGGTTGACGATGCTTGTAAACGACTTTTGTGCAACCAAATCGTTGAAGGTTATAGTTTTTCGCTTAAAAGCATCTAGGCGTTTGGGTCTGAAATAATCAGACTACAAACGTTACAGGATTTTTTCTCCACCATAATCGGACTTCCGCCTGCTAAGCCGTCTAAGCCTTCATACTTATTCGTGTTGATTTTTTCTTCTCGCGTAATCTGAATTTTATCCGATCCACAGCGCGGACAATGGTCGGCTAGAATTTCGAAACCATCTTTATGAGCGCGGTCGAAAATGTTTTCTAACTCCTTTGCAGAAAGAAACTGCGTGGCTAGATAGTGCTTAAATTCTTCCTTCGAATTATCGGTAAAGGTGGCGAATCGAAAGTGCTGCATAAATGCAAGCTCCAGCGGTGTTAATGATTTTAGAAAATGGGTCAATGCTTCGGACTTCGAGTGATTTTTACGCAATTCAAAATTTTGTCCCAAATAGACCCTTCGCACTTCGGGATCAGCAGTGAGTTCTTCGGCCGTGCCAGCCTTCAATATATTTCCCTCAAACAAAAGGTAGGCTCGATCGGTGATGGACAGGGTTTCCTGAACATTATGATCGGTGATTAATATGCCAATATTTTTGCTTTTCAACGTAGAAACGATGAATTGAATGTCTTCCACAGCAATCGGGTCTACGCCAGCAAACGGCTCATCCAAGAGGATAAAACTTGGGTCAGACGCTAAAGCGCGCGCTATTTCGGTTCGCCTTCGTTCGCCTCCAGAAAGTAAATCGCCTCGGTTTTTGCGCACCATTTGCAAGCCAAATTCATCTAAGAGCGATTCCAATTTTTGGGCTTGTTGAGCTCGACTCAAACCTTTTTTCATTTCCAAAACGGCCTTGATGTTGTCTTCAACGCTGAGCTTGCGAAACACGGATGCTTCTTGGGGCAAATAACCTACACCCAGCTGTGCACGCTTAAACATGGGTAATCCAGTGATGTTGCTTTTATCTAAAAAGATTTGACCTTCATTTGGTTTTATCAACCCAACTATCATGTAGAATGTTGTCGTTTTTCCGGCACCATTTGGTCCAAGTAATCCAACGATTTCACCCTGTTTCACTTCAACCGAAACGCCTTTGACCACCGTTCGACTGCCATATTTTTTTATGAGGTTATCAGCTCGAAGTATCATGGATTAAAATTCAATTTGGAAGGTAAGTCGAACGCCAAATGGAACCACATTTGGATTGTTCAAATATGACAATCTCCAGAGCGCATCAACCCTAAAAATCTTTAAAATATTCTCGACGCCAATGCCGGCCTCGAAATACGGCTTTTTGAGGCTGTATAAATTGGTGGGAAATTCAAGTTCATTTCCATGCGCATTGGAAAGCCCTCCCATGGCACTTCGTAACGTGGCCACCTCTCGCCAATTGAGTTTTCGCATCAGCGGTACTTTGTTGAAAAGCAATCCGTTAAAATGGTGGGTGTAAAACAACGTAACCCACTCATCGCTAATGAATTCGTAGTAATTCATTAGGTTGTAGGCAAATTCGTCATAAAAGTAAGTTTGATTTCCAGGAAACATCTGCAACAGCGGGTAAGGCACGGTTCCCCAAATTTTCCCCACTTCTAAAATGAATTCACTCTGACCAATCGGATTAATGGGAATACGATCGGAAATTCGGAAGGTTAATCGCTGATAATCGTAAGCTCCACCCAGAAAGCCGTTAATTCCAATTCGCGCGTTGAATTCAAAAATTGGATACTTGGTTCCAAGGCTGTATCGGTCAAGGTTTCCATTTATGAATTGTTCGCGATAGGCAAAGCGTAAAGAAAATCCGAATTCAGTTGTCTTGATGCGATTGATGTCATCAAGACTGCCATCCGTTGCCCGTTGCTGAAAAAGCACATCGCCCACAGACCATAAATCTTTGCTGCTCAACTCGAATTTTGTGCTGAATCCAGGGAAATACTCAATTTCATATCCTGCCTTGTATTCCTCATAAGCATTGAACCGAAAAGGCGCCCTTCTGAAAACCGATGACAAAATATTGTCCGTTCGCCAGGCATTGGCACTCTGGCCCAATTGTTCCAAATCTTGTCGAAGAGAAACGTGGGCTATTTGCCTTGGGCTTTTAGATATGAAATAACGGCTTGCCGCATTGTATTTAAAGCGCTCATCCTTGAGCCCATAAGCCAGATAGCCACTTAACTCGAGCCGAGTGCTGAAATCGCTGTTGGTTCGTCCGCCAAATCGAAGCCGTGCCCCCTCAACTTGATTGAAGCTAAACGCGGTGAAGTAAGGTCCCAAGTCCACATACTTCATTTCATAGTGTCCATTTACAAATAGCGTGATGATATCGACATAGGTGCGAAAAGCTCGAATCTGCTGAATGGTATCGACCATCTCATATACCCGATATTCATTCTCACTCAATTTTTCAGGGCGCTTTTCATTCCAATATTCATCATCAAAGTCGCTCGCACCATCGGCTACTTTGATGTTGTTGAACGTGCTGTAGAACGAGTTATCCTTTGGTTCGTTGATGATGAAATCGGAGTACATCGTAGTTTTTCTTCCGTAGAATCCAATGGATTTATTTGAAATATTGAAGTCAATAACCACGTTTTCTTTGGTCATCATCCAGATTTCATCCTCTACCTGATCGTACTCCTGATACACGGAAAAGGTATTGATCCAGTTGATGTTGGCGTCTTCCATGATGTTGGCTTGTATCTGCTTCAAAGCATACGTAGTGTCGTGTATCCACATATCGCCTTCGAATACTAGCTCGCCTTTCCTTCGCGGAATAAAAGTTACTTTATAGCACCACTGCTTATCGATAAAGGCGCTGTCCATCAAAAAGTATTTGTAAGACACCATACCGAAATCTGATAGCGGACTCACGAAGCTTTTTCCAAAGGCATCGACATAATTGTGGTAAACATTGGTGTTCTGATACATATCACCCAACAACTGGCTTACGCTTTCATTTTTCACTCCAGCCACCTTGGTTGCATTGATGATTTCCATGGAGCTTTTCGGGTTTTTGCGATAGAAATAGCGCGATGATGACTCTGTAAGAAAAATCGGGAGGAAAGGTTTATCTTCAGAAGTTGTGTCCATATTATCAAACACAAAATCAAATGGTTTCATCACCTTCTGATTGGTGAACTTCTCATTGATATTATTCATATCAAACTCAATCTTGTTATAGACATCGTATTCGTAGGCTTCCAGCTTTTCACGGTTGTTTGCTGCTTTGTTGCGCACAACTTTTTTCATCAATTCTACAGCTGGATCCTTCGTTTTTTTATCTGCAACAATGTTCACAGGGCCGAGCGAAATTCCAGCCACTTCCAGTTTAAAATCCAAAACCTGGGCTTTATCGGGTTTCACACGCTGTGCTTGTCGCTTAAAACCAAGAACAGATACAATAAGTGAATCAGTTGGGTAGTATGTCTCAATGCGATAATTCCCATATTCATCCGTGGTGGCGCCTATTTTACTGTCTTTAAAATAGACGTTGGCGAATGGAATGGGTTCTTGACTTTCAGTCTCTATCACATGACCAGTAACCAAAGTGCGCTGGGCTTTTGCGTCTACACATGCAAAAACTAAGCTCAATAGGAGCAGCGAAAGCCATATGAAATGGATTTTTTTCAATGCATTTTTTGGTTGCGAAAAGGGGGCAATGTTAGTCAGCCTGACGTTTTTTTACAATACTTGAGATTCGAATACTGACTTCATAGAGTATCAAAATTGGAATGGTTACCAATATTTGACTAAAAATATCTGGCGGTGTGATCACAGCCGATAATATAAGAGCCCCAACAATAGCGTGTCGCCTATAAGCCCTCAGCATGGTCGGTGTTAGGATTCCAGCCTTTGTTAGAAAAAACACCAACACGGGAAGTTCGAAAACAGCACCGCAAGCCAAAACTACACTTGTCACAAGCGAAACATACGTACTCAAAGTGGGGCTATTCAATACTTCAGCACTGACCTGATAATTCAAAAAGAAGTTGATGGAAAGCGGACAGATAACATAATAACCAAAAAGAACGCCACTCAAGAATAGAAAGGAGGTTGCAGAGACGAAGCCACGAGCGTATTTCCGTTCCGATACTTTAAGTCCGGGCTTAATAAACCGCCACACTTCCCATAATAAATAGGGAAAGGAAATGATTAATCCGGCTACTAATGAGATAAGGATATGGGCACTAAACTGTCCGGCCATGGTGAGGTTGACCAAAGGCGGCAAATTCTGACCGATACAAATGGCTCCATCAGGAAACATCGTTGGAATCAGTTCGCTCATTTTATCGCTGAATTTGCACAGCAATCGGTAAGTTGGAAAGGTGGATTGTTTTGGTCCGAAAATGATGACATCGAAAATAAAGCCCTTAAAAATGAATGAGCCAATGGCCGCAATAAGCACAGCACTTACAGCACGCACGAGGTGCCACCTCAACACCTCGAGGTGGTCCAAGAAAGACATTTCATCACTTGTAATTTGGTCTGACATGACGCGTAATTATGCGGCCGCAAAGATGAAGCAATTAAAAGATTCAAACCGATTCAACCTTTATACTTTATTAGGCTTGCTTTGAAATTGCCGAATAAATCGACTTACTCATTTGAATATGTGAAGTTTAAAGCTACATTTGGACCTGTGAAAAACGTTTTGTCCAAATTCATATTATTCTCTTTTGTAGTTGTGAGTTCGCTCGGGGCTTTTGAAAGTGATGCTAGGTCTAACCTAGATTCGATAAACGTGGATGGTAAAGTCTTGATCATCACATCAGAAGATTTGATCGGGTATCAATTACAGCCAAAAACAAATCGGACAAACCAACGCGATGCTCAGGATGAAGGAAGCTTTACCTTTAAATTCCCGAACATTTTTAACGTTTTTCGGTCTTTATTCTAGGCAGTTCATTTGCTTCGCAGTGAATTATAGATTTTAATGACTACAACTTTTCACCCCTCAAAATCTGTTGTTTTTTGGCTATGGTCCGGCATGGTGCTCATCCTCATCATGGTTGTGATTGGGGGAATGACTCGCCTCACACATTCTGGACTATCCATGGTTCATTGGTCATTCACAGGTTCGCTGCCGCCAATGTCCGAAGTAGCGTGGGACCTTGAATTTGAAAAGTATCAGACTTCTCCAGAATACATAGAGCTTCATAACCATTTTAGCCTAGATGACTTCAAATCCATTTTTTGGTGGGAGTTCATTCATCGCATGTTTGGACGAATGATTGGGATTGTCTTTATTATTCCATTCGTAATTTTTTGGAGGAAGAAGCTTATTCCAAAATCGATGTTACCAAAGTTTTTCATGATCTTGGCATTAGGAGCATTACAGGCTTTTCTGGGTTGGTTCATGGTAAAAAGTGGCTTGATCGATGTGCCTCGGGTAAGTCATTTTAGATTAGCCGCCCATCTCATCACAGCCTTCATCACTTGCGCCTATATATATTGGGTCATGCAATACTATAAAGGCTACGGACATACCTGCAAAAGCATCTCAGATGGTCGCAAATATGTCTTGATATTGCTCGCCTTGCTTGTTGCGCAAATTGTATACGGTGGCTTTGTAGCTGGATTAAAAGCGGGCTGGGTACACAATACGTGGCCATTAATGGATGGGGAATTGATTTCGGATGCAGTGACAGCCATGGATCCCATTTGGATCAATTTTTTAGAGGGAATGTCTGGTGTTCAATTCATCCACAGAACCTTGGGTTTGGTAGTTTTGTTAACTGGCCTTTGGATTGGGTTTTTCTCCAACTTCTTTAAGGAAGAGCGCTATGAACTATACCCGAAGTTCGTGGCTATCGCATTGCTCATTCAGTTTGCCTTGGGTGTGTTAACCTTGCTTTTTTACGTTCCTATTTCCTTGGCTGTGATTCATCAAGTATTTGCTTTAGTAACGCTTATCTGTCTGACAGGACTGTTGTTCAAAGCGAACTTTACAAAGCTGCAGCATTAGCGGAATCGTTTTTCCAACTAAAGGTTTGAATCATGTGACGAATGTCTTCTTTGACATAATCGATCACAGGAGCGAGCGAATCTTTATTGGGCTTTACGTTAAAATAGAGCGATCCGCGTAAAAAATGATGCGTGCTGTCGGTTAAAAAGAATTGGAGGTCGCTGGCCGTTTCACCTCGAAATTCATAAACGATTCCATAGACACGCATCGAATCATTCTCAACTAAACTTTCATTGATCTGGGTCGCCTTGCCAATGTGCTTCATCGCGAGTTTTCGACTGTCTTCGATTTGATTTGAAAGATTACCGTCAAGGTCACTGTATGTAAGGTGTATCGTGGCTTTTAAACTAGGATAATAGATGTTGTACCAACAGTTTTGTTGTTTGTGCCGTGGGTCAACCGTTAAATAGCTTATTCGAGAAGCTTCGAAAAAATAGGGGCAATTCCATGTGGCCTCATTCGGTGCTATGTATGCCGGTTCTGGTAAGGTAATCCGTGCGTAGGCTTTAGGTTTTGGTGCATATTCATCTTCGCAGGCTGTAAGCACTAAGGTGAGAAGTATGGAAGCTATAAAAAATGGTTTTATCATTTTTCAACTTCAGGTAGTATGGTGATTTTCACCTGTTTGATTCTACGCTTATCTGCCGCCTCTATCGTGAAAAGGAAATTTTCAAAGCGAATGCGTTCGTTTTTCAAGGGGATTTTACCGCTTAGTTCAAGAATAAAACCTGCTATAGAATCACTATCTCCTTTGGCGTTTTCAAATTTTGTTCCCGGAATTCCTAGCACACGATACAAGTCCATTAAGGCCGTTTTACCTTCAAAGACATAGTTGTTGTCATCCAACTTGGAATAGACAATTTCATCTTCGTCAAATTCATCGCTTATCTCGCCTACAATTTCCTCAATAATGTCTTCAAGCGTAATCACACCCGAACTGCCGCCATATTCATCGACCACAATGGCCATGTGATTTTTCTTTTCCTGAAATTCTCGAAGAAGGTCGTCCAACTTTTTATTCTCTGTGACAAAGACAGCGGGTCGCAATAGGGTCTGCCAGTCAAAGTCCTTATTCTCTTTCAGAAAAGGCAACAAGTCTTTCACATACAGCACACCGGCCACATTATCGAAGGTCTCTCTAAAAATGGGAATACGCGACACGCTGTGTGAGATAATTTTTTCTTGAAGCTTATCAAAATCCAGTTCGATATCAAGGCTGATCACATCCATGCGTGGTGTCATTACCTGTCGAACTTCGGTGCTGCCAAATTTTACGATCCCACTTAAAATTCGAGTTTCGTGCTCCTTTGTGTCCTTGTCTGTCGTCAGTTCAATGGCGTGTGAAAGCTCATCTACGGTGATGTTTGATCCGCTTTCCGCTTCTTTAGCTCGAGCATTTATTTTTCGAGTTGAGCTCACCATGATTCTCGAAATAGGCCAAAACAACTTCCGCATGAAAATCAAGGGATAAGCCATGAAAAGGGAGATTTTTTGGGCGTTTTTTGTGGCGTAAACCTTAGGTGATATCTCTCCAACAATTAAAATAATGAGGGTAACGGCTACGACCTGAACTAGGAAAGCAAGCAATTCCCTGCCTTCAAAGTCGAACATCATGTCCATCATGAAGGTCGATAGAATGATGATGGCAACATTGACTAAATTGTTGCCTATTAAAATCGTGGCTAATAGGGCGTTTGGCCGAGACAACAGATCTGCGGCTAAAATGGAAGTCTTTGATTCGTCTTGCTCCAACTGCTCTCTGTCTTTTGGCGTCAGCGAAAAATAGGCCACTTCAGACCCACTTAAAAGTGCCGACAAAACCAGCAAGGCCATCATGATGACGGTCCAAAGAAGTATACCCATGTTCCAGGGTTTCAAAATGTTTAAGAGCGCAAATGAATACGGGTCGGGATCCACAAAAACTAGATTTAGTTAGAAAGGAAGGTCATCAAAGGACTCATCATCCTCGGAATCGGGCGCTAAATTTTTAGCTGGTTTGCTTTTTGAAGCTGGTGCTGGCTTGGAGGCGGAACTCGGCTCTTGGCTAGAGGCTGATGGGGCAGAAGCGTTATCGTTATCCGATCGTCCGCCAATCATGGTCATGTTGTCGCCTTCAATTTCGGTCACGTAACGCGTAACACCATCCTTGTCGTCATAGCTTCTTGTCCTTAGCTTCCCTTCTACATAAACCTGGCTTCCCTTCTTTAGGTATTTCTCTGCGATGTCTGCCAAACCCCTCCAGAGGTTCACAGAGTGCCACTCGGTGTTGGTCACACGCTCGCCATTTTTGTTGGTGTAAGTCTCTGACGTTGCAATTCTTAAACGGCTTACCTTGGCTCCTGTGGTTAAAACACGCACCTCAGGATCAGCTCCTAAATTGCCTAAAATGATTACCTTATTTACTCCTGCCATGCCTTTTAAATTTCTCGTTTAAACAAACCTACATCAATTTTTTTGTAGTCCCAATGGGTGCGATTGACCTTTAAATAGAGTGTTTTTCTAAATACCGATCGATCAATCTTGGAACAGCAAACGTATGAAGTTCAGACGGCTTAATCTTCAAAAATTCTGAAACATTCGCGAGGTTCGCCTCAACCGCGTAGAATCGCGCATAAATCGTCTGGTGGCTAAGGATATGCTTTGGCATCGATCGTACAGCGTTAAGCTTGATGTTTGATACTTGCAGTCTCGCTTCGATGCTCGATAAGTCGAGTTCTAAGTTTTGCGTTGTTTCAACCAAAGGAAATTGATAAAGACCAGCCCAAATGTCGGCTTCATCTCGTTTTTCGATCAATAGCAGCGAGCTGTCTTGAGCGACTAAAAAATGAAAGAAACGATCGCGTTTTTTTGTCTTTTGAGTTTTAAAAGGGACAACATGTACCTTGTTTACGGCAAGCGCAACACAATGCTGAGAAACCGGGCAAGCGTTACATTTTGGTTGTTTGGGCGTGCAAATCATGGCGCCAAAGTCCATCATTGCTTGGTTGTGATTGCCCGGGTTTAATTTATCCAACAATTCATAAGCTTTCGCAGCGATTTCCTTCTTTGTGGTCGATTCATCCACAGAATCGGTTATTGCAAAAAGGCGAGAAATCACCCTCACTACATTTCCGTCAACAACTGCTTCGGGTAAATTAAATGCGATGGAGGCGATAGCTGCTGCTGTGTAAGGCCCAATGCCTTGAAGTAGAAGAAGTTCTTTGTAATTAGCTGGAAACTGACCGCCATGATGCTCGACTACTTGCTTGGCTGCCTTGTGTAGGTTCCGAGCACGGCTGTAATAACCTAGTCCTTGCCATAGTTTCAAGATTTCATCCTCGTCAGCTTCTGCTAAATCAAATACAGTTGGAAAGCGATTTTTGAAGGAATGAAAATAAGGGAGTCCTTGTTCAACGCGTGTTTGCTGAAGAATGATTTCTGAAAGCCAAATCAAATAGGCATGGTGATTTTCACGCCACGGCAAGGTTCTTCCATGTGTGTTGTACCATGCTGAGAGTTGAATTCTGAAATTTTCTTTCATGCTGCCCTTAAAAGACATCAGCGAAAATAGTTTTGAGAAGGTTTTATTAGTCTACAAATGATTCTATATTTGCATCCCGTTTTTTGAGATAGGTAAATACACTGAATATCAAAAGTTTATAATAGATTAAGAATATGACGAAGGCAGAAATAGTCAATGAAATTGCAGACAAGACAGGTCTTGACAAGGTTGAAGTATTAACGACTGTAGAGGCGTTTATGAATAGCGTAAAGAATTCATTGGCTCGTGACGAAAATGTTTATTTGCGAGGTTTTGGAAGTTTTATCGTAAAAGAGCGAGCTGAAAAAACGGGTCGAAATATTTCGAAAAACACTACGATTATTATACCCGCACACAACATCCCTTCTTTCAAGCCAGCGAAGACTTTCGTTGACAAGGTGAAGAAGAGTGTGAAGGTGAAATAATTCACCCAAGAAGCATGGGCCTTAAAGCCGGACACTTCGCTCTCATCGCCCTTACGGGGGTGGTAATTGTTCTTTTACTTCTCGCTCCGCATACTTCAGATCAGCCCGTAGTGGTTGAAACGGAAAATGCAGCACCGTTAGAACCGCCAACAGTCGAGAATCAAATTGATTCGGCCTTAGCCATCATAGCCAGCGAAGCACCCATGCAGGGTATTCTTTTGTTGCGATCGATTGCTGATGAGCATCCAGATAATTTTCGGGCCCAATATCATTTGGGACGATTTTCTGCTCAAACGGGTCAATGGGAAAAAGTGATAGAACGCTTTGAAATTGTTCAAGCCATCGATCCTGATTTTACGGAATCGGATTATTGGTTGGGAACTTCAAAGATGCAATTGGGGCGAACCGAAGAAGCAAGAATTCATCTGCAACGTTTTGTTGCCGATGATAAAAATAATGAGCAGCTCAGAAATGAGGCTGTGACAATGTTGAATCAAAATAATTAAACAATGCCAAGCGGTAAGAAAAGAAAACGTCACAAGATGGCGACTCACAAGCGCAAGAAGCGATTGAGAAAAAATCGTCACAAGAAGAAGAAATAGTACTTCACGAATAACAGCCCCCCGGCTATAATACATTATCCAAAGTGAGTGAAATCAGTAAAGAAATGATCATTCGCACCGGGGATGGTGAAGTCAATATTGCTCTTCTTGAAAACAAAGGACTTGTAGAATATCACAACGAAAAACTCGATAAGGGTTTTAACGTGGGTGATATTTTCCTTGGTAGAATAAAAAGACTCGTCCCCGGGCTAAATGCGGCTTTTGTTGACGTAGGTTATGAAAAAGATGCGTTTCTGCATTACCACGATTTAGGCCCAAAAGCCTCCTCGCTGCAGAAATATATTTCGGAAGGAATTACTGGTAAACGAAATTCAGGTCTGTTAAACGACTTTGAAATCGAGCCAGACATCGATAAGAACGGTAAAATCGATCAGGTGTTGAAGCCAAATCGATACATGCTTGTTCAAATCGCAAAAGAACCTATATCCACAAAAGGACCTAGATTAACATGTGAAATCAGTATTGCAGGTAGATACCTGGTGCTGGTTCCATTCAGCGACCGAATTTCGGTATCGCAAAAAATTAAAAGCCGCGAAGAACGCGAGCGGCTGCGAAGACTCATCTCGAGTATTCGCCCTAAAAACTTTGGCGTTATTGTTCGTACCGTTGCCGAAAACAAACGCGTTGCCGAGCTAGATGGCGATTTACGCAACCTTGTCGATCGATGGAAACAGTCATTCGACAACTTCACCACAAACAAGCCACCCTCAAAAGTGTTGGGCGAAATCGATCGAACCAATGCTATTTTACGTGACTTATTAAGTCCATCGTTCAATCAAATTGTTACAGACAGCAAGGAATTGGATCAGGATATTATATCCTATCTCAAAACCATTTCGCCAGAAAGTGAAAAGATCGTTAAGCTCCATAAGGGCAAGAATGACATCATGGAGCACTATGGCATTGAAAAGCAGATAAAATCACTTTTTGGTAAGCATGTGACCATGAAAAGCGGGGCTTATTTGGTCATCGAGCATACGGAAGCCATGCATGTCATTGACGTTAATAGCGGCAATACGGCTAAGCAGGAATCGAATCAAGAGGCGAATGCTATTCGCGTAAACTTGGAGGCGGCAGAAGAAATTGCACGCCAATTGAGACTGCGAGATATGGGCGGATTGGTCGTAATTGACTTTATTGACCTTCGGCAAAACGATAATCGTAAACTGCTTCAAACGAAGCTCCGCGACTTCATGTCGGCCGACAGAGCCAAACATCAGGTGTTGCCCGTAAGTAGATTTGGTTTAGTCGAAATCACTCGACAGCGAGTGCGGCCGGAAATGGCGATTAAAACAGCTGAAGTTTGCCCTACGTGTAAAGGTACAGGCGAGGTTCAAGCAGCCATCACCATCATCGATGAGATTGAAAACAATATGCGAGCGTTGATGGAGGAACAGAAAGTTCCAACATTGACCATTGCGAGCCCATCCTTTTGTTACAGCCTATTTGCAAAAAAGCCTCTACGGCTATCAGCGCAAGTGGTTTAAACTCTACAAAAAATGGGTCAATATCAAACCCAAAACATCTATGACCTTACTCGACTACGAGTTTCTGGATAAGGATGGAGTCGAAATTTTATTCTAAAACATGGACAGCCCTCACTTGAACGTGGGGGCTTTTTTTGTTTGGATTTGTAAGTCGAGTAGGGGCTATTTCAAGGTTGAAGGTTTCCGATTGGGTGATTGTTAATTTTAAATCCATCAAAATAAACCCCGGGTGCGCGAACCAATACTTTCAGTCGCGTTCGGTGTGACAGGCTCGTTAATAATGCTCGAAAGGATAGAGCTTTAGAACCTACCGAACGACCGTAACAGAACCCCGATACTCCACTTCTTTATTCGTAGTTTGTGGGGTGAATCGAATGCTGTAGAAATACGTTCCTTCGCTGACGGATTCGCCATTTACACTGCCATCCCAGCGGAAACTCGGCTCGGTACTTTCAAAAACGACCTGACCCCAGCGATTGAAAATTTGTAATTGATACGCCTCTAATGGACAGTCTAAAAACGAAGCAAATTCATCGTTCACCCCATCGGCATTGGGTGTGATGATGTTGGCCAAGCGCGGTTTGCAGCCATCGTAACAATCGCCTCGCTGGAAAATCACAATGCTGTCGTGTACGACACAACCTTTGAGCGTCACGATTACGCTGTATAAACCTGTGTCGGTGACCAATAAAATAGAGTCTGTAGAACCATCATTCCAACCGAAATTCAGGTCTTGACCTGTGCGGTTTGGTGTTGGGTAAAGCACAACTTCTTGATCCAAACAAATAGCCGTGTCGCGCCCAAGGTCGGTATAGGGCAGCGGCACAAATTCTACGTTAAACGTATCGTTGAGCGTATCGCAGGCGCTAAAACTGAGCAGACTTACCGTTTGCGATGAATCTATGCGGTATTGCGGGCCGTCTGTGCCATCGTGCCATTGGTAGCTCACGCCATTAGTTTGTGGGTTGAGTACATAAAAAGGTATTTCGGAGCAATAGACGCTGTCGTTTGGTAAATAGCCATCAGCGCGCGGCAAAAAGGTAATGGTGGCGCTGTCGCTGAAAGTGCCGCAGCCGTTGACCACAGCAACCGTAAGATTTACCGCCACAATTCCGGGAGCAACATCGGGGCGCGGCAACAACATGCTGACGGCATTAACCAAATTGTTTTGCTTTTCTGTGGCTACGGTGTCCCCCGCACTGTTTATCCAATAGGCGGTAATGGGCGACTGATTTGAATCTATGTTGGCCGTAATAACAACGCTGTCTTCGCAGGTTTGCACGTTATTGAGGCTGATTTGGAGTGGTTTACTCAGATACACCAAAGCCGTGTCTTGGTCGCTGCCGCATTCGTTGGTAAAGGTTAGGCGGATTTCTGTGGGACTAGTGACGAGGTCTGTTTTGGTTAAAACAAGGGTTGAATCTGTGCTGCCGTTGCTCCAATTATAAAGCCCTTCCCGTAGTTTTTTGGTTGGAAGCCCAGCATGAAAAACCACCGTGTCATTGCCTGTGCTGCACAGGTCTTGGTTTGGGCCAAGGTCTAGTTTGGGTACATCTTTCACATAGATGTTTTTAATGACAGTATCCGTCTTTACCCCGTTTTGCGCGATAAGCGTAACAGTAAAAACCCCTGTGTCGCTAAACACATGACTTGGCGCTAAGGCTGTGTCTGTGTTGTTTGCCCCGCTAGCAGGATCACCAAAATTCCAAAACACCGAATCGATGAAAGTAAAGTTGATATAAAACTCAGCAGATTGACCCACGCACACCGTGTCTGCATAGAAATTAGTGACGAAATAGGAAGAGAGGAATTTTGGTACGCTGATACCCCCGTTTTGCCTTCTAGGAATAATATGCTGTCCTGATAACCACATAAATTCCCTAATTCATTAGGACGGTGGATGACATCCATGTATTTAGCGTGTTGGGAATTATTATCCCAACAATTTCCGTAAATCTTACCATTCGGCCCCATTTGCAATCCTACCATTACAGGTGAACCGAGTGTAACGTCTAACCAAAGCTCTGAAGCTTGAATGGCGCTTTGTGTTGGAACTGATAGGTCGTATTGAAAGGGGCCACCCGTGTACAATTTTGAATCATCGGGGCTAAATTCGAGACCGGCTGGCACACCTCCCGTAAATGGCAGTAATGTTCGTAAGTTGGACAATTGCCCCGTGGCATTATCAAAGTCATACAACTCGATTCGTTCAGAATTCAGATGTGCTAACATCGTGCCTTTGTGATTAAACCTAAGATTTCCTTGCATTGGACCGAGTGCTGTATGGACAATTCCGAGACTCGTGGTAACGGGTGTGCTCGAAATGCCCGATTCCGTAACTAAAAAAGCATGATAATTATTCGTAAAACTTTGTCTTACCATAAGCCAGAAATCAACACCATTGGCATGAGGTGTGGCGCAAATTTTTTCTTCTGTGCTGTCTCTTACATAAACATTTTTAAACGTATCAACCACATCGCCCATGCCGTTGTCTAAATCCATGTCCACTAACGTAGCAAAGGCGCCAGCCATTATGCCGTCAGTATAAAATCGATTGGCTGTTCTTAAATAAACAAAGTAATACTGATTTGGATGGTTCGGTCTAGGAATTATGATGGAACCTTCTTCCGCCAATGTCGACTTGCCATTAGGATCAAATTGTACGCCCACGTTCATTAATGGTAGACCATTGGGCATTGATCGATGCTCACGATTAATAATAGCAGCAGATGAACCATAAAATAGCAGCTGCCCAGTTGCGTCACTCATAGAGCAAACATGGTGACTAGTGTAAGTATTATTGCCAATTGAATAATAGAATGTAGAATCATTCTGGTTTGTGTCAGCCACAAATACGCTTCCATTATATTTAATTCCAGCGTCCGAAAAGAAATACCAATTCGCAGATTCTAGCTGTCCGATAACATTAGTCCACGCCAGGAAAGAAAACATTAAAACTATAGCCGATCGCATTCGCCTTAATCAACGATAAATTTACAACTGTGAGTTAAGCCATTTTTTGTAACGTAAATAATATACAGTCCAGAAACAAATGAATTCTGAATAGGATACTCTTTAGTCTTGTTAATTGTTTTGTGCAGAACTAGCTGACCATTGCTCGCATAAATGGCTAATTCGCCAGAAAACTCTTGGCTAAATAAGACATCAAACGATCCATTATTCGGGTTAGGAGCAACCTTTAGTGCGATGTTTTTATCATTTAAATGCAAATCATTTTGCTCGTGTTCCTTTTTATAAAAGGCATTGGTTGACGAATGAATCCTAGCAACGAAAGCCTCGTGATTTATGGATTTCTTCTTTAAAATACCATCAATGGAATAAAACAGTAATTCGTCATAAACTGAAGTCATTGCAGTAAAGCCGGTGGTCAGCATAGAGCTATCAAGGCTACATATATCTAAATGCTCGTTACTACCAGTATTATTTGGGTCCGCGAAGCTCTTCGTATTGAAACCGCCATTAGGATCAAACTGAAGCGTAAATAGACCAACAAAAAAACCTACGTTGAATGGCGTTCCTGATCCTAAAAGCATGGTGGTCGGACTATATTGAAATTTACCCACGCCAAATACTTTTCCATGCGAAAACTCCAAAGCATTAAAGCTTTCGAGCTCCCCAGAAATAGATCCCTCTTGGCTAAACCAGTTGTCTATCAGATTTACATCCGTACTCCCAACAAATCCATCGGTAAGCGCGCCAAGTGCCGTAGTCGTTCCATTGTTTGTTGTGATGTTATCGGTAAACTGGCCGCAAAAGATCAAATCGTTGGGGGCGTATAGCTGACCTCCGTAATCTGTAATGACCAAATCCATCCCATAGTCGGCATCTAGGCCTTCATACACTTTAAGGGTTTCCTGGGTCCAACTGGTTTGATTTGCTTTTTGCACCGTTTTGAACAAAAAGACGTCTTGCACATCTCCAGCAAAAATTATAGGATTAAGCCCCGAACTGGTTCCAATGCAGTTGTTAAATCCATGCGTTATCGCACCCGTTTTTATATCCCCAATGCCGTAAACGTAAATATCCTTAGAGACCACCGAACCAATTTTGATTGCATCGCCATGATCGTTATCGGCTGTTCCGAAACTATTCGCTTGGAGCTCGTTGCCGTTCGTTTCCAGTAACATATATACCACATCCTCATCCGTAGATGAATTTGCCAAAAAGGGTGAACCAGAGAAGCCGCCAGTCAGCGAATCTTTAAACTCACCAATAACCGCGATCAACGAATCAAAAAGGGCAAGGCCATGAAAACGGTTCGTTTGACTTACCGTATTTCCGCCCAAGTAAATCCAATTTACCGCCCCAGTGAACATGTCCATTTGGGCTACAAAACCCTTTTCTGCAAAGTTTGTAGAAAGGTTAATGCCGCTGTTGATGGCACTCGCAGGGCCAATATTACTGCCAAGCGTATCCAATATTTGTAAGGAGCCGTGCACAGCGCCAGAGGCGTATAATTTTCCGTTATGTATTTCCAAGGCTTCAACGTAAGTTCCATTTACTCCTGAGGCTTTGAAGTTAGTGGCCCAAAGGGTTCCGCAAGGTCCATTTGCCGACACATAACCTGAATGAATTCCAGCAGCACTTGTAAGCGAAACGTTAGAGGTGTTGTGTTTTTCAAACCCAATATCTCCTTGATATCGACCCGAATTATAATAAATATCATATCCTAATCCCGAAACAGCACTGGATAATCCAGCAACGCCCATTCCTTCTGCCCAGTCGGATACCTCGCTCAACGGGTGTTTTGGAAATGGTAATTCATAGACCTCAACCTGACCTAAGGTATCGGTAAAATCACAGCCGTAATAGTTATACTTAACGATGACCGAACTAAAGCCTAATCCAGCAACGGCAGGGTCAAAAAGTCCAAGTACGCTATCTATAATCCCATCTCCATGAAAGAAAATATCAAGACTATCAACGTTGAAAGCCGCTCCTAAGGCGGTATCGGGACTAAATTTTAATTCAATTTGAAAAATTGAATCTGACAGGCAAACTGTGTAAGTGTCGCAATAAATTTTTGGATGTTCTTCCAACCCTATTATAAACATGCCGCAAAGTCCTTGTTCATAAGGCGGAGGGAAATTTGGCCAAAAGAAGTTTGGACCACCAAGAAATGCGGTATCGATGTTAATCGAATCTCCAAATCTGCCTGTGAGAATTACATCGGTTCGATAATCATAAAGTTTTGGGTCAGCTATTTCAATGTCTGTTATATACCTAGAAGTGATCTTACCATTATTGAACACTAAATCACTTGGGGAGAAAAAATCATACTCCCATACTTGGCTAGCACTCGTTCCTAAATGAAGCCATTTCGATAGTTTACTATACCAAAAGTGATCTGATGTACTTGAAGCGAAATCGTAGAGATGATCTCGAATAAAAACAGGATGGGGCAAACACAAAATTTCGGGATGCATTCCTCTGTTCCAGCCAACATACACATCATCGCAATTACCTGTTGAAATGGTGTTTACTTGAGAATCATAGACAGTATCCCCATTAGCAAGTGTGTCCGGAATTATTTTTAACCAATCCCAGTCAAGATTATCGTAATCGGGAATGGCCAAAAATCCCGTCTCTCGTTTGCCAGTAGAATATGAGGACCAAGGTGAGTCTCCTAAAGTTCCGACATTCCCAACCCCATTGAAATTGGCACTATCGCTAACAAACCCCCCAACCATATTTCCGTTATCGCTAATGGCCAAGGCCTGATCTCGGTGAGGACCTCCGGCCGTAACAGCATCCTGCTTTGTAATATCAAACAAAGGAAATCGCACTGCGAATATGTCGTAATCACCAGCTGAAACAAAAGGAACAGCTCCACCACCCGGAGGATAAAAAATGATAGAATCCTGAAAGGCTCCGCTTAAAAATAGGTCGGGCTCGGTATTATACCAACCTAGATAACCAGCAGCCAAATCGGCAGCGTGATCGTCTCCCGATTATCCAATTACGGTAGAATTCTCCAATTGATCGTTTTGAATGTCAAATTGGGCAAGGAAAATATCGTAGCTAAAGGGGTCATTCGAAAAGGTATTGTTGTAAGGAGAAAGGGGCGCACCCGCACTTCCAAAGGATTCCGTATTAATCGAATTTCCTTGAAAGCTAACGGCTAGGAAAAGTTTTCCACTGCTCGGCCCATTGGTGAGGGTGATATCTCCAGGATAAATATGGTTTTCAGGATAGCTGCTAAATACATGACAGCTAACAGGTGTAAAGTTCGAATCATATCGAGCTAAAAACACCCGTTGATAGACTGTTGTGAATGGTGCAGTCACTGTTGAAAGTTGAGGTGAACCAGTCCGATCAAATAGAATTAAATCACAACCTTGAAATACACCCATAACACTAATGAATCCGTTTCGGTCAACTACTATTCTCTCGGCTACCACGTAGGTATCATTCCAAGGAAGTGGACAATTTGTTTTAGTGGAATAGTTGTCTATACTGATGTAGGCACTTCTTTGTGGTAGACCAGAATTAACGTCATATCGAACCAAAAAGGCTTTTGCTAATTCAGGGGTCAAGGCCGCCTGCAGCGTGTCATCTCCAACAAAGATCACTTCTTGAGAAATTCCTGCAAATCCGCCTGCAATATAGCCGCGCCCAAATTGATCAACCGTTAAAGAATTTCCAGTACTGCTACCCGTAGCGCCATTAATCCAATTAAAATTCTGACTTCGCAATATACTAGGGTATAAAAACACAAATGAAACAATTACCAGCTTAGCAAGCTGAGTGGCTGAGTGGCTGAGTGGCTGAGTGGCTGAGTGGCTGAGTGGCTGAGTGGCTGAGTGGCTGAGTGGCTGAGTGGCTGAGTTCATCAGAATGGAATTTAAGCTTGAAAATTAAGGCATTACCCCAATATCACCAACTTTTTAATCGATTTTTTTGAGGCATAGGTAAGAACCTTTTATCTATCACTCCGTGGATATGCTAAATCAAGGTTTTAGTTGAATCGATTTTCAATGCCCTACGCGCCCCTTCGACTTGTCCGCCATTGGCGCGACCAGCTCCTAGCAGACGCAATGAGTTTGATACGCTCGATATATGATAATCTAGGCGGAATAGAGGTCCAAAGAAGCCATGAAGAAGATTAAGTCTAAATGTAACAAGCTTCGTCTTCAATCTTCAGAATTCAAATCCCTTTATTCTAAATCATAGCGAAAAACCCTCAACTCGTGCTTTCATCCTAGCTTTGAAATATGCATTCGGGTAAACCCATATCTGTTTCTGAGGCCGTTATAAAGGCGCGCACCTTTTGCAACTACCGCGAGCGATGTCACAAAGAGTTGCGCGATAAACTTTATGGCATGGGCTTATGGAAACGCGATGTTGACCATGTTATCATGCAAATGATGGACGAGAACCTTTTAAACGAGGAGCGTTATGCCAAAAGTTATGCGAGAGGACATTTCTACAACAAGAAGTGGGGGAAATACAAAATCACAGTCGAACTTAGAACCAGGCAAATCAACGATAGGCTCATCAAAACTGCTCTGAGCGAAATTGACGAGGAACATTATGCTTCGATGATCCAAACCTTGATCGAAAAAAAGTCTAAAGAGCTCAAGGGCAATGCCTTTGAAAAGAAACAAAAGGTGAGTCGCTATCTTCTCCAAAAGGGATATGCGTACAATGAAATAAATCCGCATTTGAATGTTCACTTTAGTTCAAAATAGTTGAAGTCAAAGCCTACATTCGCAGCATGATAACACTAGACGACATTCGAGAGATGGTCGGACGCCTGGATGCGTTGAGGGGGTACCTTTGACATCGATCATAAAAAGGCTCAGATAGCAGACGAGGAACTTAAGACGCTCGATCCCAATTTTTGGGACGACCCGAAAAAGGCCGAACTCGTTGTAAAGCAAATCAACAAGAAAAAAGTTTGGACCAACGCATTTGATCAAATCAAAACCGCGCTGGAAGACCTGACTGTGCTTTACGAATTCTATAAAGAAGGCGAAGCCGAGGAAAACGATGTGATGAATCAGCATAAAAAGCTGGTTTCGCTGCTCGAAGACTTGGAAATGAAAAACATGTTGAGCTCTGAGGAAGATAGCTTTGATGCAGTGCTTCAGATAACGGCCGGAGCTGGCGGAACTGAAAGCTGCGATTGGGCCTCGCTGCTCATGCGTATGTATTTGATGTGGGCTGAAAAAGGAGGCTATAAAGTAACGGAGCTGAACTATCAAGCAGGCGATGTGGCAGGAGTAAAGACAGTGACCTTAGAAATCGCAGGAGAATTTGCTTTTGGTTACCTCAAAGGTGAAAATGGTGTGCATCGATTGGTGCGTATTTCTCCCTTCGATTCAAATGCCAAGCGCCACACCTCTTTTGTTTCTGTTTATGTCTATCCATTGGTTGACGACTCCATTGAAATCAAAGTAAATGCATCGGATATCGACTGGGACACCTTCCGATCAGGCGGAGCTGGAGGTCAAAACGTGAATAAAGTAGAAACCGGTGTGCGATTGAAGCACAAACCTTCGGGAATCATTATTGAAAACACCGAAACTCGATCGCAGTTACAAAATCGGGAAAAGGCCATTCAACTGTTAAAGTCTAGGCTTTATGAACGCGAACTGGAAGAGCGAAGGGCTAAGCAGGCGGAAATAGAGGCAAATAAGAAGAAAATAGAGTGGGGAAGTCAGATTCGCAACTATGTGTTGCACCCTTATAAATTGGTGAAGGACGTTCGAACAGGAGTGGAAACTACCAATACGGAAGCCGTTTTAAACGGTGATATCGATGAATTCCTGACAGGATTCTTGATGTGGTGGTCTGGAAAATTAACGTACGAAGGAGAAGAGTAAACTACGCTTCTAAATCTTTCGCAATTTCTTCTTCCTTTTCAGCAAACATGCTTGGCATCAAGCTGTTTAATGCGCCCATAGTAGCCCAATAACCTAAAAAGCCAACTAGGAAAAGAAGGATCCAGAAAGCCATTAAGAAAAAACCAAGAAAAAGAAATAAGCCTAAATATTCGCCCATGGCATTTTTACATTTGGCAGCGAATATAGTTCAACTGAGAAAATTATTATCAATAGAAAAGAAATGGATTTCAGAATTGAAAAAGACACCATGGGCGAGGTACGCGTACCAGCCGATAAATACTGGGGAGCTCAAACCGAACGCTCTCGAAATAATTTTAAAATAGGCGCAGAAGCTAGCATGCCACTAGAAGTGGTTTATGGATTTGCTTATCTAAAAAAGGCAGCTGCTCATACGAATTGCGAACTCGGAGTTTTATCGGCCGAAAAGCGCGATTTAATTTCAAGCGTTTGCGATGAAATTTTAGCTGGAAAGCATGACGACCAATTTCCGTTGGTCATTTGGCAAACTGGATCAGGAACGCAGTCAAACATGAATGTCAACGAAATGGTATCCAACCGAGCGCATGTGTTGAACGGAGGAAAATTGGGCGAAGGAAAAAGTGTGATTCATCCAAATGATGATGTAAATAAATCACAGTCGTCAAACGACACCTTCCCAACGGGAATGCACATTGCCAGCTATAAAATGGTAGTTGAAACGACCATTCCGGGGGTGGAAAAACTCCGCGATACGCTTCAGGCAAAATCGAAGGAATTTATGGGCATCGTTAAAATAGGTCGAACACATTTGATGGATGCAACACCGCTAACGGTCGGCCAAGAACTCAGCGGTTATGTGTCGCAGTTGAACCACGGGCTAAAAGCGTTAAGAAATACCCTCGACCACCTGTCTGAAATTGCACTTGGCGGCACGGCCGTTGGAACGGGAATCAATACACCAAAAGGATATTCGGAGTTGGTTGCAAAACACATCGCAACATTTACGGGTCATCCGTTTAAAACAGCCGAGAATAAATTTGAAGCACTTGCCGCCCATGATGCTATGGTTGAAACCCATGGAGCTTTGAAGCAATTGGCGGTCAGTTTAATGAAGATTGCAAATGATGTGCGGCTGCTAGCCAGTGGACCGCGATGTGGAATTGGCGAATTGAATATTCCTGAGAATGAACCAGGATCGAGCATCATGCCGGGCAAAGTCAACCCTACGCAATGCGAGGCATTGACCATGGTTTGCGCTCAAGTTGTAGGAAACGATGTTGCGGTTACAACAGGCGGCATGAACGGTCATTTTGAGTTGAATGTATTTAAACCAATGATGGCCTTCAACCTTTTGATGAGCGCACGATTAATTGGTGATGCATGCACGTCTTTTAACGACAATTGCGCAGTTGGCATTGAGCCAAACCATGCTCGAATCAAACAAAATTTGGATAATTCGCTCATGTTGGTGACTGCGTTGAATACCAAAATTGGCTATGAAGCTGCCGCTAAAATTGCCAAGACGGCTCATAAAAACGGAACAACATTAAAGGCCGAGTCTGTCAATTTAGGTTACTTAACTGCCGATGAGTTTGATCAATGGGTCGATCCAAGTAAAATGATTGGAAGCTTGTAAAAAGCGATTCGAGGTGCAATTGAGTTTATTTTCGGGTGTTAAAGGTTTGAGCGCAATGTCTTGAAGAAAGTTGCGTATTAACCTCCATCCGAAATCCGATCTATTGAGAACTGGTTTATTATGTGTTTTTATTGGCTTGACCTTGAGTCTTTCGGCTCAAACACCGTCTGATGCGATATATCCGGACAATTACGATAAAAAATACCTTGAACATCTCATAAAAATAAAGGTAGATAGCGTTCGAGCAGTAAACGGATTGCCAAGCTTGGTCAACGATTCCATCCTATATGTGGCTGCACAATATCATGGCAATTATTTAAAGAATACGGGACGATTCAGTCATTACGAAGAAGATGTACCCTTGATGCGAACCCCGCAAATGCGGGTCGATTCTTTTGGGGCGGTTAATTATTTAGCTGGGGAGAATTTGGTAAAGTCCTACATCCAAAAGCCGGTATCGTCAAAGAAAAAGGGCGAAGTGAAAGTGCATCGAACCTATCAGCAAATCGCTTGGTCGTTGGTTGATGGGTGGGTTCATTCCCCAGGACATTTTGCAAATATCATTACGCCAACGTATGAGGTGACTGGAGTTGCCATCGCCATGGATACTGCAGCAGGATTGGTTATTGCCGTGCAAAAATTTGCCCATGTGCTTTTTAAGTATGAGTTTGACGAAAACCAACGTTTCTTTTCTTATTCCGACTACCAGCCTGCACCTGCGCTGAGTTCGTTTGACGAGATTGATAGCATCGAACATAACAGCGTTCATGCACATAGAACACGTGGCGCCTACTCACCATATGGAGCGGGGGCCGCTAACGACATTATTGAAAGCCGGAAGTATAAAATGGATTTGGTTTTTAGTGGGAAGCGCGTTGGCTTTTCCACCTGGTCAACGGAAATGCTTTATGACTTCTTAAAAATGCATCGAAAGAATAGCATGGCGTTAGAGTTCGTGCCGTTTATGCCTTATGACTGTGGGAATCCCAATTACTACAAGGCTCCGTCTCGAAGGAATGGGCAATGCATTTATTCGGGAGTGATTACCAAGCCAATGAAGCGGAAGCAATTGTTGCGCGGCTTTAGAAAGAATAAATACAAATCATTTAACCGCGCTTACTACAAAAGCAATAGGCACTTTTTTAAGATGTATCTTGGGAAAGCGCCCGAGAATATTGGCTACACTGAGGTGAACTTGTTGTTCTATTACAGGAAACAACTCGTTCGAGTAATGCATTTGACCTCATACTGCGGGAATGACTCGCTGAATTTTGAGCTAGAAGCGTTGCCGGATGGCTTTTTAGCGAATGTGCCTAAAGCTTTTGCTCCTATTCCAGGAATCGCTCTGAAGAAAATCGAATTTGACATTCCATTTGAGCAGGGTAAAGTTGACTTTAAAGGCAAAAATGCCAATCCAGTATTGGACAGCATACGACAGCGCTTCTCGCATATTGATAGTGTTACAGTCCGCGCATACAGCTCGTTGGAAGGAGGGCGAGAAATAAATGAACGCCTGCAGAAACAACGATCGGAAAACCTTGTGGATTTGATTTTATCGGGTGTAAATACAGATGCTAAGTTTAACATTTCGGTTCAGGAAAACTGGAAACTCATGGAGGATCAAATTGACTCCTTTCCGGCTTTAAAGTCTTTCAAGGATCTTTCGAGAGATTCGATTCTTAGTGCAATAAATGCTCAACCCGACAAGTATGAAGCTTATCTGTCAAAACAACGGCAGGCGCACATTACCATTCAAGGCTTACTTCAATTAAACTTCAAGGACAGTTTGGATTTTCTTAAGCATAAGTATGATTCACTATTGAAGGTTTATGAGGATGAAGAATCCGAAACAGTAGATATTATGCTTGCATCCATTTATGTCACCTACGCTCAACTCAATGACTATGATGTAAAAGCGAGGTTGAGTTTACCGAAAAACGTCAGTCAAATCTATCAGCTGCATGAGGCTTCATTTTGGGTTTGGATGCATTATGATGTCGATTGGAAGGATGAAAAACAAATCCGAACTGTTTCCGAGAAACTCAAACAATGGAATACAGCTCGCAATAACGTAACCACGGCTCATAATCATTTCATTTTTCAGTTAAAACTTGACCCTAAGACTTATGGGGTGAACTATGCCCAGCTTTATGATGAATACAAGGGATCTGTTTTGCGATGGCAAATTGATCCTCGTCTTTCACAAGAGCGCAAGGATTCGATAGAACTTTTGCTGCAAATCAGAAAAGCCAATGAACTGTTTGAACAGGATAAATTGGATGACGAAGTGCAGGAATTGATGAATGGCATCTTTGCCTATTATATGGCCATTCCGAGTCGAATTCTGGATGCAAATCACGCGCTGCAAATTGCAGAGTATTTCCTCAAATTTGATGATCAGCCCCACGCCCTTCACATGATTCATCCTTATGCCGATTCGAACAATTTAGGGGCCTTGAAGCTTTTTGCAAAATTGAATTACCAGCACCCGGACGAATATGTTGGTACGGAATACGTGGATTGGTTGTTAGAAATTGAAAGCTATTTGAAAGAAGATTGGTGCAGCCTATTTATCGGTCCCTGCAACATTCCTTTTCAGGTGTTTGACTATGAACTGCTGCGGAATGAATACTGTGAAAAGTGCGCAGATTATGACCACTTTGTTAAACAAATGGCGCGGTCAAAATAGGAGTAGAGCTATAGAAACTTAACCTTTTTATCCAGTTTCAAATCTTGAACAATCTGCTTGATTTTCTGCTCTTCGTCCTTTTGGCAAATAAGCAATACATCTGGAGTGTCAATGACAATGTAATTATCAAGACCTTGAATAACCGCAAGTTTGTCTTTCGGAATCATGATCATGGATTCTTTCGAATCATAGGTCTTGACGTTTGCCCCAATCACAACATTGGCAGATTCAGATGGCTTCATTTGTTCGTAAAGAGAACCCCAAGTTCCTAAATCGGACCAACCAAAATCTTGTCCGAGAATTACATCTACGTTTTCGGCTTTTTCCATAATGCCATAATCGATGGAAATGTTTTCACATTGATTGTAGACCTTACCAATAGCCTCAGTTTCACTCGCTTCCCAATAATCGGCTTGGCATTGATCAAAGAACTGCGCCATTTCTGGCAAATGCTTCTCAAAGGCAGCTACGATAGCTGAAACCTTCCAAATAAACATGCCACTATTCCAATAGAAGTCTCCGCTTTGTAGAAATTGCAGCGCAATTTCAACGCTTGGTTTTTCGGTGAAGGTTTTCACCCGCCTGACGCTTGAAGCAGCGTATTCCGAATCATGGTGAAATTGAATATAACCATATCCAGAATCGGGTCGAGTTGGGTGAATGCCGAGGGTGACTAAATGATTCGTTTCTGCAGCGTGTTTGATGCCTTCCTGTACAGCTTCTTTAAAAGTGTCTGGCTTTAAGATAATATGATCAGAAGGCGTGATAACCATTATGGCATCTGGGTTCTTTTTATACAGCTTATAGGCGGCATAAGCAATGCAAGGTGCGGTGTTTTTTCGTGCTGGCTCAGCTAGGATTTGGCCAGGTTTTAGAGTAGGAAGATGCTGTTGCGTGAGGTCCACATAATCAGATGAAGTTACCACCATAAAACTGTTTTCATCACAAATCGATTTGAATCGATCGTGGGTCAGTTGGATGAGCGATGAACCTGTTCCAAGAATATCTAAGTATTGCTTTGGCATCTGTTGCCTGCTCATTGGCCAAAACCTACTTCCAACTCCACCTGCCATAATCACACAATGCACGTCCTGCTTCATAATCTCAAAAATTTCGGGTCAAATGTAGTCTTCTTTGTTTGCTGCCAAATTGAAGGATGCGTTATGAGTTGTGAAGCTTAACCTCACTTTGGCCATGAACTAGATAGGGTTTGCCACTCGACAATTCTATGCAACGATAACGTGTTCTTCTCAGCTCTCCTTTTTCAAACATCCGATCGTTTCTGAGGATGAAAGTTGCGCCCTCAGGTAATTCCTTCAGTGTAAGAGTTGTGTTATCATCATAAAGGCGAAGTTGATCCAATAACTCGGGATCTGAGCAGGAAGCGGCCTTAGGGGACTTAATGTGTTGTTTTACTGCTGGCACCAAGTCGATTGGAAAGGCATCGTTCTCTAGCAGCTCCATCAATAAGTTGGAATAAATGGTTTTCCAATCTTGGCCATGTGGGTTTTGCAGATTACCTCGTTCCATATAATCCATAAGGTGGGCGATCTCGTGTGTGAATGTCACGGTGAAGGCGTAAGGGTTCAAATCCCCGTTAACAGAGATTTCTGGAATTTGATTTTTTCCTCGAATTCTGAAATCACCAAGTTTGGTTTTTCTCGGTTTAGCAATTTTGAGCTTAGCCGGGTGTTTGCAAAGCCATTGATATCCTGCTATGCACGCAGGCTCTGGCATATACTTGCGCATTTGATTTACAAATGCATCCTGTTTCATGAATTGGCAACGGGTTTGGGTAATTCCATTTCGCTTTGGCTCCAATGCGGACAGTCGCAATCTTTTCCCTTAAATAACTTACAAGAAGAAAAGCCCAAAACAATTACGAGGAAAAGGAGAGTTTTCAATAAACGCATGGTGTAAAGCTACAGCTAAAACGCTTTATTTAACCGTGTAATTACAATTACATTTGTCGCGATGGCGTCATTCCTATTTCATCTTGGTAAGTATATCGTCTTAATCTGGCGCGTTTTCAGCAAGCCGGAAAAGTTTTCGATTTATCGAAAAAGACTTTTTGAAGAAATGGTCTCTCTCGGATTGGATTCGCTGGGTATCATTGTGATTATATCCCTTTTTATGGGAGCGGTTATCACGATTCAAACGGCTGCCAACATAGACAGTGCTTTTATCCCAACCTATACCATTGGATTTACCACACGTCAATCTGCTATTTTAGAGTTTAGCCCAACTATCATGGCGCTCATATTAGCAGGTAAAATTGGTTCAAACATTGCTTCCGAAATCGGAACGATGCGGGTCACAGAACAGATAGATGCCCTTGAAATAATGGGTGTTAATTCAGCGTCATTTCTGATACTTCCTAAAATCGTTGCAGCTGTTTTGATCAATCCATTTCTTACCATCATTTCGATGTTTGTTTCGATAGGTGGCGGATACATGATAGCCATGACAACCGACATTGTGAATGTATCGGACTACGTTTATGGAATCCAATTGGATTTTCGTCCCTTCCATGTAGTTTACTCCTTATTTAAAACCGCAGTTTTCGCTTTCTTGTTAACGTCCATTCCTGCCTATCAAGGTTATTATGCATCGGGAAGTGCATTGGAAGTTGGAAAGGCCAGTACAAGAGGAGTTGTTTATAGCTCCATTCTGATCTTGGTGGCTAATTATGTAATCACTCAACTGCTTCTGATATGATTGAAGTCCAGCATCTTTCCAAAGCGTTTGGTGAAAAGGAAGTGTTGAAAGACATGTCGGTGACTTTCGAAGCGGGTAAAACTAACTTAATCATTGGTGCAAGTGGCAGCGGCAAATCAACGCTCGCTAGATGCCTTATTGGACTCGTTCCTCCAGATAAAGGTGTCGTCTTGTATGATGATAGAAACTTTCTTGAAATGTCGCTTGAAGAGCGCAAAACGATTCGAAGGGAAGTGGGGTTTTTATTTCAAGGTAGTGCGCTGTTTGATTTCATGAATGTGGAACAAAACGTGCGCTTTCCGTTGGATATGTTGACAGACATGACACTTAAAGAAAAGAATCTTCGCGTGGAAGAAGTTCTTGAGCGGGTTGAATTGTCACAGGCTGGAAAGCTATTCCCAAGAGAATTGAGCGGTGGAATGAAAAAGCGGGTCGGTATTGCGCGGGCCATATCGCCCAATCCACGGTATTTGTTTTGTGATGAACCAAACTCTGGGCTTGATCCTCAAACAAGTATTGTGATTGATAATTTGATTCATGAAATCACCCTTGAATACAACACAACTACACTGATTATCACCCATGATATGAACTCCGTGATCGAAATAGGGGAGCATATTATTTTTATCCATAAAGGAGAAAAGTGTTGGGAAGGGGATAACGATTCTATTCTTGAAACGGATAACCAGGAAGTGCTCGATTTTGTATATGCATCTTCCTTTATGAAAAAGGCTAGAAAACAAAAACCCCAATCCGAAGATCAGGGTTTTCATTAAATTCTTCCTCCGCTGTTACCGCGTTTGAAAGTCATTTAGTAGTAATAGCGTTCCTTCCCGCTTAACGTATTCATCACCATCGGTGAATAAGACAATGCGCCAAACGTAGGCTCCCATTGGTGCTCGCTGTCCTTCAACTTTACCATCCCATTCAAAGTCTTTATCAGTAGTGGCGAAAATCACATTCCCCCAACGGTCATAAAGTTCAAGTTTCATTTCACGAATGCCAAGGCTTTCAATGCTCCATGTCTCATTGTGTCCGTCTTTGTTTGGCGTGAAGCTCGTAGGAATGTATAAGTGATACTCTGCACCTATTAACATGGAGGCGACATTGGTACATCCAAAATTGTTGGTCACGGTCAAATCTACATTGTACTGATCTCCGTTTGGAAGGGAAATAATCGGAGAGGCTGCGGTGGAAATAATTCCAGCTTCTTTCACTAACCAATCGTTCCACTTTAAGGTATCGGTTGACGAGCTCTTATTGGTAAATACCACATCGTAGTCGTTGATGTATTCGTATTCAAATTCGGCATTAATCTCAGATACATTGATGGTAACGTCACCGAAGCGAACTTCTTCACATTGATCCATCATTCTTACCGTATAGGTTTGTGTTTGAGTCGGACTAATTGTATGAAGCGGTCCTGTAGGATCTATAGAGTTTTCCCAGAAGTAACGATACTTACCACCTCCAAGCACGCCCTGTGCTTCCAGAACTATTTCATCACCAAAACAAACAACCGTATCATTAGTGACTTCCAATTCGAGGTCATTATACTGAGCGATTATACCCCATACTTCTTTCACGGCCGTGTCAGCATGACAACCATCCGTCAATTTGATGGTAAAGGGTGTGTCTTCATAAATAATGCTTTGCATATAATCTTCAAGACTGGCAAAGTCTGTCCAACTCAGCTCATATCCCCAGCCAAAACCACCGCTTGGAACAGCAGGGCCGAAATGAGCTTTGAGGTTTGCACAAGCTACCGTATCGTTATGTACACCTCGAATAACCAAGGGCTCCGCAACTGGTACGGGAACGACTACATAGTCGATGTAGTCAACTAATCCGCAAATGTCAGTAACAGTGACGAAGAATGAGTCGGTGAGCAATGGTGCTACCACAGTGGATGAGTCGGGTGAGCCGTTACTCCACAAATAGGTGTAAGGAGGATAACCGCCTGACGCCTGAACTGCAATAGTGATAGGATCACCAGGACAAGCGATGTCTTCTACATCCGTGTCTTGCGTATAAGTGGTAATTGGATCATTCACCACATAAAGGTCAAATGTTTTCACTACAGTTTCTTGCGTACACGCTCGGGAAATGGTCACAGAATAAGTTGTGTCAACCAAGCTGAAAACGTTGATCATGGAATCGGTTGAACCTGTGCTCCATATGTAGGAAATATCGCCATGCCAAATGTTGTCGTTGAATTGAACACCAACGCCCATCGTTACCGGTGATGACGTACAATTTATCGTTTGTTCATCGCCAATTTTGATTACAGACCATGGCACATTGAAAACGCCCACCGTTATTAATTCGGTATGCGATTGGAATCCACAGCCATCGTCAATTTGGACCGTATAGGCGGATGTCACCGAAGGTTGCACATATTGTGTGCTGTCCGTAACCGCATTGCTCCATGTAAAGGTGTAAGGCGGTAATCCATTTAGCACGGTAACCCCAATAAATGCGGCTGAGTCATTACAATCGAGCGTAGTATTCCCCCACCCATTGACTTGTAATATGGGCTGATCGACAATGCTTAAGGCAAGGGTGTCATCTCCCCCGCACATTGAAACGTTGGAATCGGTTACGATGAAGAGGAAGGTTTCAAAATTCTCTGTAAGTTGATCGTAATAAATTTCAATATCGAACCCTACTGAAGTCGAATCCTGAGGAAAGGTAATTTCACATTCGTAAACACCATTCGCAAAGACGCAGCCGGGAATGTTAGCATAGTCGGCTCCCATGGTTGCCGTACCAGCTACTGTAAATTCTAACGTGTAAGGTGGGTAAGTCGAATCGACACGCGTAAAGTAAAGCTCAAGATTTCCGCAGCCTTCATAAAGTGCTGTGTCAAACCCCCAAGGATTATAAGATGGTTGAGGATTGACAGACACTCCGAAGAAATCGAAGCTTTTTGCTTTTAAGAATACAGCGGAATCGAATACCCAGTCCACACCATCGCATATGGCAAGTTTAACATGGTAGGTGTCGCAAGCATTGACCCAGATTGGCTTCGTCAGAAACACATCCGTCCATGCGCCATAGGTGTTATTTGCGTTTAAATCTGCAAATGTGAATGCCTGACTTGTAGGACCATTATTGTAATATTGAGCGTAAGAAGGATTGCCGTTACATGGCGAACCACCTGTGCCGTTATGGATAGAAGTTATCGCAACTGGAAGACTAGTAGTTCCTGGAACGATCGATACATTTTTTGCATTATTGGAATAGGAGCCGCTGATACCAGGACCGCTAATAAAAAATCCGAAGGCATCGTTGTATTGAGAACATGGGTAAACCGGCCATTCTTCTGAACCAAAACAGTATTCAAAAGCAAGCGAGTCAGATTGAGGAGCAACGAAGTCGAATTCTAACATAGCGCGGTCTCGCATGATGGAAGGAGGTGTTCCCCAACCTACCGATTGTGCAACGGCTAGCACGTCTGCATCCCCAACTCCAGAGTAACTTGTGCTCGCGAAGCCATTGGCGGGCAGCGAATAAACGTTACCAGAAGACATTACAATGCCACTGTCAATTCCAAATATGTTTCCACCACCTGTGAAGTATCCAACTTGGTTGGTCACGTTGGCGTTGGTTACCGTGTTGTATTTAAAATTAAAGGCATTGATTTGGCCACCCATGAATACATTTTGTATCAAATAGGCGGACGAGTTATATGGCGTAGCATTGGTTATAGACAATTGCGAATATGCCTGTCCTATAATAACGACCGCGACAGCGGTCGTAATAAAGTTTTTCATCCCTTTCATTCTTCTCAGTTCACGATAGTTACAGTTCCAGAAACATCGATTAATTCTCCGCTTAAAGTGGTGCCCAAAACCCGGTACACATAGGTGTTTAATTTACCATTATTGTCCTTGGTTCCTTCCCAAGCAAAGTATTGGTCGCGAGATTCGTACACAAGTTGCCCCCATCTGTCAAAAATGGTCACACTAAAATCAGCAAATTCTTCATCAATTTCGAGGCGAAACGCATCGTTTTTCCCATCTGCGTTTGGTGAGAAAGCGGTAGGTATAGAAATGTTGTCTTTAACATGTACCGTCCTTGTCCTGCTTGTGATGCAGCCGTTTTTATTTTGTACAGTTAATTCAATTTCGTTCACGCTTCCTTCCTCCAAGAAAAGCTCTATTCTTGGATTCGTGCCCATAATTTCGCCATTAGCCTTCCATTCGTAAGTGGATTCAAAGTCAGTTTCAATGGCTTCAAGTTCAACCGTACCGAGATTGGCGTGTACGTCATAATCGAAATCCGCGTTGGCTTCACTTATCTCGATGTTTCTTGACAATTGATGGACATCACCGCATTGATCAAAATAACTCAGTTTATATTCAGCGTTACCTTCAGCTAGCACTTCATAAGACACGTTCATCACATTTCCATCCCAGAAATAAAGTCGTTCTTGCTCAAAAAGAGTAATATCTACTAGTTCTCCTGAACAAGCATCAATTGGGCTAAGTTTTGGCAGGCCAATCGGGTTTCGTTCAAAAACAATTTTTGTCACCACTTCATCCGTTCCACAGGCATCGGTGATCTTTACTGGTATCTCTAATTCCTCATTGATCTCAACTTGCAGGGGTACGTTCATACTATCCCAATCAGAAAAAGTGTATGCAAATCCGTGGCCAACACCGCCACTTACCTTTGATAAGTCTGCGTAAACACTGAGTATGTCATTTACGCAATCGTACTTAAAACTATGAATAGGTTCGGCAACTATTGGGTCGTGATCTTCCACAGTCACTTGAATATTCGCTCGTTCAGAAGTTCCACAAGCATCGGTTACAACAACTTCAACAGTCTGAGAGGCATCTGGTATAATTAGTTCAATTGGAGTTGTGTTTCCGCTCTCCCATAAAAACGAATATGGAGCATGGCCGCCAGAAAAGCTTGCAGCTATGAAGATTGGCTGACCTGCACATGTGAATTTGTCAATCGTGTAATTGGATTCGGTAACAAGAATTGCATCATTTTTTACTTCGATTTGAAAAGAGCGCAGGGTGTTAATTCCTAAGTCAGCGTTAGAAATATGTAAAATGTAGGTTTGAGAAGCCATTGGTTTTACTGATATTATGGAGTCCGTTTGACCCGTATTCCATTCGTACAGAAAACCTGAGACCCAATCGTCAATTTCTACTCCAATTTCAGCATCTGGAGAAGTGCAATTAATGGTCTGTGATTGTCCGATTGTCCTTATAACCGGTAGTGGATTGTCGCCTTGGGCAAAACCACAAAGCGCGGAGGCAAGCGATAATGCTAGGGTAAATGTTAACTTAAAAAATGATTTCATACTGACTATGAATTAATTGAACCTCCAAATCTAACCATTCTGACCGATACTGATGGGTTATTTTCACCCGTTCATCGAAGCTGACTACGTTTTGAATCTAAGTTCCTGACAATTGCTCGTGGTTATATTTGCCACTCATTATTAAAACGAAAATCCCTGTAAAGGTTGCTTAGTATGAAATTAGAAGAAGTCAGATCCTACATCGATCAAAACAAAGAACGTTTCCTAAATGAGTTGGTCGATCTTTTGAAGATACCATCGGTAAGTGCTGACTCGGCATACAATAAAGATGTGCAAGCTTGTGCTGAACATGTCAAACATTCGCTACTAAATGCGGGTGTGGATCGGGCAGAAGTGTGTCAAACGGCCGGCCACCCAATCGTCTATGGTGAAAAGATGATTGATCCATCAAAACCAACGGTGCTTGTTTATGGTCATTATGACGTACAGCCGGCTGATCCAGTCGAGCTTTGGAATTCACCACCTTTTGATCCTCAAATTATCGATGGAAATATTTACGCTCGTGGTTCGGCTGATGACAAAGGCCAGTTTTACATGCATGTAAAAGCCTTTGAGCTTATGATGAAGACTAACACACTGCCTTGTAATGTCAAATTTATGATTGAAGGTGAAGAAGAAGTGGGGTCTGTGAACCTCGGTTTATTCGTAAAAGCCAATAAGGAAAAATTAAAATCCGATGTAATCCTTATTTCTGACACATCGATTATTGATAATGATACCCCATCTATAACAGTTGGATTGCGGGGATTGAGCTATGTTGAAGTGGAAGTGCAAGGTCCGTCTAAGGATTTGCATTCGGGCGTTTATGGCGGAGCTATAGATAATCCGGTGAACGTATTATGTGAGATGATTGCTTCGATGAAAGACGCCAATGGCAAGATCACCATAGATGGGTTTTATGATAAAGTGGAAATTGTATCTGAGAGCGATCGAGCAGCCATGGAATCAGCGCCTTTTGATATCGATGATTACATGAAAGCTGTTGGCGTAAAGGCAACCAAGTCAGAGAAAGGATATTCACCTAGAGAAGGCTCATCCATACGTCCAACCCTTGATGTGAATGGTATTTGGGGTGGTTACATTGGCGAGGGTGCGAAGACCGTACTACCATCTAAAGCTTTCGCGAAAATCTCGATGCGTTTGGTGCCTTTTCAAGAACCAGCCGAGATCACACGATTATTTTCAGAGCACTTTAATCGAATTGCACCTCCAAGTGTCAAAGTTAAAGTGACGCCACATCACGGTGGCGATCCGGTTGTTATTCCAACGGATTTTCCGGGTTACCAAGCCGCGTCTAGGGCCATGGAAACCACTTTTGGAAAGCAGCCAATACCTGAACGAGGTGGAGGCAGTATTCCTATTGTTGCCTTGTTTGAAAAAGAGCTGGGCCTTAAGTCTATCCTAATGGGTTTTGGGTTGAATTCAAACGACATTCATTCTCCGAATGAGCACTATGGCGTTTTTAACTATCTGAAAGGAATCGAGACCATTCCTTTTTTCTTCCACTATTTTAACGAATCATCGAAGTAGGGTTAGACTGCCTCTAAAACTTATTGAATTACCGCTGTTGTCGAGTGCATCGATGAGGTAGAAATATGTGCCTTCGTCAGCGGGTTCGCCCTGGATTTGCCCATCCCAACATGCACTTGGATCGAAGCCGGCATATACCATTGTGCCCCAACGGTTAAAAATTCGCATCTCAAATTTGGTGATGTTTTCAGTGATAATACAATAATTGTCGTTGACGTTGTCGTTGGTTGGTGTGAATACATTGCCTGCATAGATCAATGGCGGACAGTCGTCCCCAAGTGTAATGCTATCATTATGAAAGCATCCGAATTGATCAACAATGTTCACCATATACAGGCCCGGTTCAACGAATTCAACTTGTTCACCTATTTGTCCATCGGACCAGGTGGCCGAAGTGATAGCTGTTTCATTCAGTCCAACTAGAATTGTTTCGCCCTCACAGATTTGGTTTAAGGTTGGTTCAATAATTTGAATGGGATCGGGCAAGGAAAATGAAATTTCGTCTGTCAACACAACACAACGGTTTGTTGCCGTGATCGCATAACTACCAGATGATACTTGAATGGTAGATTGCTTTGAACCCGTTGACCATAAATAATTGAAGGGGTAATCATCCGTAAAAACGCCAATGGTTCTTACTGCTGTATCTAAACAAATGGTAGAATCTGAGCCAAGGTCAAGGCTGAATGCGGTATCCCAAATTACGATTACGGCAGTGTCTGTAACGCTGCCGCAAACATTTTCAAAAGTGTACCAATACTTCCCAGCTTGGTTCACATATAGGTTGGGGGCCGTGTTTCCTGAACTCCATGTGACAAAGGAGCTGTCCGTGGTGGCTTGAAGTCGAATGGAATCTTGATCATGACATAGTACTTCGCGTTCGATCAAACTTGATGTAATCAATTCTTCGAAAAAAACGCTTATGGTGTCAGATACCGTGTCACAAATATTTCCAACTCGGACCCAATAAACACCTTCTTCAGTGATGGTTTTAATAGCCGATGTGCTGCCGTCCGACCACAAGTAAACAGCATCTTCAAACGTCACATCGAGGCTAAAGTCAACCGTATCACAAACCGTTGTGTCATTTGGAAATTCAAGCACGGGTTGAGCGGCTTGGTTTACCGTTACAAAAAGCGTATCTGTGTTCGATCCACAGGCATTTGTGGCGGTCAAAGAATAAGTTCCAGTTGCGGTAATAAGTAGTGTTGTGTCGTGACTATTGTCTTGCCAGGTGTAGTATGCGTTGGACAGGTCTGGATCTAAAACAAAGTTGAAATTACTGCACACCGATGTGTCATTACCAAGGGTAAATTGAGGTGGACCACTTACGCCTAATATGTCTATTGAATCTCGGAAATAACAACTTTGGTAGTAAACATCGACCCAATAGGTTCCGCCTGTGGTAACGCTTATCGTTGAATTTGTTGAGCCATTCGACCATTCCAAACAGGCATTGTACCAGGAAGCGTCAAGGGTAACTGGGCTGCTGTTCGCGCAAATGGTCGTGTCGCTACCAAGTAAGTTGACTGCTGTGTCCCAGATGATCACATTCCGATAAAAGGTGTCTGTTACATTTCCTTCGAAGGAATAGAGCGTTACTAAAAATGTATCTGGTTCAGAAAAAATGTGACCGGCATAAACATCGATACTTGTATTTGCACCACTTGCCACATCACCAAAATTCCAGCGAACCGAATCGAGGCCGAGGCTGTCTTCTGGGAAGAAGAAAGTTGGGGCTCCATCACAAGTAGAACCAAAAACTACATGAATTCCATCCGAAAGAAAGGAGCTTGCAAAGTTGGTTAACCCTTCAACCAAAGGTGAATCTGTAGTAAACCCAAACTCCTGAAAAAAGGAGTCATAACCGTAAAGATTCGGATAGTTGATGACAGCTAATGTGTCGTAATTTGAAAAGTAGTTTACAGTCATGTAAATTCTTCCGTCTGTTCCCAATTGTAGATTTGACGGCACTTTCAACTCGTTAACTTGGGCCAATTCAAACTCCGAGGCCAATAGACAATTGGTGTCGAGATGATCTAAGTCATATTGGAAAAGTATAGCCTCGGGGTTTGCTGAAAAGCGCTGAACGTAATAGAGCTTGCGGCTGTCAGGACTAAATTCCACACCGAATGGAAAGTTTGCTGCGTAATTCTGCAAGGTTAGCGGGGCGCTTACTACTCCCGTTTCATCATCGAAGGAAAAGAGCTGAACATGACCACCTGCCCAACTAGCCAATGCCAGTTTAGATCCATCTGGCGATATTTTCATTTGCCCCATTGCGGCATTGATTTGCCCTACATGCGCCAATCCAACTGTGCTGATGACAGGTGTGTTGCTCACTCCGAACGAGTCAACATGATATGCGAAGAATGTGTCGCTTTGCCATTTGTGGGCTACGACCCAATAGTCGAAATCATTTCCATGTTTCACTGCTGCAAGCTTTTCTGTCATTACCGTTCGCAATTGAACACCTGGGAAAACTATCCCAGCGCCACTATTAAAGGCCATATCTATGGTGTAGTAGGTTAAGCCATTGCCACCGCCATTGTCATCTAGAGTAAAAAGCTGATACCGATCTGGAAAATTAGGAGCAGGTACGATAATGGAACTCTGTGTAGTTTCTTGGCTTCCATCGAGGGTTTCACCTCCTGAAATGACCTGATGCGAACCGTTCCAGGCCTTTTCGCCATTACTATAAATCAGTAAATTTCCATTCACGTCAGATATGGTCGATGTGCCTTGGGTCAAGGATCCAAAGGCTGGAACAGAGGTTCCATAACCCGTTGGAATCCCGTTGCTGAAGTTTAATCCATTTCCTCTCGGGAAGGCCCAATTGTTAGCTCTTTCAGACTGAGCTTGCCCAAAACCCGCAACAAAAAGCAACATGGCGATGCAGATGAAAGCTTTCCACGCTTTCTTTGTTGATTCAAAATTGAGACTAATGATTCGCACTTTTATTCAGACGAGTTTTTCAGTTAAGCGTTTTCTAGTTCTAGTTACGCTGCCGCTTTTTATTTTGGGCTGTGAATTTAAGGACATTGAGTTGCAAACGGTTGACGATGTTAAAATAGAATCTTTAAATAAGGGTAACATCAAGGGCACAATTACTTTGACCCTGAATAATCCGAATGGATTTGCTGTTACAGTTAAAGAAGCTGATTTTAAAATTATGTTGGAAAAAACCGAAATGGGAACAGCTAATCTTTCAGAGTCATTTAAGATAAAAGCAAATTCTATGGAGTCATATCCTGTGAAACTGAAGGGAGATGTGAGTGGGGCAATGACAGGTGGGCTAGCTGGGATTGTAGGAATGCTGTTAGGGAAAGATCCGAAAGTGACGTTGGTTGGTGAGATAAGGGCGCGAAGCTTTCTTATTTCTAAAACCATACCCGTTGAATTCGAGACTGAATTGCCGATATCGAGTTTTACTAATTAAAGTGCATTCCTAGGCACAGCTTTAGGCGAATAATTCGTTTTACTGAAGTTTCGATTTGCGCCTTGAAAGCGGGATCCTGCTCCATTTCCATTAAAATGTCAGTCAACGTTCCGAGCTCATCGGGCGGCATTAAAATCATGTCGCAACCTGCCTGTGCGGCTTTCAATCCCGAATTAGGAATGGCTTGAACAGCGCCCATATTCATGGCGTCAGTAATGATGATTCCATCAAAACCCATCTCTTTCCTTAATAGGTCGGTAACGACCACTTTACTTAAGGTAGAAGGCATTTCATGAGTGTTGTATTTGTCGTTGTTTTCAATGGCAATATGGCCTATCATGATGCTTAACACGCCAGCTTCAATCATGGGCTCATAAATACCAACTTCGGTTAATTCACCATTAATGTAAACCAATTTTTTATGTGTGTCGCCTGCCACTCGACCATGGCCAGGAAAGTGCTTAGCAGTGGCTACGATTTGATCTTTTTGAGTTTGTTTGATAAAAGTGACCGCCTTTGGCACTACACTTTCTTGATCCATACCAAAGGTTCGATTGCCTATCGCTTCGTTGTTGGGAGATAAATCAACAACTGGAGCAAAGTTTTGCTGAAATCCAACATGGTGTAGGATGCTGTCAATGGTTTTAGCTGCACCTTCGATTTCTTCCATTGACTCTAATTCCGCTGTTGGTTTCATTGTGGGTGTGCCGGGCATTCTTCTGTTCAGTAAGCTGGGTTCGGCATCCATACTCATGAGCATTGGCCAATCGGTGTGCATCCCAATGATGCCGTCAATTTGTGCTTTAAATTCCTCTGGATCACCACTTAGGAAGATTATTCCGCCAATTTTTTTCTGCATGATCAAAGGCTCAACGCTTTCGTATGGTTTTCCCAATTTTCCAAGCGAAGCGATAATCATTTGAGCCACGCGTTGTTCCTCGTTTAAAGCATTAAACACATTGTCTGTTTCTTGCTGTAAGCGCTCACTGTCGCGATAGAAGTCGGCTAATGTGAATTCAGGTCTTTGTGCAAGCGATACGTTAAGTATGACTAGAAAAACCAAGGTAAAGTTGAGTCGGATCATAGTTTTCAAACGTAAATGGAAAGCAGACATACATTAATAAGTATGCCAAGAATTATGAACTTAGAAATGTAGATGACCATTTGTTCAAACTGAATTGGATAATCGGCCTTGAGCATAAAATCCTTTACGTTTGCCGATCTAAATCCAATTGTGAAAAACAATCTACTTTCATACGTCAATAATCGGATCTGGGAGGTTCGATTGGAAGACAGGAAGCCACTTATTGCTTTCTTGTTCAAACAACTTCGCATTGTCATAATCGTTTCTAGAAATTTCACGAAAGACAAACTTCAAGTTCAGGCCGCTGGGCTTACCTATTATACGCTCCTTTCCGTAGTTCCACTCGTAGCGATGGCTTTCGCTGTTTCAAAAGGTTTTGGTTTTGAAGATAGGCTGGAAGAAGAGCTCTTATCGATGTTGAAAGGCCAGGAAGCGGTTGTGGAACAAATCATGGTTTTCGCTTCTAGAATGTTGGAGAACACAAAAGGTGGTGTATTGGCTGGTGTTGGCGTTGTGGTTTTGCTTTGGAGCGTAATGCGTTTGTTGATGAGCATTGAAATGTCGTTCAATGATATATGGCAAGTGGCAAAAGGTCGCTCGTGGATTCGAAAGTTCTCTGAATATTTTTCAATCTTGCTCTTGGCACCGATAATGATCATTGTTTCTAGCAGTATCACAGTGGTTATTTCCACCGAAATCGAAAATTTGGTCACTGGAGTCAACGTATTGAATGCCATTGGTCCGATCATTTTCTTTTTTATTCAAATTATTCCGTACGCCCTTATATGGTTATTGTTCACCTTCATTTATACGGTTATGCCCAATACAAAGGTCAATTTTGGGTCGGCTCTGGTTGCAGGAATTATTGCTGGCACGGCCTTTCAATTGGTCGAGTGGGGTTACATTCACTTTCAAGTGGGAGTGAGTAAATACAATGCCATTTACGGAAGTTTCGCGGCTTTGCCACTTTTTCTTATTTGGGTGAATATCAGTTGGCTCATAACATTAATCGGGGCGGAAGTAGCCTATGCAAATCAATATGTAGGAGAAATTAAAAATGAAATAGATGGCAAACATCTGAGTGTGAACCAACAACACATCATAGCAATGATGATTTGTAAACGACTTTCAGACAATTTTGATAAAGGAGCTGAACCAGAATCTGCCCAAATGATTAGTGCAGATATTGAATTGCCTTTTGGGGTGACATCGAGGGTTATAGAACTCATGCGTGAGGTTCATTTGTTGACTGAAGTGGAAATGGATGGCGATCAATTGAACGGCTTTGTGCCTGCGCGCAATTTGGGTAAAATGACCATTACACAACTCATAGGAATTTTAAATCAGTTTAAGCATTCTCAACTTGTGGCACTTGAAGGGGGGCGTTTCGAGGCTTATATTCAATGCTATAATAAATGGGTAGAATCCGCTTCGGAACTTTCTTCAAATTTAACGCTGAGTGAATTGCCTTGGCCTAATAAACCCGAAGAAGTTAAGTCCTAAAAACAATGAAGATATTCCTTTCGGTGCTGTTGTGCTCGTTTGCTCTCCTTTGCCAAAGTCAAGGTTACGATACCCTGCGCATCATGACTTACAATTTGCTCTATTATGGTGAAGTAACTTCATTTTGCGATAACTCAAATAACAACATCAACTCCAAGGACCTCTATCTAAAAACCATTGTGAAGCATGTGGATCCCGACCTTTTAGTTGTCAATGAAATGGGCGCTGCTCAAGCCTACGCAAGCAGAATTATTAGCAAGGTTTTAAACACAGACGGTGAATCGAAATACAAGGCATGCGCTGTCAAGAATAACTCTTTTTCAAGCTTGGCTAATGGCATGTTTTACAATAAGAAAAGACTAGAGCTGGTGTCGCAAAAAAAGATCGCCTTCGATTTGAATGGCAACGACTTGGTTCGAGTTATTGATGTCAACAAATTCTATTATACCGATAGTGAGTTAGTTGACTCAAGCGATACGGCCTATTTGTATGTGGCAGCCGCGCATTTGAAGGCAGGAAATTCAAATTCAGATGAGCAGGATCGAGCCTTGGCTGCCGAGGCATTGATGGACTATTTTTCTCAAATCGGAGCAAACAATTATGTCCTTTGTGGTGATTTAAATTTATACAGTGATGATGAAGATGCGTTTCAAAATTTGATTTCAAATAGCAATGGAAATGTTCGGCTTTACGATCCTATAAATCAAAGCGGTTCGTGGAACAATAATTCTTCATTTAGCGCGGTTCACACACAATCGACACGGAGTTCATCAACAAACGGTGGTTGCTTTTCAGGTGGAGGAATGGACGATCGCTTCGATTTTATTCTAATGTCGGGCCAGGTGGTCCAAGACACGGGTACTGTTTCGTACATTGAAGGCAGCTACCGAGCTTTGGGTCAAGATGGTAACCACTTCAATCAAGCTGTCAATGATGGCTCTAATAACAGCGTTCCATCGGTCGTTCTAGGGGCTTTGTATGAAATGAGCGATCATTTGCCTGTAATAGCTGATATAAAAGTTCGATTATTGGAACCAGCGCAAGACACGACCGACACAACAACGGGCATTTCAGCCGCGAAAAAACCGCTATCAACCCTTTGGGTTCAAAGCGATGAACTTAGAATTGATTGCCATTCAAACAACGTGCGTTTCGAAATACTGGACAGAAGTGGCCGCCTGGTTTATATCAGGGAAAGCATGAGTGGCTTTCAGACCATATCGTTATCAGAACTTTCCAGTGGAATGTTCATAGTAAAGCTTTCGACTCCCAGTCAGGTTCAAACTCAGCGCATCGTTCTTCCACGTTAACGCAACACGAATTTTCGTTCAGAATCTAGTTTTATGAACGTGAAAAGCAAAATGGTAAAGGACCAAAGCGAAGAACCTCCGTAACTAAAGAACGGAAGTGGAATACCAATAACCGGTGCTAGGCCAATGGTCATTCCTATGTTTATGAAAAAATGAATGAATAAAATGGAAGCGAGGCTATAACCGTAAAGCCGGGTGAAATCACTTCGTTGTTTTTCAGCAACCCAAATGATTCGGCCCATGAGAAATACAAATAGTGAAACCAAAATAAAGCTACCTAAAAAGCCCCATTCCTCACCAACTGTACAAAAAATGAAGTCCGTGCTTTGCTCAGGAACAAAGTGAAATTTGGTTTGAGTGCCTTGCAAGAAACCTTTGCCACTAAAGCCTCCCGAGCCGATCGCTATCATCGATTGGTGAACATTATATCCTGCTCCGAGTGGGTCTGATACAATACCTAAGAGCTCGTTTATTCTATTCTGATGATGTAGTTTCAGCAGATTGTCGAACACGTAATCAACTGAAAAATAGTAGCCTACCAATGCGGCATAAGTCGAGCCGATTACAAAGGCGCTTCCTCGTTTTTTGCGAAGGTTTATATACACCAAAAGGGCTATCAGACTTAAGCCAATTAGGAAGAAGGTGCTACCCTGAATAATCCAATTTTCGCTTACTTCGATATTAACTTGCTTTAGATAAAGCGCAAGAACAAACAGCACAATTGCCGCAAATCCTAAATTGAAAAACAATGGACTCAAACCTTGCCGATAAAGCACAATGGTAAGCGCTGCAAAAACAAGCGTTGAACCAACATCGGGCTGGAGGGTAATTAAAACTGCAGGTGCAAGGATAATGGCGAAGGAGACAATCTTTGTTTGAAGTTTGTCAAACTTCAATGCATTATCACTTAGATATTTGGATAGCGCGAGAGCCGTGCCATATTTGGCAATTTCAGAAGGTTGGAAGCTAAAAGAACCAATCACAAACCATGACTGGGCGCCTTTTATTTCTGAGCCTAGAAAAAGTACGGCCACCAAGAGCAGCATGGCGAAACCATAAATGATGTAGCCAAATGTTTCGAAAAATCGATGGTCTAAGAGTAAGATGGCTGTCGCGATTATGATGGCGAACCCCATCCACATGGCTTGTTTTCCATGGTTTTGAGACATGTCAAAGAAGTCGCGGTGTGCCTCGTCAAAGGTAGCAGCATAGATGCTCATCCATCCAAAAATGATCATGACCAAAAAGGTGGCGACCATGACCCAATCGATTTCTTGAAAGATGTTTTGCCTAGTCCTCATTTTCTTGTGATATAAGGTCTGCGTTCAAAATACGCTCTTCCTTCAATGAGTCAGAAATTTTTCCAGTCAAGTAGCGTTCGATTATCAAGCTGGCAATCGGAGCGGCCCAATCGCCTCCAAATCCCGAGTTTTCAACGTAAACTGCTATGGCAATTTTAGGGTCATTCATTGGCGCAAAGGCAATAAAAACACTGTGGTCCTTACCATGCGGATTTTCAGCTGTTCCCGTTTTACCGCATACTTTTATGCCGTCAATTCGAGCTTTTCGGGCTGTACCGCCAGGTTTTTCAACCACCCAATTCATGGCATCAACAATAGGAGTGTAAAATGCCGAATCAATTCCGCTGTCGTGGCGGTCCCAAATGAAGTTTGAGTCAACTGTCCCGGTTAGGCCTTTTATCAAATGTGGGGTAATATAATAACCACGGTTTGCAATGATGGCGGTTAAGTTGGCCATTTGCAAAGGAACCACTTCCAGCTCTCCTTGACCGATGCTCAAACTGTAAATGGTGCTGAATGCCCACCTACGTGTGCCATAAATGCGGTCATAGAATGCAACATCAGGGACACCTCCAGATTTGAGGCTTGGAAGGTCAAGGCCTAGCCGTTCCCCTAGCCCGAAGGCCCGCACTTTGTTGTTCCAAATGGCCAATCCAATGGCGCTGTCTTCAAAATAATTCTTTGATTTACCTTGGTTTATGATGCGCTTAAATACTTGATGATAATATGGGTTGCAAGACATTTGAATCGCTTCGCGGAGGTTGGAAGCACTGGGGTGATTGTGACAACCTACAAGTGCTTTGTTGCAGATAATACCTGTGTTTTCATTGATCACTCCTAAATCTAATCCAATCAACGATTGAACAATTTTAAAAATGGAGCCCGGTGGATATTTGGCCATTAAAGCCCGATTGAAGAGCGGATCTAAACTGTCGTTTTCTGCCAGAAGCTTGTAGTTCTTAGCGCGTTTTACACCTACCAACAGATTTGGGTCATAAGATGGGCTTGACACCAACGCCAACACTTCTCCCGTTCGAGGCTCGATAGCAACAATGCTTCCCTTCTTGTTGACCATAAGCTGCTCTCCATACTTCTGCATTTGTATGTCAATGGTCGATGTGAGGTTTTGTCCCGCTTTGGCTTCGATGTCAAATCGTCCATTCTCAAATTGACCTTGAACCGTGTTGTGTACATCGACCATAAGTACTTCACGACCTCGTCCTCCACGCAGCTCTTTTTCGTATTGCTTTTCCAAACCACTGATTCCGATGAAGTCACCCGAACGGTAAAAGGTATCGTTGTCCAAGTTGGCTTGGTTTACCTCGCCTATGTAGCCAAGAACGTGGGCTGCAATACTGTCCGGATAGATGCGGAGACTACGTTTTTGACCATAAAATCCGGGATATTGATAAAGACGCTCGGCCACTCTGGAATACTCGTCAGCCGTCATTTGCTTTTTAAAAATGCTCGAACGATATTGAGAATAGTTCTTTGCCGATTCATAGTTTTTTATGAACTCAGCCTTCGTTATATCAAGCAAAACACAAAACGCTTCGGTATCTATTTTTCCTACTTGTCGCGGAACAATCATTAGGTCATAGGCGGCCTGGTTGAGGACTAATATTTCATGGTTTCGGTCGTAAATAATACCTCGAGCAGGGTACTTAGTTACATATCTAAGGGCTTGATTGTCAGCCGAAGAAACGTAAGACTCGTCTAGGACTTGGATATAAAATAGGCGCGCGATAAAGACAAGCCCAACAATTACAAAGGCTCCGATTACGGTGATCTTTCGATAAACCAGATTATTCATAACTGCTATTGGAGCGATTCGAACGAAGAAAGATCAGCTGAATGATGAGGACTAAAATCAATGTCAGGATCGAACTGCATAACGACTTTAGTAAGGTTTGCCAAAGTCCTGACATTCGAAACATCTCTACAAAAAAGAGTACGAAATGATGCAACGCGATGATGATGCCCGCGTATGTCGAAAACCACAACCATCCCATTTGTCTAACGCCTGGATTTCGAGAAAATTCGTACCCATCTCGAGGCGCCATATAAGTTAAAACATAGGGTCGGCAGTAAGCTGCGAACGTGGTGGCAATGGCGTGCATTCCTAAGGTTTGCGAAAAAATATCAATGGATAAACCGAGAAAGAAGCCGACAATGAGGCCTAAGGATGGTCGGAAATCTACGGGTAATAAAAGGATGAAATAGATATAGAGATACGGGTTGAATAAATTTGAAAACAAGACATTATTAAGGATCAACACCTGAAGAAATATCAGGGCAATAAACCGAACCGATTGACCTACTACTTCTCTATCCATTCCTGAGTTTTTAAGACAAGTGAATCCAGTTCTTCTTTATGTCTGTTTTGAATGACATATAGGGTGTTGATCTTTCTGAAATTGGTGGCTAAATTAACTTGGATGCGCTGAAATCCGCTGCTTTCGTCTCGTTCGGATGAGCTGGCGAAGCCAATGATAAGTCCAGGAGGAAAAATACCGGTAGAGCCCCGCGTAATGATGGTGTCGCCTTGAGCCACCGGAACATGATTTGGAATATTTTCGAGCATAATGACTTTATCATCGCGACCTTCCCATTTGCATTGTCCGAAATAATTCGTGCCCTTTAGTCTGCCACTTATTTTGCTGTCGCTGTGCAACATCGGAATGATTGAGGCATAGTTTTCTGTCACCGTATGCACAATGCCTACAATGCCCTCTGTCCCAATCACTGCGTTTGCAGGTTGAAGGCCCGAAGCAGATCCGGAGTTTACGATTATGAAGTTCTTTTCTAGGTTATAACTGCTATTGATTGCTTGCGTTGGAATACAGTCATACTGAGCGATCTCCTCGATTTGAGTTAGGGCTCCATTTAAGCTTGCAAGACGAAGGAGTGCATTTTCATTCCTTAACGCCTCATTCTCTTCTAAAAGTCCGATGTATTTTTTATACGAATGTTCGAAGTCGTAAACCTTTCCAGAAAGCTGAACACCAGACACATGAACGACCGATTGCTGGTAACTGTTGTTTGATACAAGTAAATAAAATCCAATGGTTTCAATGAGTACGAATAGAACCGTAAATTGATTTTTCCACAAGAATAAAAACAGGTTACGCATGCGTTCTCTTAGCTATTTTGAGCTTTTTCAAAGCTAACAGACTTGGACTATTTCATCAAGAACGGGAATCGATGCGCGTTCTTAAGCGCAATGCCCGTACCTCTGGCAACAGCTCTAAGCGGATCTTCAGCTACATGAACAGGAAGCTTGGTTTTCAAACTAATTCGTTTGTCTAATCCGCGCAGCATAGAGCCACCGCCAGCCAAATAGATTCCAGTTTTGTAGATATCGGCCGAAAGCTCTGGTGGTGTCATTTCTAAGGCACTCAGGATGGCCTCTTCAATTTTCGAAATGGATTTATCCAAGGCATGGGCTATTTCCACATACGACACCTTAATTTCTTTCGGAATTCCGGTCATCAAGTCGCGACCATGAACCGCCATGTCTTCAGGTGGGTTTTCTAATTCTGATAGCGCTGAACCAACTTCTATTTTGATTCGCTCTGCGCTGCGCTCTCCAATTAAAATGTTGTGTTGTCTGCGCATATAATCTTCAATGTCACTGGTGAATTCATCACCAGCTACTCGAATTGATTTATCGCAAACGATTCCACCTAAGGCGATAACAGCGATCTCGCTTGTTCCTCCGCCTATATCAATAATCATGTTGCCCATTGGCTCCTCCACATCAATACCGATACCTATCGCGGCTGCCATTGGCTCATGAATGAGGTAAACTTCTTTTGCGCCAGCATGCTCTGCTGAATCCTTAACGGCACGCTTTTCAACCTCAGTAATTCCTGAAGGGATGCAAATGACCATTTTCAAGCTTGGTGTGAACAAGCGGTTGCCATAGTTGATCATTTTAATCATGCCTCGAATCATCTGTTCAGCGGCATGGAAATCTGCAATCACACCGTCTTTTAATGGCCTGATAGTGCGGATGTTTTCATGCGTTTTTCCATGCATCAACATGGCTACACGTCCTACGGCAATAATTTTTTTCGTGGTACGGTCCTCTGCAACGATGGACGGTTCATCGACCACCACTTTATCATTATGAATAATGATGGTGTTGGCTGTGCCAAGGTCTATTGCTATTTCTTCTGTGAATAGGTTGAATAATCCCATTATCTATCTCTCTGTGTTCAAGTGATTTGCGCGAAGGTAAATTTATTATCCGGCTATGATTAGTGTCTAAAATGTCTTGTTCCGGTTATAACCATAGCCATGTTGTGTTCGTTGCAATAATCAATTGATTCTTGATCACGCACTGATCCACCTGGCTGTATTACAGCTTTAACACCTTCGTTGTTAGCTATTTCAACACAGTCTGGAAAAGGAAAAAATGCATCGCTTGCCATAACCGAACCCGCGATTTCAAAACCAAAATTCTTCGCCTTATCGATTGCTTGACGCAAAGCATCGACCCGCGATGTTTGTCCTACACCGCTCGAAATGAGCTGTTTGTTTTTAGCTAGAACGATAGTGTTTGACTTAGTGTGTTTTACCAATTTGTTGGCGAAGAGCATATCTTCCACTTCTTCCGCTGAAGCAATACGCTTTGTTACGTTTTGCAATTCGCTGGCCGAAACAGTTTTTGAATCCATGTCTTGTTCAAGGATTCCGTTCAGAATTGATCGAGAGGTTTTTGAAGGAAATTCTTTCATGTGATCGACCAAGAGCATTCGATTCTTTTTGCTTTTTAGCAATTCAAGAGCATCTGCTTCAAATGATGGAGCGATAACCACTTCGCAGAAAAGCTTATTAATCTCTTGCGCGGTGTCCATGTCTATAGCCACGTTGGTGACAATGATTCCGCCAAAAGCTGAAACCGGATCGCCAGCTAAAGCGTCTAAATAGGCTGTTTTAGCATCTGATCGAGTGGCAAAGCCACAAGCGTTATTGTGTTTAATTACCGCAAAGGATGGATCATCATTTTTAAAATCACGGATCAGTCGAATGGCCGAGTCTACATCAAGCAGGTTGTTATACGATAATTCTTTACCGTGTAGTTGACTCACAAATTGATCGAGATTTCCAACAAAAGATCCTTTCTGATGTGGGTTTTCACCATAACGAAGTTCCTTGCGCGCGTTGGTCGATCCTCCCTCAAAATAGGCCGAAATGGCGCTATCATAATGTTTTGTTACTGCGAATGCTTTGGAGGAAAGCGCTCGTCTTTCATCCAAGGTTGTCTTACCCCCAGCCTTTAAGATTTGAACTAAATCTCCATATTCATTTTTCGAGGGAATGATCACCACATCGTTGAAGTTTTTTGCTGCGGCTCGAATCAATGAAATGCCACCGATGTCGATTTTCTCGATGATGGCTGCTTCTTCAGCACCTGATTTTACCGTTTCCTCAAACGGATATAAATCAACGACAACTAAATCGATCGTTGGAATATTAAAGCGCTCTAATTCATTTTGATCGTCTTCATCGGTCGAACGAGCTAAAATTCCACCAAATACTTTTGGGTGCAAGGTTTTTACTCTACCACCTAAAATAGAAGGATAATTGGTAATCGACTCAACCTCAGTTACCTGAATTTTTTTATTCGTAAAAAAGGCAGCAGTACCACCTGTTGAATACACTTTAACCCCACGTTCTTGGAGTAATTCGGCTATTTGGTCGAGTCCGTCTTTATTAAATACGGAAACAAGTGCCGATCGAATTTCTTTCATGTTTAGGGAAGTTTTTGCGCGTGCAATGAGCCTGCAATATTATTCAAACTGTAGGGGTTTGGAATTGAAAACTTATTCAAGGTTTTTCACATTCTGCCGCGAAAGGTAGTCGATCTTAAAAGTGGGTTCGGATGACTATTTAAGAATCTTAAATCCGAACCGACCTTTTTTGAAAATATTTCGAGCTTCCCCTTTGTTTTGGCCCTTTCTCCGCTCTTTTTGTTCTTCCATAGGAAGTTGGATGATTTCTTGACAATCATCTGAGCAACAACCTTCGTGTCGCGCTTTACACTCATCGCACTGAATAAATAATAAATGACAATCTTCATTCAAGCAATTCGTATGGTTGTCACAGGTCTTACCACATTGGTGACATGTTGCAATTACGTCATCCGTTATGCGTTCGCCAAGGCGCTCATCAAACACGAAGTTTTTCCCGATATATTTATTTTCTAATTGTTGTTCTTGAACTTGATGGGCATATTCGATGATTCCACCTTTTAATTGGTTTACATCTTTGAATCCAAGGTGCTTGAAATATGCGCTCGCTTTTTCACATCGAATCCCTCCTGTACAATACATAAGGATTTTTTCGTTTTCTTTTCCATCTAACATGCTTTCCACCATTTTTAGCTCATCGCGAAACGTATCAGCATCAGGGAGAATTGCGCCCTTGAAATGACCTACTTCACTTTCATAATGGTTGCGCATGTCAACAACGATGGCTCCATCAGCAATGGCTTGGTTAAATTCAATGGCGTTTAAATGATTCCCGGTGTTCCATGGATTAAAACTTGTGTCGTCCAGTCCATCTGCCACAATTTTATTTCGAACCTTGATTTTAAGCTTGTAAAAAGAGCGGTTGCTATCTTCAACGGCTACCTTAAAAGGAACGCCTGACAGCAGTTCATCTTTTTCAATATGCGCTTCAAAGGCATCCCAATGGTTGCTTGGCACACTCATCTGTGCGTTGATTCCTTCGTTGGCGAGGTAGATTCGACCTAAGCAGCCGATGGACTCCCATTCGCGGTATAAATGATCGCGATACTCGGCTGGATTTTCTATGTGTACATACCGGTAAAAAGAAACCGTCTTTCGAGGCGTATTGTCGTGTTCCAGCCTTTCTTTGAGTAGTTTTTTATCGATTCGGTTGTGTAAAGCCATGGCGCAAAATTATGTGCTTGGTCCATTTGCCAAATTGATTTTCGTCAGGAATTGATTTCTTGATAATAGCGCTTTATGTGTCGCGCAATATTGATCTCGTCTTTTAGCGTTTTTCCCTCCACTAAATAGGCTGCGAATTCTTCTGAAAAATACGGAGCGAGCATGATGCCCTTGGTTCCGAGGCCGTTAAAAATGTGGAGGTTTCTTTGCCTTGGGTGACTTCCAATATAGGGCCTACGATCTGCTGCGCTAGGGCGAATACCTACTTGTTGATCAATGATTTTTGTGTTGCATTTAAATATGCGTTCAAATGCAGCTAGCAGTTCGTCAGCCGCTTTCGAAGTTTTGTTCCAGGTCAAATCATCCCATTCATATGTGGAAGAGAGCTTGTATTTATTATCGCCTAGCGGAATGATGTTTATTTGATCATTAACGACAACGTCAGTTACTGCTCTATCGGTTTGGACAATAATCCATTCGCCTTTGCAAGGTTTAAATGGTAACCAATGAAAATGAGGGTTTTTACTGGCGTACGGACCTTCGCAGAACACCACCCCGTCATAGGTTTGGGACTTATAAGTAACGTGATTTGTACTCACCTTCAAGTCATCGTGAATAAAAGCTTCATTCAAAAGCAAGTCGTTTTCTACGAGATGCGCGACATATGATTTAACGAGTAATTCACAGTCCAGTATGCCCGATTCAAAGACAGATCCAAATCCATTGGAAATGGGACCGATAAATTTCTGGAATGCTTGGTCCTCCAAGCGCTGAATCCAGAGAACCGCATAGTCTTGGCTGGGTATGCAGCGCTTGAATTCAATATCTTGTAATAATTGAACACCAAGCTTAGACTCGAGACCGCGATAAAAGTGCCGGAGTTCTGCCACCAACTCGTCCGCCATCCAGCTCTTGTTTAGCCGTTTAAATACAATTGGATTATACATTCCGGTCGCCACAGCCGTGCTTGATGGCTGATCCACTTGGTCGATTACTTTCACGGAAACTCCTCGTTGCAAAAGCCGCTCTGCAACACATATCCCACTTAGTCCCGCGCCAACAATTAGAAATCGCTTCATTTCAGCAAAAGTGAGACTATTCTTAAAACGGTGTTTTATTTAATCGGGCCGATCATGAGTCACAAAATGACTTTAAAAAAAAGATTGCTCCATGTCGAATGTTATCGACTCTTCCAGGAGGTATGTAAGTAATTGAATATCACATACAACGGAGGTTTTAAATTACTTGAAAAAGGAGAATGAATTATTAAACTCATTGGCTAGTTTTGTGCGACTTAAGGAAAATTCACATCTCAGACAACCTTTTTAATCCGAGCTAAGTCTTTGTCCCAGTTAACCGAAAACCTGTTATGAAAAAAATAGCACTCATTATTACGCTTTTCACCCTTGGTCTAGTTGGACTTCAAGAATCAAAAGCCACGCACATTCAAGGAATGAACATCACTTACGTAAGTGTTGGGAACAGTTGTTATGTGTTCACCATGGATTTCTTCCGTTATTGTGGAGGAACAGCATTTAACAATGGAAATTGTACAGGCGCTGCCGGTATTGGAGCTTCCGCTGGATTTATGTTGTACTGTGAGGACTTTAATACATCATGGAACGTAACAGCCCAAGCTGATACGATAAAGGAAGCGACACCAATTTGCGATTCATTGAATGCAACTCAAAACTCCTGTTTGGTTGGTTCGTGTGGATTACTAGGTATTCAGTGGGGTGTTTACACCAGTGATACCATTTGCTTTGATTCGACTACAACATGGGGACAAGCAGGTTGCGACAATTGGACCTTCGTTTATGCATCCGGTGCACGAAATACAGGTGTTAACTATGTGAGCCAGCCAAGCATCGTTGCTTATGATAGATTGCAAATGGCGAGTTTCCCGAATAACAGCTCCGTTCAATTTAATTCAAACAAGCCTATTCCTTTTTTCTGCGATGGTCAAGAGGTTACTTATAACTGGAGTGCCTATGATCCTGATGGAGACAGCCTTTGGTGGGAGCTTGATACAGCTTGGAATTCATTTAGTGGAGGCAATTATAGTTCAATTACATATCAAGGTGGTTACAGTGGCCCCCAACCTATGCCAGGCACAACAACCATCAATAACTTAACAGGTCAATTAAACTTCACTGCTACCATTCCAGTGGGCTTCAACTTCGCCAACTATGCCATAGCTGTTACGGTGAAAGAATACAATAATCAAACAGGGGTCTATAAAGGTGAAGTGCATCGCGATATTCAGTTTATCGTGTTGGACAGTTGCGACAACACACCTCCTGTTGACGAAGGCGGAATCACGAACTTTGAAGGAGAAGGTGGGCTTTTGGATTCAAACTCTATTGTAGTCTGTATCGGTCAGGATTTCGAGTTCGACTTGATATTTGCCGATTACGATACGTCAGGGAATATTTCTTCCGATTCCATTACATCGTTTTGTAATATCGACCAAATTTTGCCTGGAGCAATTTGGACAACAACTGGAACCAACCCAGACACCGTTCACATCAGTTGGATAGCAGTTCCTACGAATCAAACATACGTGCCCTTCAACGTGACTGTAGAAGACAACTTCTGTCCTGTAACAGGTTTCAACATTTACTCTTACGTAGTTCGAATTGAACCGAGTACGTATTTGGGTCCGGACACAGCAATATGTGAGCTTGATACCATACAGTTGGATGCACATGGAGGTGATACCTTTTGGTGGTCCACCCTGTCGGGCGATCCGATTCAAGTCGGAACGAACTTTGGGTGCAGCATCTGTGCCGATCCATGGATACACCCATCCCAGACGACTATTTATGTGGTTCAAAGTAACCTAGAAGAAGCATGTGGTAACTCAGATACCATCGTAGTAGAAGTATTCAATAAGTTTCCAGTAGATATTACACCAGACGTTGGAGGAACAGCAGACCTATTGGTATATTGTTCTACCGACCCGCTGGATACACTGATACCGCAAACACCGGGAGGGACTTTCATCGGTTCGGGTATCGTAAATGCCATAGACGGAGTATTTGCTCCAGACATCTTGGATCCAGGTTCGGGGAATGACACAACAGTAACCATCATCTATATTTTGGAAGGCGTTTGTGCCAATAGCGACACGCTTGACATACGAGTAAAAGGTGCACCAGATGCGAGTATAGCCACGTTAGGGCCGTATTGCGAGCAGCTGACATCGGTGCAACTCCTGGGTAATTTCACCATAACCAACACACAGTTTCAAACGGAATCATGGTGGGATACAGGTAACTCCGGTAATCCGACTGCAGCAGGTATCTTGAATCCAAGCAGCTTTACCGCTCCTGATACCGTAATGGTTCACCACTTGGTAAATGATAGCGGGTGCGTAAACGAAGATTCTACTGCCATACATATCGTAGGTGAATACAATTCAGCCATCGACAGTTTACCTAAGATTTGTGAAGGCGAAGAAGTGCTGATTTATCTGAACACTTATGAAGGCGATCCATTTGGAATATGGGAAGGATCGAAAGTTACAGAAACTCCAGAAGGATCGGGTAATTATTACTTCTCAACTACTGGATTAGGAGCAGGAAGTTACGACATCACCTATAAGATTGAAGGTGCCTGTGGTACGGAAACAACAGAACCATTGATAATCAGTAAACTTCCAGATGCCCGAATATTTGGAGCAGACAGTGTTTATTGCGATAACATCATCGACAGTGTTCAACTCGGGTCAGTAGTTAAAGGTGGAATCTGGGGAGGTTCTATGAACCAACTGCATGATGGATACTTTATTCCTAGCAAAGTAGGAGAAGGCGTTTACACCATCAGCTATGAGTTATACGACACGGCAACGACTTGTTACAATAAGAATATATTACCCGTTCGAATTGCGCGAACGCCAGTTGCACCTAAAGTTTGGGGTGGAGGACCGTATTGCCAAGGGACACAGTTGAATAACCTAAGAGGTGATGGATTGTTAAGCAATACCTTCAAGTGGTATGCATGGGATGAAGACGACCGTAAAGCGGCATTGGCGATCAATCCAGATACCATTCCGAATTTGTCAGACTTCATTCTTTTGGGAGCAGGAAATCCATACAACTACGGAGAGTTGATCGACATGCCAACACGCGTATTTGGTACACAGATGAGCAAGTTTGGATGCGAAAGTCCTTATTCAGAAGTTGTGATAACCGTTCTACCATCTCCAGTGGCTAAGTTCGGCACCAAGGATAGCATAGTTGTAGGAACAGTGCCAATGGAGGTTCAGTTCATTAATGCAAGTACAATTGGTAGCGATACATCCGGAATTCCGTTGACTTATGAGTGGACGTTTGGTCCTTTCGGAAATAGCGTAGAAGTGAATCCAATATTCACCTTCGAGCAGATCGGAAACTACACAGTGACATTGGTTGCTGACAACAGTGTATGTCAAGACTCCCATGACATCAACATTCGATTGGATCGATTAACTTCATTCTTCATTCCGAATGTGTTCTCACCAAACGGAGATTTGATCAACGATGAGTTTGACTGGACAATCTCAGGAATAGATGAATTCAGATTGGTGATTTACAACCGATGGGGAACCAAGGTGTTCGAAACCGAAAACATCGATGATGTGTGGGATGGTGGCAAAGAGCCAGACGGAACATACTACTACGTGATGACAGGAAAAGAAATGACCTTAGATCAAGAAGATGTTGAATACAGAGGAGACTTAACCCTGATACGAGACTAGATCTAAATTCATAATACATAATGCAAACCCTCGACATAAAATGTCGGGGGTTTTGCGTTTATAAGTCTTGGGCCATTCAAATCAAATCGAAACTTGCTTTTCTATTTTCGCCTTATGAAATGCATAGCCGAAAGCGGATCTACGAAAACGACTTGGGTTGTAATCGATCAATCAGGTAAAGAGCTTCACCGAAGTTCAACGCAAGGGTTGAACCCCTTTTTTGTGGAAAGTGCCGAGGTGACCGAAGCTTTTCAAAACGCTGTGCCAGTCCATTTACGCCAGCGCATCAATAATTTATACTTCTATGGATCAGGCTGTTCAAGCGAACAACGAAAACAACGCATACGCGATGGCATACTAGATGTCGCTGCAATTGAAAATCTTCAAGTTGAGCACGACCTTCTGGCCGCGGCTAGAGCCACGTGTAAAATCGCATCAGGAATTGCTTGTATTCTGGGAACGGGATCGAATTCGTGTGAATACGATGGCAAGAATATCATTGATAATATACATGCCTTGGGATTCATGATCGGAGACGAAGGCAGCGGCACCGATATCGGAAGGCGATTGTTGCAGGCATGGGTTTATCGGGAAATGTCGTCTGGCCTAAGCACAGCGTTTGAGAAAGAATTTGAAATAACCCTTGAATCAGTCCTGCAAAACATCTACTACCAACCCAAGCCGAATAAATATTTAGCCTCGTTCGCTAAGTTTTGCAGTTTAAACCGCGAGGATGTCTTAATCAAGCAAATCATCCGATCTGCATTGGAGGGGTTTGTCGTTCGACACGTAATGAAATACGGATCGGCTCAAAAAGTGCCAATTCATTTTGTGGGATCTATTGCGTATAATTTTAAGGCTGAATTAGACGAAATATTGAATCACCATGGGCTGACTTTGGGGTTGGTAATTGCCGCACCTATCGAAGAACTGATCCATTATCACGCTTCACATGAAGTTTGAATACTTTTTAGATGAGCTAGAGTCCATTCGAAAGGTGGACGCCATAGGCGAACGTGCACACGAATTGATTTTTCCAGAGATTTCCAAATTCAGAAAAGAAGCGCTGCTCAAAAATCCAGAACCAAGGCTTAGTGCTGTGGCGGCCATTTTCTTCCCAAAAAATGGAGAAACCAACTTCTTATTGATCGAAAGACAGACCTATGAAGGTGTCCATAGCGGTCAAATAGGGTTTCCAGGTGGAAAGAAGGAGTTGTTTGATATAACCCTTGAAGCTACGGCTCGGAGAGAAACGGAAGAAGAAGTTGGGATTGGAGCCGATGAACCAACGCTCATTCGAACCTTATCGGAGGTTTACATTCCTCCTAGTGGGTTTTTGGTGCAACCCTATTTGTTTACCCTAGATTATGAACCGAAATTGATGTTGGATCCGCGCGAAGTACAATCTGCGCTCATTATGCCAGTTGAACGATTAATGGATGATGCTGTGCTTGAGAATGGATCGGTTCCAACGGGAAGAGGCGCAGCCGTTCGCACGTCCTATTTTCATCATGAGGGTAAGAAAATTTGGGGAGCAACGGCCATGATGCTCGCTGAACTCAAACTACTTTTGAACCAGATAAAAACCTAGCATGCTACTCAAAAACACGTTACTTGTATTGTCTATAGCGCTTTCGCTCGATATTGTTGCGCAGATTCCATTAAATAAGCGCGATCAACAGCGAAAAGCCGAATTTGAAGCCCAAATTGCAGCGGAGGAAAAATACGATGCCATAAGGGTCGAAGCCGACAAAGCCTTTGTGGATAAAGACTACGTCCAGGCTCGAATGAAATTTCAAGAAGCCATTCAATACAGCCCTGAAAATGAACAATGGCTGACATCTAAAGTCAATGATTTGGACATTTTAATGGCTAAGAACATAGCGCGTGAAGTCGATTCTGTTATGGTCATCCGACCTCAGGAATTGGTTCCCATTGAGGTTGCCAAAGCTGAGCCGAGCCCAATAGCTGAGCGTTCGGAGCCAGTGGTTCAACCAGAAGCTCCTATCAAGGAGGAAAAGCAAGAAGATCTTCCACCGCCTCCACCTCCTGTCGAAGAAGTGGTTGAATTGGTAAAGCCAGAAGCTAAACCAGCGTCAAAACCGGAAATAGCTCCGGCTCCAAAACCAGTTGAAAAGCAGAATCCTATCGTAAAGCCCTTGGCTCCCTTGCCAGCTATAAAGGAGGAAAAAGAACTTAAGGTGAAAGAGGATTTTGGTAAATATCCACAAGGAATGACGGACGAAACTTTTGAGTTCCCAGATCATACCGTAAGAAGAATTGTTGTAAAAGATGGAATTGACACCATCGTTTATAAGTACGTAACCCATCGCTGGGGAGGTAAATACTATTTTAAAGATGATGTGTCTATTGTAGAGCGCATTTGGAAAGAAGAAGTAGAAGCATTTCAGCAAAAATATCCTGCCAAATAGCCCCATGAAAGGTGCGTTTTCAGGAAAGTTTTTATTCTACTTTTGCCCCCACTTTTAAAACAGAATAACACTATATAATGAGCCAATATCAAAGTCAAATCGATGCGTTCATGGAGTCCGTTAAGGTCAGAAATGGACATGAGCCAGAATTTCTTCAAGCCGTTCATGAAGTGGCAGAAGCGGTGATACCTTTTATTGAGGATAATCCAAAATATAAGAAAGCGGACATCTTGAACCGTATCGTTGAACCAGAGCGTGTGTTTATGTTCCGAGTTCCATGGATTGACGATCAAGGTAAGTATCAGGTGAACCGTGGTTTCCGAATTCAAATGAATTCTGCCATCGGACCATATAAAGGCGGTCTTCGATTCCATACTTCTGTTAACCTGAGCATTTTGAAATTCTTGGCGTTCGAGCAAGTATTCAAAAATTCATTGACTACACTACCTATGGGCGGTGGAAAAGGTGGTTCTGACTTTAACCCAAAAGGCAAATCAGATAATGAAGTGATGAAATTTTGCCAGAGCTTTATGACAGAATTAAGCCGTCATATTGGTCCAGATACGGATGTTCCAGCTGGTGATATCGGTGTTGGTGGACGAGAGATTGGTTACCTATTCGGTCAGTACAAGCGCATTCGAAATGAATTTACTGGTGTACTTACAGGTAAAGGTCGTGAGTATGGAGGAAGTTTAATTCGTCCAGAAGCTACAGGTTACGGCAACGTGTATTTCGCTGCCGAAATGTTGAAGACCAAAAACGATTCGTTCAAAGGAAAGACAGTCGTTATTTCTGGATCTGGAAACGTTGCTCAATACGCCCTAGAGAAAGCCATTCACATGGGTGCTAAGGTGGTTACGGTATCCGATTCTTCAGGATACATCTACCGAGCGGAAGGACTTCATTCAGAGCACTTAGATTACATCATGCAAGTGAAAAATGTAACTCGAGGTCGCATTTCTGAATTGGCCAATAAATACAACGATGTGGAATTCCATGAAGGCAAAAAGCCTTGGGGAGTTAAGTGCGATATCGCGCTTCCATGTGCTACGCAAAATGAATTGAACGCGGAAGACGCAGCTGCACTTATTGCCAATGGTTGTATGTGTGTTTCTGAAGGTGCAAACATGCCATCTACGCCAGAGGCCATCGAGAAATTCCATGCAGCAAAAATTCTTTTCGCTCCAGGAAAAGCTTCAAATGCTGGTGGAGTTGCTACTTCTGGATTGGAAATGTCTCAGAACTCACTTCGAATGAGCTGGACAAGAGAAGAAGTAGATCAAAAACTTCACACCATTATGGTGTCTATTCACGAGGCATGCGAGAAGTATGGTCGTGAGGGTGATTACGTGAACTACGTTAAAGGCGCAAACATTGCTGGCTTCATTAAAGTTGCCGATGCTATGATCGCTCAGGGTCACGTTTAATCTATGTCATAATTAATAAAAGCCTTGATGCCTTAGTTTGGTGTCAAGGCTTTTTTTCTTCAATAAAAATCGAGTAATTCGCAAGCAAACCAAAAGCTCATGTACGGCAAACTCCAACAACACCTTCAAGCAGAATTAAAAACCATTGAAGAGGCGGGACTTTATAAGAAGGAACGCATCATTACTTCACAGCAGGACGCGGTGATCAAAATCAGCACGGGCGAAGAGGTGATAAACTTTTGCGCCAACAATTATTTGGGTCTGTCGTCTCACCCCAAGGTGGTTCAAGCGGCAAAGGATGCCTTGGATAGTCATGGTTTTGGTATGTCGTCCGTTCGATTTATTTGCGGAACGCAAGACATTCACAAGGAATTAGAAGCAAAAATTGCCGAGTTCCTAGGAACGGAGGATACCATTCTTTACGCTGCAGCTTTTGATGCCAACGGAGGCGTATTCGAACCTTTATTGGGAGAGGAAGATGCCATCATTTCCGATTCGCTGAATCACGCGAGTATAATTGATGGCGTGCGCTTATGCAAAGCAAAGCGATTTCGTTATGCCAATAATGATATGGCCGATTTGGAAGAGCAGTTAAAAGCCGCAAGTGGAAGTCGATTTAAAATGATCGTCACCGATGGCGTGTTTAGCATGGATGGCTATGTGGCTCAATTGGATAAAATATGCGACTTAGCGGATAAATATGACGCCTTGGTTATGGTGGATGAATGCCACGCCACAGGCTTCATTGGGAAAACAGGAAAAGGCACTATTGAACTTAAAAATGTCATTGGACGCGTTGATATTATTACCGGCACTCTAGGGAAAGCCTTGGGTGGCGCCATGGGAGGTTTCACTTCTGGTCGAAAAGAGATCATTGATATATTAAGACAGCGATCACGACCTTATTTGTTTAGCAATTCTTTGGCGCCAAACATTGTAGGTGCATCCTTGGCTGTGTTTAACATGTTGGCTGGTAGCACTGTCCTGCGCGACAAGCTCGAAAACAATGTGAATTACTTTAAAAAGCACATCAAAGCAGCGGGTTTTGATATTAAAGATGGCGATTCGGCCATTGTGCCCATTATGCTTTATGATGCTGCGCTTTCGCAGCAGTTTGCCGACAAGCTGTTAAAAGAAGGGATTTACGTCATAGGCTTTTTCTTTCCTGTGGTGCCTAAAGGCCAAGCGCGAATTCGCGTTCAGCTGAGTGCTGCGCACGAAACAACCCACTTAGATAAAGCCGTTGCTGCCTTCACCAAAGTCGGAAAAGAGCTTGGGGTGATTTAATATCCCTAAACGCCTTGTATTTAGTGTTTTATGGCTTAATATTGTTTGAGCCTAAAACTACTACCATGGCACAACCTTACCGTTTCTCAACTTCAGGTCCATCTTCATTCCTGTACCATAGTGCTGGGCTCAGGAATTTGGAAGCACTAAAGGCAATTGTTAGCCCATAACCAGCAATGACTCGGTCGCATACATATGGATCAATTGCTTGCTTCGTGCTTCTCGCTATGTTATGCTTTAGTTTTAAAGGGAAGGGTCAAGGAATTATAGAAACGACATCTCAAAAAAAAGATGCGCGATTTAATTTGAGCGTTGCGTTGGGTGGATATATGACTCAATTAGATCAATCTTTTAAATCTCCATCTTTAGATGTAACGCCACTTATCAGCTACACACCTAGAAGTAAGGCTTTCTTTATTGAAACGGGCATAGGCTATCGCTATTATCGATACAAATATGAAATTTGGCCGGGTCCAGGTTTTTATATCAAGGGCATGTATGAGAAACCGAATCTTTACGTAGAACATATTCATGCTATAGTCACTCCTATTTCCATCGGACGACAGTTTAATTTCAGAGGCACGACCGTAAGTGTTCAATTTGGATATCTCTCAACTTTGATCAATCCGACATTGAATTATAATTCTGCTATCAATAGTCATTATTTGGAGTTTTTGAGAAAAGCTCAATTGGGATCATTTATGACTCAGATAGGTGTTTTGTTTCCTAAATTAAAGCCACTCGACTCCGTTCGCTTCACCGCTGAAAGAAATGCGCATTTTCAGATTAAGACTTGGCAGTATTTTATCGGTTTACAAGCGAAATTTCGAATATTATGAAAGCATCGAGACGTGTATTAACCACCTTTGCTCTTTCGAGTTTATCGGGTCGCTTTATATCCACCATGATGGTCGTCCGATTCAGCTGCACCTTGGGCGCAAAAAGTTGATTTATAAATGCGTGAGTAAATTACTTTCCGCCATACTTGTTTGAGTATAAAATAGTTTTATCTTCGCAGCCCCTTTTTGGGGGCATAAATAATTGGAACCGTGAGTCATTTAAGTTATAAAACCATTTCTGCCAACGCAGAAACCGCAGACAAGCAGTGGGTTGTCATCGATGCGAAGGGTCAGACCTTGGGTCGTTTTTCTTCTGTTGTAGCCTATGTTTTGCGAGGAAAGCATAAGACAAATTTCACTCCGCACGCTGATTGTGGTGACAATGTCATCATCATTAATGCAGAGACAATTGAGCTTTCAGGCAATAAGCCACAAGAGAAAGAGTATATCTGGCACACTGGTTATCCAGGTGGTCAGCGTACGCGAACCATTGCCGAGATGCTGAAGCGTCATCCGCAACGTGTTCTAGAAAAATCAATTAAAGGTATGTTGCCAAAGAATAAACTTGGCAGCCAATTGTACCGAAACTTATTTGTATACGCTGGCAACGAGCATCCACACGTGGCTCAGCAACCAACCACAATCGATATCAACTCAGTAAAGTAAGATGGACGTTATCAACGCATTAGGTCGAAGAAAAGCAAGTGTAGCTCGTGTTTACCTTTCAAAAGGTAAAGGCAAAATCACTGTTAATGGCCGTGAATACAAAGAGTATTTCCCTATTGCAATTTTGCAATCCAAACTACATCAGCCTTTCGTGCTTACCGACAACAAGGATAAGTATGACGTGACTGTGAATGTAAATGGTGGTGGAATCAACGGACAAGCAGATGCTATCCGATTGGGCATTTCAAGAGCATTGGTGAAAATCAATGAAGAATACAAACCAGCACTTCGTGCAGAAGGCCTTATGACACGTGACCCAAGAATGGTTGAGCGTAAGAAACCAGGTCAGAAGAAAGCACGTAAGCGCTTCCAGTTCAGCAAACGTTAATTCATTATATATACAATCAGTTTAGAATCTAAATCAGCGGGACTTCCTCGGAACTACCCGCTGATTGTTTTTTAAAAAATCAAAAAGAAGGTAAACATGTCAAGAACCAATTACAATGAATTGCTTGAGGCCGGAGTGCATTTTGGGCATTTAAAAAGAAAGTGGAACCCGAATATGGCTCCATACATTTTCATGGAGCGCAATGGTATCCACGTGATCGATTTGCACAAAACAGTAGTAAAGCTGGATGAAGCTGCTGCTGCCATGAAACAAATCGCAAGATCAGGAAAGAAGATTCTTGTTGTAGCTACAAAAAAGCAAGCCAAAGAAATCGTTGAAAGACGCATGAAAGAAGTGAACATGCCTTATGCTACCGAAAGATGGCCTGGTGGAATGTTGACCAACTTCGTTACCATTCGAAAAGCGATTCGAAAGATGGGCTTGATCGATAAGATGAAGGTTGACGGTACGTTTGAGACCATGTCTAAGCGTGAGCGTCTTCAAGTTGATCGTCAGCGCGAGAAGTTAGAAAAAGACCTTGGTAGCGTTTCAGATTTAACACGATTGCCAGCGGCACTTTTCATTATCGATGTTAACAAGGAGCACATTGCGGTTCGTGAAGCGCGTAAGCTGAACATTCCAACGTTTGCTATTGTGGATACCAACGCTGATCCTCGATCGGTTGATTTCCCAATCCCAGGAAATGATGACGCTTCTGCATCGATCGACAAGATCTTAGGCATCATGTGTGACGCTATCAAAGAAGGATTATCTGAGCGTCAGAATAATAAAGATAAAGCAGCAGACGATAAGGATGATTCAGCTGAGGAGGCTGAAGTAACTGAAGTTGCAGCAGAAAAAACAAACGATTAATTCAATAAAAGAAAGCATCTAATGGCAAAAATTACGGCATCAGAAGTAAATAAGCTACGTCAAACGACTGGTAGCGGAATGATGGATTGTAAAAACGCTTTGGTTGAGGCCGATGGCGATTTTGACTTAGCAATTGAAATCCTTCGAAAAAGAGGACAAAAAGTAGCTGCGAAGAGAGGCGATAGAGAAGCAAACGAAGGTTTAGTTGTTTCGGTAACCGATGCAGCAGGTAAAAAAGGTGTAATTACCATTCTTACATGTGAAACTGACTTCGTTTCAAAAAATGCAGAGTTTAATGATGTAGCGACAAAAATCGCTAACATCGCTTTGACTTCGGGTTCAAAGAATATTGACGAATTAAAAGCACAATCTTTTGATGGCAATGGATTGACTGTTGGCGATAAAGTGATGGAAATGGTGGGTAAAATCGGTGAGAAGATTGACGTAAGCGCTTTCGATATCATTGAGGCCGATACCGTTGTTGCTTACAATCACCCAGGAAATCAAGTGGCTTCTTTAGTTGGATTGAATGTCGCTGGTCATGCAGAAATTGGCCGTGACGTTGCAATGCAAATTGCAGCTATGAATCCAGTTGCAATTAATGAAGATGGTGTTTCTCAAGATATCATCGCTAAGGAAATTGAAATTGGTAAGGATTTGGCTCGTCAGGAAGGAAAACCAGAAGAGATGTTGGAAAAAATTGCGGCAGGCAAATTGAACAAATTCTTCAAGGAGTCAACGTTATTGAATCAAGCCTTTATCAAGGAAAATAAAAAATCGGTTGGTCAATACTTAAAAGAGCTTGACTCAAACTTAACCGTGACAGCCTTCAAGCGTCACTCGTTGAGCAACTAATTCCAAATAATTTTAAGAGAGCGATGAAATTTCATCGCTCTTTTTTTGTCCAATAAACTAGGTTTGCGCTATGGCAAAGTATAAACGTGTTCTTCTGAAATTAAGTGGTGAAGCTTTGATGGGAAATCAGAGCTATGGTATTGACACGGAAAGACTCAATCAATATTGTGAAGAAGTGAGAACCATTGCCGACATGGGCGTTGAAGTCGCAGTCGTTATTGGCGGAGGAAACATTTATAGAGGCATGCAAGCCGCGAGCTCTGGAATTGATCGTGTTCAAGGCGATCACATGGGTATGCTAGCTACCATGATTAATGGATTGGCCATACAATCAGGTATGGAGCGAGTGGGATTAAAAACCAGATTGCTATCGGCCATAAAAATGGAACAGATAGCTGAGCCTTTTATTCGAAGGCGAGCTGTTCGACATTTAGAAAAAGGAAGAATAGTGATTTTTGGTGCAGGCACTGGAAATCCATACTTTACCACGGATACGGCAGCCTCATTGCGAGCGATTGAAATTGAAGCAGATGTTATTCTTAAAGGAACGCGCGTTGATGGCATCTACACAGCAGATCCCGAAAAGGACGCTACAGCTACAAAATTCGATTCGCTTACCTTTTCAGACGCCATAGCTAAAAATCTTAATGTGATGGATATGACGGCTTTCACCTTGTGTCGTGAAAACAATGTTCCCATCATTGTGTTTGACATGAATAAGCCGGGAAATCTGAAAAAAGTAATAGCCGGAGAACGAGTTGGTACCTTAGTGGAGGCTTAAATAAAACCAACATTGATTATTTTCGACCGCAGTAAGCAAAACGGATATGGAAGAGATTGAAATGGTATTGGACATGGCTAAAGAAAGCATGTCAGCAGCAATTGAACATTTAAAGCGCGATTTAGCGAAGATTAGAGCCGGCAGAGCGCATTCTAGCATGCTCGATGGCATCTATGTAGATTATTACGGAGCAAATACAGCATTGAGTCAAGTTTCCAACATCAACACGCCAGATGCGCGAACGATATCCATTCAACCTTGGGAAAAAGCCATGCTTGAGAAGATTGAAAAGGCCATTATGGTCGCTAATTTGGGAATCAATCCGCAAAACAATGGAGAGCTGATCATGATCAACATTCCACCACTCACGGAAGAGCGAAGAAGGAATTTGGTGAAACAAACCAAGACAGAAGGAGAGAATGCTAAAGTTTCGATTCGAAATGCGCGCAAAGAAGCCAACGATGAAATCAAGTCATTGAAAGAAGAAACCATTTCTGATGATCTTGCTAAAACGGCTGAAGATGGTATTCAGAAGCTTACAGACACATACACCGCCAAGGTGGATGAATTGCTTGCGATTAAGGAGAAGGACATCATGACGGTTTAAAAAGCGGCTATTACAAGAATAAGATTCACACGGAAATAACGTTTTGGTCGGAATTGTTATTGACTGATTGAAAACCCAACGTTTCATTTTTTATTGAGTCTTCATTATTTGAAGTAAAAGACTTCAAAAAGTGTGAGGGTTTGAAGAGCGCGAAACGATCTAATTGTCTTACGCTATGCATCTGTTTTATTACAAATCTTGGATTCTTCCAATTTTATTTTTCGCTTTTATAACAATGTATTCACTTTGTGGGCATGCACAAAATAAGATTGCGTTTTCCATTGATGCTGGTCAGATGCATTCAGGTAAAAACATTCGAATTGGCGTTCTTTATAATGCAGGAAAGCCTCAATTGAAGTTTGGGGTGAAATATCACCTGAACAACGCAAATGATTATGATTCCAGAAATTACGCCTTCATGTATCGCTTGAATGCCTCTAAATTCGGAGAACATTTTGGCCTTTACGGTGGTGTGAATATTCCGATTATTAGTGGGAAGGGAAGATCGTATTCATTGTATGCAACAATTGATGCGGAATATGGACGCATGGGAATAAAAAGTTTTTGGTTTGAAGCCTTAGGAGGGAGTCAATACGGCACACCAGAAGTTTATGATAGCTCGGGTTTTCGAATGTTTAGACGTCATACCTTCCAAGTTAAACATGCGTCACATGCGCAATTAAGTTTGGGGCTTTCTTTTAGGAATAAAGTTTCAGATCGGCTAAACATAATGATTGACGCAGGAACTGGCCCGGCAGCCGTTTGGTTCTCAAATCAATCATTTATAGACACTTATAATAGTAATCGGGTCTCGGTGCCTGGTGGTGGGTTTATTTTTGATTCGATATTCAGTCCTTATCTGCGTTTAGGATTTGGGCTGTCGATTGGAAAATTATCCGATTCTTAAATTTATGTAGTCCATTCTTAATTTGCCCAAACAGTCGTTCCCTCACTGCAATTTTTGCACATATCAATCTCACTTCGCGACTTTAATATGCTAGCCCGAAACTTTCTGTAGTGGGCGTTTTTCCAAATGGAGGAGAACGATTCAGTTTGTAAACTACCCATGCTATGTTTTGCATCTTTATCAAAACAACAAGGCACCACGCGGCCATCCCAAGTAATCACAGCTCCTGACCACATGCGCCAGCAATGATCGTCTAAGGGATTTTTGATTTCCCACTTGCCCAGTTTTGTTTTTCTATACCTAGAAAATTGATCTTGATCTGGAATTAACTCATTGCCGTTTTCGAAATCATAAATCTGTGCCGTCTTAAATCGCACTTCATCCACGCCCAGTTCCTTACCGAGTTTTTTGACATCCTCCATTTGGTGTTCATTTGGTTTGACCACCAGGAATTGAAAAATTACATGTGGTGTTTTTGATTGCAATTCCTTTTTCCAGTGTAAAATGTTTTTGGTTCCATCAATCACCTTGCTCAAGTCGCCCTCTTTCCGATAACTCTCGTATGTGCTTTGATCTGTGCCATCAATAGAAATAATCAAACGATCTAAACCAGACTCAACGGTGGCTTTTGCCTTTTCAGAATCTAGAAAGTGCGCATTCGTGCTCGTAGCAGAATAAATTTTATGCGTTCCACATAGCTGCACCATGTCTAAAAACTGCGGATGTAAATACGGTTCTCCTTGAAAATAAAAGTTGATGTACGTGCAATGCGACTTTACTTCGCCCAAAATTTTTTCGAGTAGTTTCAAGTCCATTTTGCCCGTTGGCCGTTGGAAAGATCGAAGTCCACTTGGGCATTCAGGACACCGCAGGTTGCAGGCCGTTGTAGGCTCTATGCTCAATGACAATGGAAGCCCGCCATGGTGCGAACCACCAAAAATTCGAGTAATGAAATAGCTCGCAAGCACCCTGATCCAATTCAATATTTTACTTGAACTGAGTTTGGAAATAAAGTTGAAATTGTCTTTCAGCATTGGAGCTCAAAAATAACAGTAGTATCCGTTGAGGTTAGGCTAGGAGTCTTACCTTCGCCACCCTTTGAAAATCAGTTGCATATGTGGGCCGCTTTAGCCCGATTCATCATAAGATACCGACTTCACCTCATTCTAGTTATAGCTGTATATACGGCTATAATGCTTTATCAAGCTGGAGGTGTTCGGTTGTCATATGGGTTGCCACGCATGCTGCCTGATGACGATCCGAGTTTGGTTATCTATGATGCCTTTCAGGAAAGATTTAAGGAAGAGTCAACCGTATTTGTCATTGGTATTGAAGAAAACCTTTTTCAAGACCCCATTCTATTCAATAAATGGTATGCCCTCGGACGAGATGTAAGCAAGATTCATGGCGTAGATACCGTGTTGTCTATAGGAAGTGCGTTCAATATTGTTAAAGACACCGTTGCAAAAAAGTTTAGAATTGAACCGCTTGTGCATGGACCCGTTGGTTCACAGGGTGAGTTGGACGAATTAAGAACCGCATACGAACGACTTCCATTCTATAAAAACCTGCTTTACAACGAATCGAATAACTATAGCCTCATGGCTATTTCGATGCGCAATGAGCAATTTAACTCGACTGGGAGATCGGAATTTTTTGGGAGCATATTAGATCAGGTTCACACGTTTGAATCGGAAAATAATATTGAGATCAAGTATTCGGGGATGCCCTATATCCGCGAAACAATTGCCGCCTTAGTGAAGGCCGAACTCAGGCTCTTCATCTTGTTTACTATGATTATTACCATAATCATCCTTTTCGTGTTCTTCCGGTCTGTCAAACCCGTGTTGATTTCAATGATTGTTGTTGGGTTGGGCGTAATCTGGTCGCTGGGCATGATGAATTTGCTTGGTTATGAAATCACCATTCTAACCAGCCTGATTCCTCCGCTTATTATTGTCATTGGTATTCCGAATTGTATATATCTGATCAACAAGTTTCATTCGGAACTTAAAATTCACGGGAATAAAGCCAAGGCTTTGGTGCGGGTTGTGTCAAAAATTGGTAAGGCAACGTTTATGACGAATGCCACAACGGCTGCAGGTTTTCTCACGTTTACGTTCACGGAAAGCATTATACTGGTAGAGTTTGGAATTGTTGCTTTTTTAAGCATCATGTCCTTATTCGTGATTTCTATTTTGGTGATAACCATCGGCTTTAGCTACATGGCTCCACCAAAAGATAGCTTCACCGATCACCTTGAAAAAAACTGGATCACTTCGTTGATCGCTTGGTTCATTGAAACCATCACTTTTCGCAGAAAGTATGTTTATGGGTTTTATATTGCTTTAGCCGCGGTTTCCATTTATGGTCTTACATTAATAAAAACCACAGGCAACATTGTAGATGATTTGCCATCCGATCACCCCATTGTCAATGATTTACGCTGGTTTGAAACCAATTTTGGGGGAGTAGTCCCATTTGAAATTGAGATTAATGCAGGAAAGCCAAGGCAGATTCTTAAAACATCCATCCTCAAGGCCATTGATGAAACGGAGCAGATTTTTGCAGGCGATTCATCGTTCTCAAAACCAATTTCCATAGTCGATGCGTTGAAGTTTATCCGACAAGCGTTTTATAATGGAAACCCCGAGCGATATGAACTAATCTCGTCACGAGAACAGGCTTTTTTCAAAGACTACATCGATAATGCTGATAAAGATCAAGGTTTGCTGCATACTTATATCGATAGCACGCAACAGTTTGCGCGAATCAGCATTCAGATAGCCGATATTGGTACTAACGGAAATGGATAGCGTCCTTGACGTGCTCCGTCCACAGGTTGATCAAATATTTAACCCCAAGCGTCAGAAAGAAGATTCGTTGCTTCTAGTTATGACCGAATCAGGCGACAAGGTCGTGAAGGATTCCTTGGGGCGCTATTTGCTTAAGCGAAATAGTACGGCAAAAAAGACACTTTATCAACGCTTTAACGGAGGAGGATTCGACACAAAAGGTGAATATTGATTCGTTGCCAATTGGTTCTAACGCGGGTTATGCGGCACAGTTAAAGGCGGCCTTAAACGAGGCATACATCGGAATTGAGTTTACGGGTCCGAGCGTGACTTTTTTGGAAGGAACGAATTACCTCGTGCGTAACCTTTTTGTCAGCCTTAGTATCGCCATTTTCTTGGTCGCTATGCTGATGGCGGCAGTGTTCAATTCATTTCGAATGATAGTGGTTTCAGTGGTCACCAATTTGATTCCGCTTATGTTCACGGGTGCGGTAATGGGTTATTTCGGAATCGCCATTAAACCTTCTACCCTGTTGGTTTTTAGTATTGCGTTCGGAATTTCAGTTGATGATACCATTACATTTCTTGGCAAAATATCGACAAGAACTTAAGCATCATAGTAATGATATAGGTCAGGCTGTGCGAGGGGCTTTAAAGGAAACAGGCGTCAGCATGGTTTATACGAGCATCATCCTTTTCTTTGGTTTTAGTGTATTTGATTCATCTCAATTTGGTGGAACGCAAGCCTTGGGGTTGTTGGTTTCCTTAACGCTTTTGGTAGCCATGTTTGCCAATTTGATCTTACTCCCATCATTCTTAATGTCCTTCGAAAGAAGCATGATAACGAAGTCCTTCCAAGAGCCGCTTTTTTGAGTTGTTGGATGAGGAAGAAGACATAGAATTGGATGATTTAGATTTCAGACAAACGGAAGATAACACAGAAGAGGCAACCGAATTATGAAAGGAATAATATTAGCTGGAGGAGCTGGAACCCGTTTACATCCCTTGACATTAGCTACGAGTAAGCAGATGCTTCCCGTTTACGATAAACCGATGATTTACTATCCATTATCGGTTTTAATGATGGCCGGGATACGAGATATTTTGATCATTTCAACTCCAGAGGATTTACCAAATTTTCAACGACTGTTGGGTTCTGGAGAGTCGATTGGATGCAATTTCAGTTATAAAGTACAGGAGGTGCCAAATGGCCTTGCCCAAGCCTTTGTCTTAGGAAAAGAATTTATTGGAGATGATAATGTCGCATTGATTCTTGGGGACAACATATTTTTTGGTCACGCCATGCACAAGCTTGTGCAGTCAGCTGTGAATCCTTCAGGGGGAATAGTTTTCGCCTATCATGTTCATGATCCAGAGCGCTATGGTGTAGTTGAATTTGATGCAGATCGAAAGGCAATTTCCTTGGAAGAGAAGCCGGTGAAACCTAAATCGAATTATGCCGTTCCCGGGTTATATTTCTATGATAATCGGGTGGTGAAAATAGCCGAAGACCTAGAACCGAGCGCTCGAGGAGAATACGAAATTACGGACGTCAATAAAAAATACTTAGCCATGGGCGAACTCGAAGTTCGGGTCATGGGTCGAGGTTATGCATGGTTAGACACGGGAACTTTTCCATCGCTCATGCAAGCCGGTCAATTTGTTCAAGTTATTGAAGAAAGACAAGGCTTAAAAATAGGTTGCATTGAAGAAATCGCCTTTCGAATGGATTTTATTACGGCCGACCAATTGGAGCGATTAGCTAAACCGTTAATTAAGAGTGGATACGGTGAGTATCTGATGAAATTGATTAAGCGATAATGACAAATGCCTTGTATGGGGAAATGCTCACTAAGATTGAAGCACAAATTTCCCATTTAGATTTTCCTGAATCACCCAAAAACCTGTACGATCCGATTCGGTATATAATGTCTTTAGGGGGTAAACGCGTTCGGCCCGTGCTTGCGTTGATGGGCTGCCAACTTTACGGAGCGCCTTACTCGAAAGCTCTTCCACAAGCAATGGCCATAGAGCTATTTCATAATTTTACCTTGATGCATGACGATGTCATGGATAGTGCCGATGTTCGAAGGGCATTGCCCACTGTGCATATAAAATGGAATCACAATATAGCCCTGCTTAGTGGCGATGCTATGATGGTTATGGCCTATCGACATCTGTTTAATTGCGAAACTTCCATTTCGCAATCGCTGGGAGGATTATTCTCTAAAACGGCTATTGAAGTCTGTGAAGGTCAACAGTTGGATATGGATTATGCTATCCAAGCCGATGTTACCATTGAGCAATACTTGGAAATGATTCGACTAAAGACAGCGGTATTGCTTTCTGGATCTTTAAAAATTGGAGCTGTTGTTGGTGGTGCAGATCCTAAAAAACTTGACTTAATTGATCAATTTGCAGAGGCAGTCGGTTTAGCTTTTCAAGTTAAAGATGATTTTTTAGACGCCTTTGGCGGAGAAGAATTTGGAAAAGCCACAGGAGGAGACATTATTGAAGGAAAGCGGACATGGCTAACCCTAAAAAGCCTTGCCGTTGCTGATGCAAAAACAAGGGTCGAATTGATGGAAGCCTTTGATGTAAAAGAACCTACGGAGCGCGTAAGCCGAGTGTTAGCAATTTATAAGCGGCTAAGAATTGACGAATTAGCTGAGGCGGAGGTCAAAAAATACTCCATGCAGGCGAAGGAGGCACTCGATCAAATCCAGGGAGAAGCCCGAGCTAAAGAAGCGCTCGAATGGTTGGTTGATCAGCTTATTGGAAGAAGGACGTAGTTCACGAACTACCAATAAATACTGAACAGGGCCGAGGTAAGTGTTGGGTATTCAAACTCGAATCCCGTATCCATTATTTTCTTGGAAGAAAGAGGAACTCCTCGAAGGACCATTTCAGCCGATGGCCCAAATATAATGTGGATGACAAATTCAGGAATATTTGGTAAAATGATTGGTTTATCCATCACATCTGCCACCGTTTGCATGAAATCTTGATTTCTCGTTTGCTCAGGGCCAATGGCATTATACACACCAGACAGGTTTTTGTCGAGCACGTGCATGAACATGTGGCAGACATCGGTGAGGTGAATCCAAGACATATATTGCTTTCCAGATCCAAGTCCAGCACCTAAATAGAAGCTGATTGGTCTCGAAATTTGTGTTAGCGCACCATCTTCTTTAGTTAATACTAAGCCAATTCGAAGTTTTGCCACGCGATCAGCGATTTCATTGAATTGATCGGCACTTTCTTCCCAAGCTTTGCACACATCTGCCAGAAAGCCACTTCCTGCAGGAGACTCCTCATCATAAAGCTCTTCGGACAAGATAAGCGGATACCAACCAATTGCAGAAGCAGAAACAAAATGCTTCAGCCGAATGTTGTTTCTTTTACATGCGTCAAATAATAAAGCCGAAGATTGGATTCGACTATCTAGAATAATCTTTTTTCGATCATCTGTCCATCGTTCTTCATTGATTCTTGCGCCAGCTAAATGTATAATTGAATCTACACCAGCCAAGGCCGTGTCATCAATCTTTCCGTTTTCTGGATCCCAGAAATAAGTCTTCACTTGGTCGTTACTGCCAGGGGAGCGAGATAGATGAGACACAATGTGCCCAGCTTCAACCAACTGTTTTGTTAACTGATTTCCAATGAGACCTGTACCACCAGTGATCAGTATTTTTGACATATAGTGCGATTTGATAAAGCCATAATTGAATTTTCGTCCATCAACGAGTGGCCAGGTTCTATAGAACCTGAATTGCTAAAATCAGCGTGGAAACAATTAGATAGGGATACATGTTTGGCTGGATGCGGAAGTTTACCCATTGTCCATTCTTTCGACCTCATCCCCATGCTGACCATTCTTATTTCGTTTATTGACGACTTGAAAAGTAAGAATACCAATTGGGATAATCTTAATTATCGAGTTGATTTGCCGGCAAATGTTGATTTATCTGCATTAGAAACGGAAGCATACTGTCGTTTGATTTTGTATAGAAGCCTTCAAAAGATTTGGTTTCGAAAGGAATACGAATCGATAATGAATACTAGGCGTTTAGAACCGTAGTGGTGACCATAAAATTTTAGCTTTGTTCACCTTTATTGGAAAAATAGATGGACAAATTTTCATACCTCGGAAATAGCGATGTTAATGCTATCGAAGAGCTTTATAAATCCTACCAGCGTGACCCTGAGTCGGTAGATCAAGAATGGCAAGGATTTTTTGCTGGCTTTGATTTTTTTCAAAAGAATTACGAATCGGAGAGCGTTTCGCACGAAACCTTGAAGGAGTTCCGTGTTTTAAACTTGATAAATGGTTATCGTTCGCGTGGCCACTTGTTTACGCTGACCAATCCTGTTCGTGAGCGGAGGAAGTATTCGCCAACACTCGACCTTGAAAATTTTGGCTTAGAGAACGCAGATTTAGAATCTGAATTTCAGGCAGGAGTTGAAATCGGAATTGGAAAGGCCAAGCTAAAGGATATTGTCGCTCATTTGAATGCAACCTATTGCCGAAGTATAGGAATAGAATATGCATATATCCGCAAGCCAGAGGTAATTAAATGGATACAGAATTACATTGAACCCAATCAGAATCAAAGTCAATTTAGCGCGGAACATAAGCATGCCATGCTGGAAAAACTTAACCAAGCGGTTGTGTTTGAAAGCTTTTTGCATAAGAAATTCGTGGGGCAGAAGCGATTTTCATTGGAAGGTGGCGAATCGCTTATTCCTGCGCTTGATGTAATCGTTCAAAATGGAAGCCTTGCAGGAGTGGAGGAAATGGTAATTGGTATGGCTCACCGAGGCCGATTAAATGTTCTTGCCAATGTGTTGAAAAAAACTTACTCTGATATATTCAGCGAATTTGAGGGTAAGGAATACGAGGACAATCTTTTTGACGGTGACGTAAAATACCATTTAGGTTTTTCTTCTGAAATCGTTACCGAGGCTGGTAGGAAGCTTCAACTCACGCTGGCTCCCAATCCTTCGCACCTCGAAGCAGTTGATCCTGTAGTAGAGGGCATTGTTCGATCTAAGATTGACACTTATCTTCATGATGAGCGTAAAATTATTCCCATTTTAATTCATGGTGATGCATCCATTTCGGGACAGGGAATCGTTTATGAAATAGTTCAGATGGCGCAGCTGGACGGCTATCGAACGGGTGGAACCATTCATATAGTTGTGAATAATCAAATTGGATTTACAACGAACTATGTAGATGGAAGATCGAGTACCTACTGTACTGATGTCGGAAAAGTCACGCTTTGTCCAATTTTCCATGTTAATGGAGATGATGTCGAGGCCGTGGTACATACCATGAAAATGGCAGTAGAGTATCGGCAAAAATTCAAGCAAGACGTTTTCGTTGATTTGTTGTGTTATAGAAAATATGGCCACAACGAAGGCGATGAACCGAGGTTCACGCAACCAACGCTTTACAAAGCAATTGCGAAGCACCCAAACCCAAGGGATATTTACGTCAAGAAACTTATAGCTGAGGGGGTTTTAACCGCAGTTGAGGCCAAGCGTATTGAGTCTGAGTTTAACGACTTTCTTCAAGGACGTCTATCAGACGCGAAGGAGAAGAAGTTAGCGAAAATCACCAATTTCTTGGAGGCTAGTTGGAGAGGAATCCGAAGATCTACCGAAGCTGACTTTGAATCATCTCCAGAAACGGGTTTTGATTCGAAAAAGCTACATGACATTGCTATTAAGGTCAACACCCTACCAACGGATAAAAATTTCTTTAAGAAAATCATCAAGTTGATGGAAGATCGCTTGACCATGATTAAAGAGGATCGATTGGATTGGGCAATTGGCGAACAATTGGCTTATGCAACATTGATGTGGGAGGCTTATCCTGTTCGCATTAGTGGACAAGACGTGCAGCGTGGTACCTTTTCTCATCGTCATGCAGCAATAACACTAGAAGACAGTAAAGAGCAATATTTCCCCCTCAGTAATATTTCGAATATGCAGGGCGAATTTTACATCTATAATTCGCTGCTTTCCGAATATGGTGTGTTAGGGTTTGAGTATGGCTATGCCATGGCAAATCCAATGGCACTGACCGTTTGGGAGGCTCAATTTGGCGACTTCTTTAATGGGGCGCAAATTATTATCGACCAGTTTTTAAGTGCTGCAGAAGATAAATGGGCATGCATGAATGGTCTAGTTATGCTGTTGCCTCATGGCTATGAAGGACAAGGAGCAGAGCATTCATCGGCTCGACTAGAAAGATTCCTCATACAGTGCGCAGAGGATAATATGCAAATTGTAAACTGTACGACTCCGGCCAATTTTTTCCATGCCATTCGAAGACAGATGTATTGGGAATTTAGGGCTCCGTTGGTGGTTTTTACACCTAAAAGTTTGCTAAGGCACCCTAAGTGTGTGTCAACAATGGATGAGCTGTCAAAAGGAAAATTCCAAGAAGTCATTGACGATACGCTTTATAAAAAAGCGGTTAAACGTGTAGCGTTTTGTTCGGGAAAGCTTTATTACGACTTATTGCAAGCTCGTGAAGAAAATGGACGAACGGATGTGGCATTAGTGCGACTAGAACAATTGTACCCTTTCCCGAAAAAGAAGCTTAATGCCCTTGTTAAGAGCTATTCATCTTGTAAAGAATGGATATGGGTTCAGGAGGAACCTGAGAATATGGGAGCTGCACTCTTCGTGAACAGAGTGTGGAAAGAAATGCCGCTGCAAGTCATTGCCCGACACGAAAGTGGAAGCCCTGCAAGCGGAAGTATGAAACGATTTTTACACAGACAAAAAGACATCATTGATCGATTGTTTAACTAACGAACAAGACACATTACAATGGCTGATATTTTAGAAATGAAAATGCCCAGTCCGGGCGAATCTATTACAGAAGTTGAGGTAGCTCAACTATTGGTGAGCAATGGCGATATTGTTGAATTAGATCAACCCATAGCGGAAATCGATAGTGATAAAGCAACACTTGAATTAAACGCAGAGGCCGAAGGAAAGATCGAATTTCTAGTTGGCGAAGGCGATACGGTAGAAATTGGACAAATCGTTTGTCGAATTGACACAAGCTTTAAGGCAGAAGCAAAACCAGAAAAAGTGGTGGCTCCTGAGGCGGCAAAAGTCGAAGCTAAGAAAAGCGAATCTGGAGCTAAGCCTTCTAATGAAGTTAGTGCTAAAGCTACACCTGTTGCTAAGGCTATGATTCAAGATAGTGGTGCGCCTGCCTCGAAAATTAAAGGTTCTGGTGAAGGAGGTAAAATACTCAAGAAAGATGTAGAAACCTACTTGTCAGGAGGTTTTGATACGTCCTCAAGCATGGCTGGATGGGGCGGAGGAAGGGATGAGTCTCGTGAGAAAATGTCAAGTTTAAGACGAAAAATATCCACGCGTCTGGTTTCCGTTAAAAACGAAACTGCGATGCTCACTACCTTCAATGAAGTTGACATGAGCTACATTATGGACCTTCGAAAGAAATACAAAGAAGCGTTTAAAGAGAAGCACGGAGTTGGTCTTGGTTTCATGTCTTTCTTTACCAAAGCTGTTACGGAAGCATTAGGTCAATTTCCGGCAGTGAATGCATATATCGATGGTCAAGAAATGGTATTCCACGACTATGCTGATATAGCCATTGCCGTGAGTAGCCCCAAGGGATTAATGGTACCAGTTTTAAGAAATGCTGAGCAAATGAATCTTGCTCAAATTGAATCTGGGATTAAGGAATTAGCGATAAAGGCAAGAGATGGAAAGCTTTCCATAGAGGAAATGACCGGTGGAACGTTTACGATTACCAATGGTGGAGTATTTGGTTCCATGTTAAGTACACCAATTTTGAATCCGCCTCAGAGCGCGATATTGGGAATGCATAATATCGTTGAGCGCCCAGTAGCAATCAATGGCGAGGTAGTGATACGCCCTATCATGTATGTTGCCCTATCCTACGACCATCGAATTATTGATGGTAAAGAATCGGTGAGCTTCCTCGTTAAGGTCAAGGAAATGCTCGAAAATCCTGCTTGGATGTTATTTGGTGGTAAGGAGCCTGAAAAAGTTCTTCTTGGTCTATAGAATCAACGAAGAAGCGCAATGATTCCATTCGTTTTCCAATATCGGCCAATCGGTTCTGTCACTTCTATGGTGTAACTGTAAACCCCTATTGGGCAATCATCGCCAAGGTTTTCCATTTTACCATTCCATCCCGACAATGGATGCGTTGCCGTGTATACTTCGTGTCCCCATCTATCGTAAATAACCAAATTATACTTTTCCCATAGGAAGATGTTTGGATACCAAATGTCATTCGTGCCGTCTCCGTCAGGAGTAAAAGAGTTTGGAGTATAAAACAAATATTCAGGTGAAACTCTCAGCGTGTCAAATGCCGTGTCGATGCAACCATTTTCATGCTCAGCAACGAGCATTATGTGGTAATCGCCAGTGTCTTCCAGAATAAGCTCGAATTCATTTCTATTAGTGTGAAATACGCTATCTAAATAAAATGAAATGTTTTGAGCTTTTGCGCTACTATCGACCACTGTAAATTCTGGAATGAACATGCTGGCAAAGGGGTTTTCTACATAGATTTTTGCATGGGGCGATTCCTTGACTAGAAAGTGCTTTGGATAATAGTTTGTGACGGTGTCAATGCATAATGAATCCGTCATCATAACCACTTTGAATCGATGATAACCTTCTTTTTTCGAGTTGATATTGACGAAACTCGAATCTGAAATAAGCGTATCGTCAAGGTACCACAAATAGTGAGGAGCCCCCGCAAATGTGGCGGTGGCCTCATATTCATTCAAAAAGGGAGAACAACTTTCTGCAAAGGGAGGGTCAATGGTAAATTGCGGGTTTTCAAGTACATCCACAAATTGCGCGTATTTCTTGACGCAGCCAAAGTCTTCATAAATTAGCATTACTTCATGTAGCCCTGTCGTTGGAAAGGCAAAATCGAGAAGACCAATTTGCTCGGATTCCATTATATAATTAATTGAATCGATTTGCCAAATAATATTCGTTGTTGGACGTGCGTATCCCGAGTGTATTAGATCATATTTCTGTCTATCAAAACACTGAGGGTCCGGCACCTCGAAATCCGGTTCAATGCGTGGAAGTACTCGATATTCCATAAATGTTGTGTCGGAGCAGCCCACGGCTCCAATGGCGATTAGACGAATTTTATAAAGACCCGTATCTGGATAATTGTAAACGGGATTAGATTGAGTTGATGTATCCAAAGTTGTGGTTGGATCGCCAAAATCCCAGATAAAAGATTTACCGAGTGTACTGATATTAAAAAATTGAAGTTCAAGGCCAATGCACTCCTCAATAGCACTATCAATTGCAGCCGCGGCTTCAACTTCACAAAGCGTAGTTGTGACCTGGAAATCACGTCTAGTTACGCCTAGTTTTAAGTTGTTTCGATACTCTGTAACACATACTCCAAACACGTATGTCCCCAATTGACTGGGTCGGCCAGTAATTATTCCTGTACTATGATTGATTTCAAATGGAGGAGCAGACGATATCTGATAGTTGGGGCCAAATCCATTCGCCCATGCCACCGTATCGAAAGGGGGAGCTGAAGGAGTGTCGGGCAAAGGTGTGCCGTTATTTCCACCAGAACCACCACCATGCAAAGGCGTGCAAAAGCTGTAAGAAAGACTGTCTCCATCGGGATCTGTGGCGCTATAGTCCAATTCTAGATAGAGGCCAGTGCATAAAGCAATGGGCGGTACTTCGTTAAAACTAGGTGAGCTGTTTGAAGTAGTTAGATTACTGCCGGGAATAAAAGCTGTATAAGTAGATCCGAATTGGCTCGGATTGATCAGATTTACAGCGTTTGGAGTTCTACAACAGCGTTGATTTACCAGATGCACACCATTTGGAGGAACGTCAATTACAACCGTGTCTGAATAGATCATTTCGAGAATACACAAATCTGGTGGATCGGGTAAACAAGGGACTTCTACCACCAATGGCAGACGAGTACTGTCGTTGGGTCGAGGTAATTCGAAAACGCTGATTAATTGGTTGCCAGCGGCATTATAAACAGAAACATAAGCAACGGGATCAAATTGTTGAACAGAGTTTCCTGAGGCGTAGCAATCCCTGTACATTCGAAGTTGAATGACATAAGTGTCGCCATTGACTTGTATATACGATATTTCTCCACCCACAAGATGTCCTGCTTGCGAGGAAATTCCTGTTAGAATGAATAGGATGAAAAATAGATAGCGCATGTAAGTGCTCAAGGTGCGATTTTTTAAGCTTCAAAAAATACCTTTCATGGCCGAGTCGAGCATTGCTAATCCTCTTCTTCGGCCACCACTTCTTTGACTTCAGGTAGCATTCGATCAAATAAAGCCTGAATGCCAGCTTTTAAAGTAACCGTGGAAGAAGGACAGCCATTACAGGCTCCTTTAAGTACAACCGACAATTTCCCGGCTTCATAGGATTTAAAATGAATGGCTCCACCATCGCCCTCCACTGCCGGGCGAACATATTCGTCCAGTATTTCGACTATTTGCTCTTCAATGGGTCCGTGTGCCTTCTTATGATCGGATTGCCCAACTTTTATTTCGGAGACATCAGTTGCCGACTCTGGCTTAACATTATCCTTTAAAATGGGTTGGCCTGCATTTAAATAATTACTTAAGTATTCACGAAGCTCAAGCATCACTTCATCCCATTCTACGCCATCCATTTTTGAAATCGTAATGAAGTTTTGCGCGATAAAAACACCAGTTACAAAAGGAAAGCTAAAGATTCTTTGTGCTAAGGGAGATGCTTCTGCAGAAGCTTCATTTTTAAAGTCGAACACGCGTCCATACTCAGATAGAAGGTGATTTGCAACAAATTTCATTGTGGCCGGATTTGGAGTAACCTCGGCATAAATCATAAAAGGAAGGGTTTTCTCGCTCATGTCTTATGGTAAAACGCGAAGGTACAATTCGAAACCGCCTTATTTTCGCTCAAATAATTATTGATATGCCCACTATTTTACCGGTTAAAGGTGTCTTGCCAGAGTTTGGCACCAATTGTTTTATAGCGCCCAATGCAACTATAGTTGGCGATGTTATTATAGGTGATGAATGTTCGTTTTGGTTCAATGCCGTTGTTCGAGGAGACGTGAATGCCATTCGTTTAGGAAATAAAGTGAATGTCCAAGACGGTGCCGTGATTCACTGTACTTATGAAAAAACCAAAACCATCATAGGAAATAACGTGTCAATAGGCCACAATGCGCTAGTACATGGATGTGAAATCCACGATAATGTTTTAATCGGAATGGGAGCTATTGTTATGGACAATGTCGTTGTTGAGTCTGGGTCAATTATCGCGGCAGGTGCAGTCGTGCTCGAGGGGACAAAAATTAAGTCTGGTTCCTTGTATGCAGGGGTGCCGGCAAAATTCGTTAAGGAAGTTTCCAGAGATTTAAGAGAAGGGGAAATCGAACGCATTGCTAAAAACTATGCGCTATATAGCAGTTGGTTCAAATAGAATTAGAAATCTAAGGCAGTGCTGGTGATTGGCGATGAGCTTCCTTTCAATTGCGCTGCAAATGCCTTCAGCACTTCGAGTTTTCCATTTGTATAGAAATTGTGTTCTGGAGGCGTGATTGAAGCTAGATCATAGCTTTCAATAATATGCCTTGTTCTTCTTGCAACAGCATCGCCTGAATCAATGATTGCAATATTATTTGGAACAATTGATTTAATAATTGGAGTTAAAAAAGGGTAATGTGTGCATCCTAAGACAATATTGTCAACACCTGCTTCCACCATAGGGTTTAGGTATTTTTCCAATAAAGGGCGAGCATCCTCTAATGAACCCGATTCCACGATTTGAACTAATCCGGTGCCGGCTGTTTCAATGATTTCAACAGAGCCTCTAAAGGCTTTAGAGGTGTTTAAAAACAACTCACTCGCGAAGGTACCCTGAGTGGCTAAAATGCCAATCTTTCCAGTAACGGTGCTAATTGCCGCGGGTTTGGTAGCAGGTTCAATTCCTATGAAGGGTATATTGTAATGTGAACGAAGATCTTCGATGGCGTTGGTAGTAGCCGTGTTGCATGCTACAACAATTAATTTGGCCTCATGCTTGAGAAGGAGATCTACATTTTTAAAGCTAAAGTGTTTGATTTTCTCTATAGGCTTCTCGCCATAAGGAGCATTTTTACTATCAGCTAAATAAATGGTTGACTCATTGGGAAGCATTGCATTTACTGCTTTCCATATACTTAATCCCCCTATTCCGGAATCAAAAAAGCCAATTGGACGATTGTTCATACCAAAAAAAACCCGACTCAAGGTCGGGCGTTTTTTTATTTAGTTGGAGTGGCTGGGGCGGCAGGAGCCACCGGAGCGGCCGTAATGCCTAGTTTCTTTTTGACAATATCCATAATATCATCCCCTTCTGGTTGATAAAGTAGGGAGCCAGAACTTGTGTCAAACACATAGCTATATCCACCTTCCGAAGAAACATCTTCAATGGCCTTTTTAGCTCGATCCAAAATCGGTTGATACACCTCAGCTTCTTTTTTGCCTAGTGATTGTTGAGCATTTTGTTGAAAGCTCTGTATACGTTGTTCTAAGTTTTGAATTTCTTCAGCTTTTGTTTCGGCAATAATGTCGGACATTACAGCTTCATTTTCGCGATAATCTTTGACTTTCGACTCCCATTCGGTACTCATTGCCTGAAGTTGCTTTTCGAGTTGCATAGCAAAGGTTTCTAGGGTTTTGTCGGCTGTTGCCTTCTCCGGCATTGCCTCTAGCAAAAGCTGTGAGTCAATATGTCCAAACTTCATTTTGGACTGACCAATTGCACTTCCGCTTAGAAGTGCAGCACATAATATCATCGTTAAATATCTCATCATCAATTATTTTGGGTTTGCAAATAAAGCAGTTAAATCATTCAGTAGGAGCGGAGAATCCAAGTCTTTGGAGAATTTCTTCGCTTTGATCGTATTTCGGATTGGCGTAGATAAGTGCGGAACTTGACGCAGCCTTATCAAAGATCACAGCATAGCTCTTTTGCTCTGCCATTTTTCGAACTGCATCGAAGACCGAATCTTGAATAGGTTTAATCAATTCTTGCCGTAGTTTGAAGAGTTCGCCATCCACACCGAATTTTTCCCGCTGCAAGTCTTTTGCCTCTTTTTCTTTCTTTATTATTTCGTCTTCTTTTTGTTTCCTCAATTCCGGAGTCAACAATACCTGCTCGGCCTTGTATGCGGAGTACATTTTCTCGATTTCGTCATAGCGGGCTTCAATTTGCTTTTGCCATTTTTCGGCCTGAGCATCGATTTCTGTTTGAGCTTCTTGATAGGCAGGAATTTGTTCAAGAATAAAATCGGTGTCTATAAATGCATAACGCTGCGCGTTTCCCGAAAGGCTAATCGCTAGAATTGCGATAGATAATAAAATGAATTTTGATTTCATAAAGTAAAAATTAAAGATCCCCAAACTGATATCCAAGCGTGAAATGGAATCGAGATCGCTGTGCATTGAGACCGGAATTAATATCTGGACGACCAGTGGTGTCGTCTAAACGGTAGGCCCAATCTACACCCAACAATCCGAACATTGGTAAGAAAATACGAATGCCCACACCGGTTGATTTATACACATCGAAGGGATTAAATGATTTGAAATTTGACCAACTGTTTCCGGCTTCTGCAAAAGCTAGGCCATAGGCTGTGAAGCTTTGGCTTAGTGAAAACGGATATCGGAGTTCCATAGTGTATTTGTTGATCAAAGTCGCACCGTTTGTCGGGGAAAGGCCTCCTCCGCCATACCCCCTCAAGGATATGAATTCTCGTGAATCGATACCGCCCAATGCGATACCAGTCGTAGAAAATGGGTCACCACCTAAATAGAATCGTTCGAATGGAACACTACCTACTTTGCGATTGTAGTGACCTAAAGCTCCAAATCCAACTTTCGTATAGAGTACGAGTTTGTGTTTTCGTTGTTTGCCAATTAAGCCTGTATAATAAGCCCAGGAAAATTTCCATTTCTGGTATTCTAAAAATTTGAAGCGATCTGCAGCTTCTAAATTGGTGTAGTCTCTTCCATTTAAGAGTGAGTAGGGCGGAGTAAACTGGCCTGAGAATGCCATATCTGATCCCATACTTGGGAAAATGTTGTCGTCAATAGAACGTCTTGATAGAATGAACTTCCCGTAAAAATTATAAGCTTGTCCAGTTTGGAAGAAGAATTGATTGTAGTTCTGTAAGGTGTATTGTTGCGCACTCGCTTCAAAAATCAGACTGAAATAATTATCGGGCCACGTTAACCTATTTCCCAATTGGGCCGTCAGTCCCATTCGTTGGAAGTAAGAACGATCGATGTTGAAGATTTTTCCTGCATCCGTAACTACATACTTCTTATTGTTCGCGCCTAGGGTATAGAACGAATAAAAGCTACTTACTGAAAGGGATGTTGGTTTCTTGCCACCTAGCCAAGGTTCTGTGAACGACACATTAAAGGCTTGATATTGTCGACCATTTGTGTTGAAACTCACACCTAATTTTTGCCCATCTCCTGAAGGCAATGGTCCGTTCCATTCACGCGGTTTAAAAATATTTTTAGAAGAGAAATTATTGAATTGAACCCCTACCGTTGCGACTAATATGCCGCCACCATAACCACCTTGTAGGGTTAATTGATCGTTTGGTTTTTCCGACACCACATATTCGATGTCTACTGTTCCAGAGCCTGGATCAGGTGTCGGGATCACGTTCATGGTTTCTGGATCAAAGAACCCTAAAACATTTAGCTGTTGTTGAGAACGAATAATGTCTGCTCGACTAAATAATTGACCAGGCATCGTGTACAATTCACGCATAACCACATGATCGTTTGTTTTTGTGTTGCCCGAAACCGATACTCGATTGATGGTCGCTTGCCCACCCTCATACATGCGAATTTCCAAATCGATGCTATCACGTCCTACTAAAATTTCTACTGGATCTAATTGGAAAAAGAGGTAACCATTATCCATATATAGTGAAGTCACGTCTCCTCCAGCAGGATCCATATACAACCGTGATTCTAATTTGGCCGGGTCGTAGATGTCACCCTTTTTGATACTTAATCTATCCGTAAGCTCCTTCGAAGTGTGCTTTGTGTTGCCTATCCATTTGATGTTTCTGAAATAGTATTGATCACCTTCGGAAAGGTGCATCCCTATGCTAATGGAATGTTCGCCAGTCGTGAACGTGCTGTCCTTAAGGATTCTCGCATCTCTAAAACCTTTTTGGTTGTATTTGGCTATGATAAGCTCTTTGTCCCCGTTAAAGTTTTTCTCAAGATATTTTGAAGATTTGAAGATTTTGATTTTAATATGGTCAAATCCGTAATGAAGGGTTGTAAGGGGCATTGTCTTTCTGTCATTCCAAAGTTGTCTCCATAAGGTTAATCCTAATGTATCCAAATCATAGAAAGGCTTGAAAACACTTCTTTCCTTAGTTTCCTTGAGCGTTCTTCTTAGCTGATAGTCATTGAAAAATGAATTTCCTGTTATTTGGATGTGGTCTATTCGAACTTTCTTCTTTCTATCGACAGTAATGAACAGTTCCACTTTGTCCCTGAAAATGCTATCGGGCTGTTGACGAATGTCCACAGTAGCATTCAGAAAGCCCTTGTCAGCGTAAAAATTATAGACTTTCTGCTGGGTTGATATGAGTAGGTTTTCGGTTACAATTTTCTCCTTATAGAGGTTTATCTTCTCTCGAATATCGTCAGCTTCAGATTTTGTGACTTTACCTTCAAATCTAAAACGGGAGAGACGCGGGCGTTCCTGAATTTGAATAATGAGGTATATTTTTTTCCCATCAATTCGATCGGATAGTATTTGTACATCACTGAATAAATCTTGTTTCCATAGTTTCCGGATGGCTTCGGCCGTTTCTTCTCCAGGAATATCTATGACGTCACCTATTGCGAGTCCAGATAACAAGCGAATTGCTCCTTCATCGAGGTTTTTTGTCCCCTCTACCGTTATTCCCGCAATTTCGTATTCTTTCGGATTTGAGTACGAAATATTCGATCCAGAACCCAGATTTACCTGCCCTAATAGTGAGCTAGGAATTGAGTAAACAGCGATTAATAACGTTAAGGATAGGAAGAGTTTTCTCATTTGGTTTCTTTCACCTGTTCTCCGGTCATGCCAAATCTGCGTTCGCGGTTTTGATAGTCTAGGACGGCCTGAACTAAATCTGTCCCTCTAAAGTCTGGCCACAGCTTTTCTAGGAAATACAATTCAGCATAAGCGAGTTGCCATAATAGGAAATTGCTAAGGCGCATTTCACCGCTAGTCCGAATCATTAACTCAGGGTCTGGAGTTCCATTCGTAGATAAAAATGAGGAGAACAGTTCTTCATTTATATCTTCCGATTTCAGGCTCCCTTCTCCAACCTTCTTCGCTATCGTTTTTGTTGCATTCAATATTTCCCATCTTGAGCTATAACTAAGCGCAAGTGTCAAATCCATTCTTTTATTATTCTGAGTAAGTTCTATACCACGCTGTAACCCTTTATAAGTTACATCAGGGAGGGAACTTAGGTCTCCCATGGCTTTTAATCGAATGTTGTTTTCATTGAGAGATTTGACTTCTTTGTTGATTGTTGAAACCAATAATTCCATCAAGGCATTCACCTCTCTCCGAGGTCGTTTCCAGTTTTCTGTAGAAAAGGCATAAAGCGTTAAGTGTTTTACTCCGATTCGAGCCGCGGTCTCAGTCGCATCCTTAACAGCTTCGAGGGCATTTCTGTGCCCGAAGATTCGCGCCTTCCCTTTATTACTTGCCCATCTGCCATTGCCGTCCATGATGATGGCAATGTGTTGAGGGATATTATCAATATCTAATTGGTGTTCTAAATTCATCTTGCTGAAAGATATCTTTCGGGCGATATAAGCGCGCGAAGATATTAAATACCTATGTGCTTACAGGAGCCTTTCTTTGGACCTATTCTAAAGGAAAGACCAGCCATCACAAATGAATACCAATCTTTAGTTTGTGAATTGCCTCTTTGAGTTCCCCAGTTCGTGCCGTCAGGCCCCGATTGCTCTAAGCTGCGATCACTTATGTTTTCTGATAATCCAGTTAATTCGCCTTTTAAAGGATATGACTGACTGACATCGTCAAGATAGTCTGTGAACGATCTTCGCATGCCCCAATCTGCGCTAAATAATAGGCGGTCTGAAATTGCCCACTTGAATCCGAATCCAAACGGAATGCTTACTGAAACTAATGAATAGCTTTTGCCTTCGGTTGCTAAAGGCTGTAATTCATAAACACTGCCTTCGATTTCTGTTTCAGGATTAAACCGGAAAATTGACAACCCAATGAACGAATATGGGCTGAATTGATATTTCCGGATAAGCGGATCATATTCTAGAAAATTAAACTCAATCGTTGAGCTCAATTCGTAAATCGGGGTAGAAAAGTTTAGGTTTCTGTTTAGCTGAAAAGATGATTTCGATGCTTGATCATTAGCGCTCAATCGACCATAAATAAATTGCCCCCTAAGTGCAAATCGTCTGTTTAAGTTTTTTCGGAGTGAAACTCCGATGGCTTGATGATAATAATCCGATCCAAAAAATTTAGTTGGGTTCAAATCTCCATTATACCAAGAGATACCAGAGTTCACACCTATTTCCCAATCGCGATCACCCGATTTTTGGGCATTGAGACTGAATGCAACAAAAACGAGTGCAATAAACAACCATGCTTTTTTCACAACGCAAGAACGATGAAAGAGTAAAATTCGTGTGGATTTAGAATTTCGGTCTATTTGTTTTCTTGGAAACAAACTTGTAATTCAGACCTAACACTGCAAACATGTAGGTGTCTTTAGATAATGGATTCCCTCTTTGTTCGCCAATGAACCACTTAGATCCTTTATAAATGATCTGATCACCATCTTGAACAGGTATTGAAGGATTCGCAAAGTAGCCTGCTGCGGCCCCTTTATTTCCGTTTGCTGCGGCAACTAGAGCTGGGTCAGCATAAACAGTACTTACGTCATCTATATAATCAGTAAATGTATAACGGACTCCATATTCCAAGGAAACCGCTAAGGTTCTTGAAATATTAATCTTAGTTCCAACCCCAATTGGAAGGCACATGCTTACCCGACTGTATTTTTTTTCTCCTCCCGCAAGTCCTTGCCCTTCTGTTCCTAAGGGTTGAAGGCTATACCATTTGTTATCCCCAGGATAGGTCGCGTTGCCGACAAATTTCGCTCTTGGATTGAAAAAGAATCCACCAACCCCTGCAAATAGGTAGGCGCTTAAACTGCTTCCTAATGCTCCTTTAATACCGCGAACTTTATATCGGCTGTTAAGCTTTTCCCGAATGAAATAAACTTCTCCTACAGCCGAAAGTTCGATTAATGGAGATCGGAATGACAGATTTCGACTTTGGCGGTGCACGTCTCCAGCATATGCGTCAGAGCCTGAAAGTCTTGCATAAGTTAGGTTTCCTCTAACGCTAGCCACTTCAGCTATTTTGTAACGGTAGCCACCGGTGAGTAGATATCGGCTTGATTTTCCGTCAAAATCAAGAAAAAGGTTGTATCCTGGACCAGCTCCACCTCCAAGTTCACCTAAGAAACTAGTGGCACCCACACCGAACAAAACCTCATGACGATACTTTTTCCATCGCTGGGCTTGACTTTCCTGTGTGCAGAAGAGTATGGTGGTTATGATTAGTAGGCTTAATATTCTCATCTCCGAGCGAAGTCGAGCCGCAAATATAATAGTTTGATTCACTGAAAATAATGTAGATCAATTCCTTTTATCATATCCCCAATTTAACTTATTCCTTAATGTTTTCAGGAAGCTATGATTTTTGAGACGAATAAGGTTAATGTCAAAGTTGTGTCTCATTAGTGTTAACACAGTTTCGGCATCTATAGAATTGGATCGCGAATCCATTGAAATTAAAAAGTTATCGCTTCGACCTTCAACCCTAAGGGTAACCACGCTTTGATCTGAAATAAGCACCGGTCGAACATTTAAGTTATGAGGAGCGACAGGTGTTATGATGAAATTTGATGAGCTTGGCAAAATGATTGGCCCTCCACAGCTTAATGAATAGGCTGTAGAACCCGTAGGCGTGGCAATGATCAATCCATCGGCCCAATATGTGTTGAGGAATTTACCGTCAACGTAAGCATGAATTACAATCATGGATTGCGTATCCTTTTTATGAATAGTTAGTTCATTAAGGGCGAAATTCTCATTTCCAAATATTTTGGCATCGGTTTCAAGTTTAATGACGCTGCGCTTGTCAATCATAAAGGCACCAATCAAAAGTTGATCAATGGCCTCCTCTATATGATCCAAATTGATACTCGATAAAAACCCGAGTCTACCAGTATTGATACCGAGCATAGGTAGGCCTGAATCACTTACGAATGTTGTGCTATCCAGCATTGTTCCATCGCCACCAATCGAAATCATTACATCAAATTCCTCAGCCTTAAATGTTGCTTTTGTGAATGACGGAGAATTCGCGAGACTTATGCCTGCCGATTCGATTAAAAAATCAAGAAAGGGCCCGAAGACTGAAAAAGTAACGTCCCTATCGGCTAGGAGTTCGAAGAACTGTGCAATCCTTTCGGAATGGCCTTCGCCAAATTGCCGCCCATATATGGCTATTCGTTTCATTAGATTGGATTGCGAAAATTAATATAAAAACCAGGTTGGCCGAGGGCATTAATTGATCCCTCTAATCGAAGTACAAAATCATAATAGCTGACAAAATCGATCCCTATGCCATAAGCATATTGCATGGTATTGGCTAGTGGGTTTACAGCAGCATTAATCTGGTCGATTACGTAACCGGCATCACCGAATACATTTACATATAAGGAATAGTGGAATTTATCGAATCGTTGAAAAAGCGTTTGAAGGTCAATGGTTTGCTTTCGAATTACCTGAAATTTTAAATTGCTTTTATACAAAAGAAAGTGCTGCCCATCAATTACGTACAACTCATATCCTCTGATGTAATTATTGCCATATCCTAGGCCTCGTTGAAAGTAATAAGGCGGTTTCCCCAGCAAAGTCGTTTTAGCCTTTAACCCATGCCCAAAAAACCATCTGCCTTGAATGGGATGATGCATGTTAATTGTGATTTTCGCTTCGGTTAGCTTTACATCATTCTTGTTTAAGATGCCGAGCCCACTCTGATCTAAACTTCCATCGATGATGTAACCAGATAAAGGATAGGCACGATTATCACGCATCTCTCGTCTGAAGCCATATCCCAAGTACAGAAATTGCGACCTTGTGTTTCCGTTTGCTAAATAATTTGGATTCACCAGTTTAACGGTATCGTCAATTATTATGGTTTCCATCCCGACTGTCCACCGATGGGTATTTAGATACTTAGGCCTGTATTCAAGTTTTATTTTGGTTACAATTTCTTCTTGAATGAATCTTTTTGTCTTCAAAAAATCACGCCTGTTAAACTCTTCAGTATCAAATTTTATTTGATGGTTTACTTCTCTATTATTGGCATAATATAATTCTAGCCCTCCACCTAATGTCCGTGACTTGTTGAGACCAGGAATATTATAATTCAAGCCAATTTTTCTTTTCCAACCATTTTGAAAGTTGATTGAAAGCTTCTCTTTTCGGCCTCTAAAATTGTAGTCATCGATGGAAAAACCATAGTTAACTCGCTCAAAATCTTTGTTTTCCCACCAACTGTTAATGTTAGTCTCTGCCAGAGAGAACAGAATATTTGGCCAAATATGCCAGCGTTCTAGGACCTTGATGGCGCATTGAGTTGTCAGTGAATCGGACGTGATGAATTCAACTTCAACGAAGTTTGTTAATCCGGTATTAGTGATGTTGCGTATTGCTTCCTTCTTTAAAGATTCTATTTCAGCAACTTTTATGCTATCACCGATTTTAAAAGGCACTTCACGAAGCAGCACAAAACTTTTGGTTCGTTGGTTTCCGCTAACGGTTAATTTATCAACCAGCATTGACTGTGCAGTCGTTCCCAGCGATTGGCTTGAAAATAGGAAAAGTAAAATGTATCGAAAAGCCTTCAAGGCTATACGTTCAAGTAATTCATTAAGGAGTCGAAACGATCTCTGAGATCCTCCTCAGAACCTTCATTGCTATTAAAAACCTGAACCACATATTCATGGCGCAACAACGATGCTAAGATGCTTTGAATGTCAGTTCTATTCACCTTGATAGTCAGTTGCATTTTAGTGCTGTCTTCATGCGATGTAATAAACGTTCCTAGAATTTTAGTCCCATTTTCTTCAATGATAGCTGCAATTGGACTCAAGGCATAGTCGTTTATGTTCAGTTCGAGCACAATGATAGCTCCAATATTGTTTGCCACTGGCATATCTGCAATGATCTCCATGAGTTGCCCCATAGTGATCGATCCACAATAGTGGTCGTCACCATCCAACACGGGAACCATCGTTAATTTATGGTCATTGACCACCTTAACTACTTCGAAAATGTGTTGACTACGTTTAACGAAAATGGGGTTCAACAGATCCCTGTGCTTGCTTAACGGGGCTTCCAAATTATTAAGGCTTAACACATCACTTTCCGAAAGAACACCTAAGTAATTTCCATTGTCGAGCACGCATAGGTGTGTGACCTTGTAATCATCCATCCATCGAAGTGCCTTTTCTCCCGTGTCTGTAGATTTCAGAGACGGGATGTTGTCTACAATTAATTCCTCTGCTAACATTTTTAAACTTGACTTTCTTCTTAAAGACGGCTAATTACCTTCATTTGCAGGCAAACCTACATGATTTTTTTCGAGCCGATGCCTTGATTCTATCTATTCAATAGGTCGGTTTCGTAAAACATCAAACATAAAAGCAGATGATTAAATTAAGTGTTAACATCAATAAAATCGCCACCATTAGAAATGCTAGAGGTGGTCAGCATCCGGATGTTCAATTAGCGGCCAGTCGAGCGGAACAATTTGGAGCGCATGGCATTACAGTACATCCAAGGCCTGACGAAAGGCACATTACCTATGAAGATGTAAGAAAACTCTCAAAGTTGGTCACAACCGAGTTTAATATAGAAGGTTATCCAAGTCGTGATTGGCTCGATTTAGTCATTCAAAATAAACCAACTCAAGCTACGCTGGTTCCGGATGCCCCTGATGCCATTACCAGCAATGCTGGTTGGGACACGATAAAAGAAAAAGCGCGATTAAAAGAAATCATAGCGGAGCTAAGAAGCCATGGTATTCGGACTTCCTTATTTACGGGTACAGACTTAGGGATAATCGAAGCTGCTGCCGAAGCTGGCGCAGACCGTATAGAGCTTTATACCGAACCTTATGCAGAAGGCTTTAATCCGGATAAAACTAAGGCTGTTAAACCGTTTGCAATTGCAGCAAATCGAGCACATATACTAGGCCTTGGAGTAAATGCAGGACACGATTTGAATCTAGCGAACTTGAAATTCTTCGCGGAAGAAGTTCCATATCTTGATGAAGTTTCGATTGGGCATGCGCTGATTTCAGATGCCTTATACTTCGGGCTAGAGAACACCATTCAAATGTATTTAGCCAAACTGGGATGAAATTGAATTATAAAGTTCTAGGCGAAGGCGAACCTGTCATCGTTCTACACGGTCTGCTCGGTATGCTTGATAACTGGCAAGCACCAGCACGGTTGCTCCAAGATAGTTTTCAAGTTATCCTAGTTGACTTGAGAAATCACGGTCATTCACCGCATAGCGAAGAGCATAATTATTCAGCGATGATGAATGATGTACTTGAATTGATGGATGACCTTAGGCTTTCAAGGGCACATTTATTGGGTCATTCGATGGGCGGAAAAGTAGTTATGAAGTTGGCCCAGCATTTTCCAGAACGAGTAAATAAACTGATAGTCGCTGACATAGGGCCAAAGTTTTATCCTACTCATCATCAAAGCGTATTTGCTGCGTTACATGCCGTTCCACTAGAAAAGCTAGAGAGGCGAACGGAGGCGGACCAGTATATGGAAGCTTATTTGAAAGATGTTTCTACGCGTCAGTTTTTAGCGAAGAGCTTGTATCATCCAGATCGAAATAGCTTCGATTGGCGTTTCAATTTAAAAGTTCTTTCTGATCAGATTGAACAGGTAGGGGAGCCCATGGAGGAACTCGACTTTGAAGGAGAGACCCTCTTCATTCGAGGTGGAAAATCAGACTACATCCTAGATGAAGACTGGCCCGATATTAAATTGATCTTCCCGAATGCCTATTTGATCACGATCGATGGCGCTGGACATTGGTTGCACGCTGAAAAGCCGCAAGAATTTGTTCAAGCAGTGCGAGACTTCCTTATCGCTGAATAATAATCGAGTGAAATTCCGATTCTCGTCCTTCAATTTCTCGAATTGAAATCCAATAAATGCCATTAGGTAATGTGCTTAAGTCTAATGTTCGGCCTTGATTTAAAGGAAGAACAATTTGGCCATTTAAGTTCGAGACCTCTACCATTACATCGGTGTTAGAGCCACCCGATATCCATACGTTGTTTTGTGCAGGATTGGGTGAAATAACCCATTTGGATTCTACTCTAATGCGCTCGACATACGTGGAAGTGTCCGTTGTATCAACAGGTTCTTGAATCGAAATACCGGTCATGGCTAAACATTGGCTATCTGGCTCAGCTATGTACGACATGGTTTTAAAATCGATGTAACATGCCCAATGCGCACTATCAACAAAAGGGTTTCGATTATGCTGTAAGGAATCGATATAATCATTTCTAGCTCGCTCTGATTTTGAAGGGAGGTCATTTAAATGCCAATTCAAGAGGACGCCCATTTTTTGGTCCGAACCCTGAGTTTGTAAATTGGCTTGATTCCAACCATAGGCCGTCATCATATAAAAAATGGCGCGAGCAGCATCTCCCTTTTGCTGGTCTCGAGGTTCGTAAACCCCATTTCCCGAATTATCTGTGCCCGCTTTTCCATCGCCAAAACTGCTTGTAACGTTCACCACATTCCCGAGTGGCCGATTGCTTCGTTGGCTATTTGCCGTTGCTTCGGTTTGAAATAAATGATGAAAATCTTGGTATTCGGGAGTGCCAGAATTCCCGGCTGTTGGCATCCAGCTCGCAGGAAGCGTATGTTCACGATTCATGTTTGTGCTCGTCCAATCAAAAGGAGGCGCAAAACTGACATTCACACTGCTGTAAACACAAGTCATCACTTCTTGCCCTCCTGTGGTGTCCCGAGCTAAATAGCCGGCCACCATGTCCTCATCGTAATTGCTGTAAAAGCGAACATTGTGTGGATTAATCGCATCGTATAAGTCATCAACGAAATTCGTGTTAGTCTCATCCAATCCAGACCAATAATTGCTGTTATTCATTGAAGCGACTGGAGTGCCAATCACCACTTCATACGGATCTGAAGTGCGATAATTGGTCAGCGACCCCGATCCATTAAATGCAAATACTTTTATGAAATAATCTGTTTCTGCTTCGCACGATCGAATCTGAAAGAAAGTGCCGCTTCCTGACTTAGCAACTTTCGCACTGCCAATGCCTTCACCACGGGTGTATGATATTCCATCAACAGGAACATCCGTTACGGCTGCGCCTTTTCTAAATAGCACCAAATATCCATCGGCTCCAACGTCTTCAACACTTGCATTTATTTTCCAAGTCTTTAAATATGCGATGTTATGTGAACTTGGGCTTGACGTTGGTTCGCTTGCCGAAAGACCTCCAACTCCGTTTAAGTTAATGATGTATGGATTTTCATTTAGATCGTTGTTAGCTATAGAAATTTGGGCTGTTCTGTTGCCCATTGCGCTGGGCGTGAAATGGATGATCATTGTATCGTTCGATTGTGATGACACTGAGTCGGGCGAATAAGCAACGCTATAATCAGACGCAGCTGGACCGCTGAAACTTGATGCACCCACAATCAGCGAATTGGCCGTTCCTAAATTTTCAATACCCAATTTGACGGACAATGTTGAACTCAGCGCTTCGGCAAATTGGATCGAAGTTGTATGCGGAACGTTGTTATCCTCAAATTGAACATTCATTTCTTGGACAGGCGTGATGTTTTGGGTGATTTGCATATTATCCAATCCTGCATTCGTGCCCGAAACTTTATTGGTTAAGACTATTCGAATGTGACGCGAATCAGGATCGGGAGTGACCGAGAATTGCGTCCAAGAATCAGTAAAGTCATTGTTGCCGTAAGTTTCTAAGTTCGTCCAAGTGCTGCCATTTTCGCTTTCTTCAACCACCAATGTTCCCATGAATGAAGCCGTACCGTAACTTTTTAAATAATAACTCACCGACCCTGGTTCATCATAAAACTCAACAGCGAAATAATGTGCGGTTGATTGAAGTTTTCCTGCCCGACTCGTACCGCCAGATAAATCATTCAGCCCAGAAGAATAATTGGCCGTAGTATTTGTTGTCCAACCAACAGGTAGCGTAGCTGGAGCAGTGGCGAAATCAAAGGATGTCGGCAGATTAGTTTGCGCAAACGCGGCCGACACAAAGATCATTTGAATCAGAAAGGAATAAAACTTTGTCATGAGGCTTTGTAAATGAAGGGTATGATTATACCGTAATTGAAGGTGTTAAATTGAAGGTCGGAAATGGTATAGGAAAAAACAGTACTGTACGTTCTCAAGGTTGAGCCGGTTTTCGATGTCATTTGCATATCCAACAATAGGGATAATTGCAACGCTGGAATTAAATCGGAATCGTTCGCACCGTTCGTGTTTCCAAAAAACTTTAAGAGCTTTCCGTCCAATCGAGTGCCTAAGCTATAACCTACTCCTAAAATAGTGAGCAATGGTTTGGAAAAAGGAAAGAAGTTAACGCCTAGTCCCGCTTTTCCATAATACAATCCAGGAGCTAACGAAGAGCTCGGAAAGCTTAAATCCTTCCTTACAATTTCATATTCCTTAAAGCGCAAGATTCGCAACACCCCTAGTTGAAAACTAGGACGGATTTTGCCACCAGAGACGACCCGATATGAATAGGAGTAGCCAAGACCACCTGCGGCAGAAAATGCGTTAGCGTTACCGATGTATTCATCATCTGCAATAAGATTTAACAGGCGAAAATCTGGATAGGAAATACCCTCAGAAAAATTTAAATCAACCCCAGCTTGGTGCACATGTCTAGGCATTTCGTCTTGAGTTGATGCACTCAACGACCAAAAGATGCACAGGAATGTAAGTGTGATTCTAGTCAAAATCGGTGGTCAGTTTAAATCGCAACAATCGGCCATTGCCGCGATCAGTGACATAGACGATTTTATCGAGATAGGCGACAGCGCTGGGTTTGTTAAATTGTGTGGCCTCTTGACCTGTCCCCCCGAATGAGGCGATGATGTTCTTTTTGGCGCTTGATCCAGGAGGTGGATTTACTCCTTCTTTCCCTGTGGTGGTAAACTGAAAAAGTGAATCGCCTTCAATGACAAATAAGTAGTTTGTCCCATCGCCAGTGAGTGTCATATCCAAAGGACTTTCAAACCTTCCTGGTCGATATAAGAAGTCGTTCGCCTCACTTGTGTCGTTAAAATTCAAAAACTTCACGGTAAACGATGAGCCAAATTCGGATTCATTGAATTGAATGGCTTGCACTTTAATAGGAACTGAGGGGTCAGCCATAGCTACAAAAAAGTCTTTGGATTCATTCACACTTGGGCTTTGAACCGGCTTTGCATAGCTGGTTACACAAAGAGGAGATTTGAAATAACCTCGATAAAAACCTGTGTTAGTCGATACAAATACATTCGAAACGTATTGGTCAGCTTCATCAAAAATGATCAAGCCATCGTCTGGTCCGCCAACTTGGTTTTCGTTGTCGCGAGGACCGGTTCGTGAGACATAATACTGATTGTCTGCCATGACATCAATGGACGTGAACCTTACCTCTGCATCCACGCTACTGAAGCTTGATTTAAAATAATAGGGATGAACCATTTTTTTGGTAATAACCGAATGATTGATGCCAAACCCTAAAGGACCGTTTAAGTCTAATCGATATAAGGTTGAAAGCGTGTAAGATTTCTCATTGATTACCGTATCGAATGTGCCGATGGCCAAAAGGTTAAGTCTTCTGTCCATGGCTATTTTGGTAACACCAGGTAAAACGTATCTACCCTGCTCGCGACCAGCTTGGTCGTATGCAATAATTTCTGACGAACCCTCATCGACAACATAGATCAAACCATCGTAACCAGCGATAACATCAGAAGGACTTAAAAAACCCTCTATTATTGGTTGAATCGGCACATATGCAACAGCTCTATTGGTGTAAATGGGCGCATCGATAAACTCAAGGTCGGTTTTTTTACCGAAAAAGCCCTCACATCCGACCAAACCGAAACAGAACATTAATGTTATGGCAATATATCCTTTCATTCTCTTTTCGTTGTGTTTATGCCTACGTCTATACCAAATGAGTGAATGTTGCCAAGGTATTGTGTGATGTTCAGCGCATAATTGACCATGAGCGCATTCCTTCCCAATTTAGGTTTAAAACCAGCTCCGAATGTTGGTGCTTTTTGACCCAAAACATTGATTTTATAACCAGTTCGAAGGAAGATTAGATTTAAATAAGCGTATTCCACGCCAATTCGAATGTTTTCGCTGTTGTCGTTCGGGTGTTCCAATTGAATCGCAACCATAAGCGATTGATCGTTTTTATCGATTGGTTTAATGGAAGCGCCCAATCGAAATACGGTAGGCACCGGATATTTATCCAAATTGACTGCCGTTCGGTTAAAATCAACTTCAAGAAAGTCACCATTAAGTGCAGAGTTGCCGCCAAAGTTTTTGACCACGATTCCGAATTTCAAATCCTTGACATCCGTGGTGTATTGAAAGCCTAAATCTGCCGCGACTGTATGGTTTTTATATTGAGCCATTTGCTCATATATATACTTCATGTTCACGCCAAAACTGAATCGATCCGAAAGTTTTTTTGCGTAAGCTAAACCAATCGCCATCTGATTAGAATAGAATAATTGCCCCGTTCCATTGGGTTGAAATTCAGTCCTTACTTTCATCGATCCGCTAGACAAGTAATTGACATTTAAACCGAATGCACTCGTGGAAGCCTTTAAAGGCACGATACCGGATATATAACCTTGCTGAATTCCTGCTCCAAGTGATAAATCATTGATGGCAAAATGAGCTAACTCATTCTGCGCCATTAAAGCGGGATTATGAAAGCTCGCCATGCCATCAGCGGAAAGCGTGAGGTTGGCTCCAGCTAGCGCCATACTTCTTGGGCTAACATCATTCTTTAAAAAAGTAAGGGTGGAAATACCTGCACGTTGACCACCGAGGTTGGGCAGGAGTTGCGCATTTATTTGCAATGCGAAGCAAGTTGATGAAAGCAGGAGCATGAAGCGATATGTATACATAGCCTTCATTAAAATTTAAAAGAAATGCCATATAGAATCTGACGTCCTTGCGTGTAGCGCGCAGGGTCGGTAGGTGGTTCGCCTCGATCCAGCGGATTTGGATAGGCCAAATCGCGCCAACTGTCTGGAACTGCGTCTCCGTATTCATAGGCGCGACCAGTTACAGGATTTACAATTTGTGAATTTTTTGTGTTGAACACGTTTTTGACTTCTACACTTAGGGAAACACCTCTGTTCTTTTTCGTTATAAAATCACGCGTAAGCTTTAGATCAACCCAATGCCAAGCTTTACCAATCTCTGCATAAGGCTTATCGATAATCTGTGTATAAATTGGTCGGCCAATGTCCGTTTGCCCCGTCAATTCATAAGGCGTATATCGAAGTCCAGATTTATACGTTCCACTTATAAAAAGTCGAAAGCCGTTCAATGAAATCTTACCGATTCTTATAGTTGAATCGGCCGAGAAAATCACGCCAGCCTTAAAATCCCATGGTCTGTCCCAAGCGAGGTATTGTTCTTTAGTGGTGTTGACAAAGCCCGTTTGCTTGATTTGTAAAAGGGATTCAGCCGCAGAGTTGGATTTTCCAGTGGCCACCTGATAGGCACCATTAAAGAAGGTTCGAATGAATTTTCCCAGTCGATAATTTACACCTAATTCGAGTCCAACGATTCGTGCATAATCCTGGTTGATCGATGTAGTTTTATCCACCAATCGACCAGTTTGGTCTTGAATAATAATGGTTCGGGTAACGATGTAATCGTACTTATCATTATTAAAAGCAGTGAATGTAATGCCGAGCCTTCTAGTCACCTGCGACTTAATGCCCATTTCGTAGGACACTGTTGTTTCAGGTTTTAAATCTGGATTGCCGAGTCGAGATAGGTAGCCGCGATCCTGATAAACTGGGTCAAGTCCGGCATAAACGAAGCGGGGGTGAGGCAATCGCATGCTATGCCCATAGTTGAAGTAGAGCACATTGTTTTCGGTAACTGGAAAAGAAACGTTGATTCGAGGTAGCAATCGTGCTTGAAACCTCCGTCCGAGTATTGGAATTGTCCTGCGTTCGTATCGATTTCTGACTTCATCAATCACAAGCGCATCTGGGTTGCTGACAGCATCGTCAACAAATTTTCCAAAAGCCCAATAATTCATGCGTAATCCCAGTGTGGCATTAATCCCTTTGTAAACAATATTATCCTCAGCGAAAAGTCCTCCATCGGCTGCATTTACCGCCCAAATGTCGCTGCTGGAACCAACACTTATCGAAGGCGTGAAAGTGGAATCATTGATTTGAATAGGCGCTCCGACCCATGGACGGGAAACGTCCGCCCATTGATATTGAGTTTCTTGGTGCTCTTGCCCAAAAGTGAATTTGTGATATTTGCTTGTGGGGTAATAATGTACCACGTTTTTAACGGTGTACTCTTGAACATAATGGTCATGCCAAGTAGTTGAAATGCCGCCATTGTTGGTCAAACCATTTGGGGCGTTGACATAAACTACATTATCCGATGGATTGAAAATGGTTATTGGATCGGTGATGATCGATTCAGGATCATAAATCTGGTCAACAGTTTCGCTTCGAAATGCACGACCATTTGCATCCGCACGCAAATTGGTGAACAACCTTCCAATGTTGGTCGATACCGTAAGTTTATTATTAGGAAAGGAATAGGTCATACCCAAAACACTCAAGTTGGATTGATGGGTGTATGTCGTTGCATTGTCCAAATCTTCACTAAAATCATACTGAAATCCTGGAGTTACCACTGCGTCAAATCCAACGATTTGAAGGGTCCGGGTATTTTGATTGATATTTAGCGAATGTTGATTGGTTAGAAATATTTTGAATCCGGGCCGAATGGTATATGCAAGTTTAAAGGTGTTAGACCATTTATTATCCTGTCTTGGCGCCCACAGCGAGTCGTTGGTTGTGAAAAGTGAGCTGTGCAATTGATTGGCTGTGGTTCTGAAATAGGTGTCCGTCAGCTCTATACTAGTCGTGGTAAAGAAGGTCAGTTTCTTCTTTGTGCCAGGAATGGGTGTTCCAAGTGAAAACTGCCAAACATCAGTGTTCCAACTTGAACCTTTGTTTCGATTGGTAGAGTAATTATCGGTCAACCAACTGCCACTGACTTCGAGTTTATCGCCTCCTTCGCGAATTTGGGTGGAAATTACACCAGAAGAACCATCACCAAATTCAGCGCCAGCACCGCCCGTTACCACCGTCACGCTGCTGACAGCTGAAGACGATACATTTACGCCAAAGCCAGTTCCAGCTAGAGGATCCTGAGCTGAAATTCCATCCACCACATATTGTGTTTCATAAACGCGTCCTCCTCGAATTTGAATGCCATCTGGGTTTTCACTCACCCCAGCTTGCATTTTTACGACATCTTGAATTTCTCGAACGGCCATTTCCGAAATATCCGCTTGCGAAATGTTGATCTCTGACTTCCCGCTTTCCAAATCGATGACTTGTTCTCCTTCAATGATCACCTCAGATAAAGTGTTAGACCGAAAAGAAATCTTTGTGTCAAGCACCTTGGTTTCGCCCTTATTGAGTCGAACCCCGTTGATGATTTTATCGCTATAACCGATGAAGGATATTTTGACGGCATAATCGCCTGGCTTGATGCCTGTAATGCTGTATTTGCCCTCCATGTCAGTGCTCGCGCCCTTGTAAGTTCCTACAAGAATGACGGTCGCTCCAGGTAAGGTTTCGCCTGTCTCTTGATCAGAAATAGTTCCAGTAAGTTGGGCATCTTGAGCACTGGCGGTTACCCAAAAACTCATTGTAAGCAAGGCTGCAAGAACGAATCTTGACCAAGATACACTTTGGTTATTTGAAGAAGCCTTTCGCATCAGAATTCCTGATTGATCACTTTGTCAAATAGGGCTTGGGTTGCTGCCGAGTTTTTATTCAGCTTATGCAGATCGACCGACATGAAAACCATGGAAGTTTGACCGCCTATTTTTCTTCGTGCCCCGATGCACCCATCTTCTGGTCCATACCAACCTAGGCTTTTGGTTAACTGCGCGGTGTAAATCACTTCAGCATCAGATGAGACATAGAAAGGATCAATGGTTATGAGGGCATTTGAGGTTAAGTCTGGGAATCCGTTCAATCCTTCAGCTAAGGAATCAATTGGTAATCGCGCTTGACTTGGCAAAGGCGATGAACTTAAACTGTCCATAGGTAGAATGCCGTATAGTACACTGGTCGGGCTGTGAAGGTTGGGCAAACTACTTATGATCCAAATTTTTCCACCATCGTTCACATAGGTTTGAATGCCAGCAGCGGCAAATTCTAAGAATATATCGTCCTGATTTGTTTGAGCATTCGTGACCAAGTCATCTTTACAAAAAAGGACAACCTTTTCATATTGAGATAAAAGCAACTCAACGTATGGGTTCCAGATTTTCGGTTGATTCTTGCGTCCATCTCGCGCCATATCAATGAAATCAAAATCAGCTCCAATCAAATTCAAATTCGAATGATAGAAGGCATTTGGGTTTTCTGAACTTGTTCCAATGAGTAGCATTTCGCTGCTCTTTCCTTTAAAATAGAATTGAGCTAGGGTATCTTCTAGGCTGATCGATCCGGCTAAATCTACCACCCGAATGAACAAGTCATTCATGCCCATGATTTCCAACGATTCCAATGTGCCAATTAAATCGCCCATTTCACTGTAAAAATGCGCTGAAGCATTTCCGTTTGCATTTGGGTCAATAGGTATAATAGAACCGAGCTCCACTCCTTCTTCCAACATGCGAGGTGAAAAGCTTAACCAAGCTCCGTTATTCAATCGGATCTCCACTGATTTGATCGAAGAAAAACCGTCAAGATCAGTAGCTTTCCATGCTATTGTCAATAAGTTGAATACGGTGTCTGAAGGAATCAAGTCATTTAAAAACGTCACCTCTGGGGCTGTGTTTTTTAATGGAATCTTCAGATAAGCGGGGCTATCATCTCGCGTATCTTGATCGTCAATAGAGCGAACCCAAAAATCAATATCTATTGTGTCGCTTCCCTCAGTGATGGCAAATCGAAAGGTAGAATCTTGTCCTAAAGTATAGTGCCAATTGATGCCATCAAAGCTGAATTCATATCCAGTTACATATCCATCTGGATCCGTTCCCCACCATTTGATTTCGACCAGGCTGTTGAGTCGGTTTTCCCCTGATAAATTGATGGCTTCGACCGAAATTCGCGTTTCAGGTGCCTGGTTTTCTATGTCCTCTCCCTTGTCACAACCATTCAAGCACAAGAGTGCAGCAAGGGCCAGCATTCGAAAGGGGAAACGACAAATTGAAAACAGGTCAGACATCTGGAAAAGGAGCTTATCGCTTCACGATTTTTCGCGTTTCAATAAGCTCTTGATTTGGTCCTCGCACTTCAAGAATATAGGTACCAACGGACATTTCTTGCAGCGAAATGTGTTCAATTGGTCGCATGGTTTGCCTTCTGAATGCCTCGCGTCCTTGAATATCCTTGATGTAAATATTGTAAACGGTTCCGCGCTCAAACAGTGTCTCCACGGTAACGTAGTCAACCGATGGATTTGGATATAGATTTATGATTTTTGATGGTCTGTCTTCAATTCCAAGTCCACAGTTCTCTGATGTGTCTATTAGAATGACATCAGTCCAAGTAATCATATCACTTGCATTGTCCACACTATTTGTAGCCGTCATGGAAACAGAGAATATACCTGGACTTATGAATGTATAAACTGGATTTTTATCGGTAGATGTGCCACCGTCTCCAAAAGTCCAACTGAATTGATCGGCAACAGCTGAGGATCGATTTACAAAAGCAACACTCTCACCCAAGCAAACGGTGTCTTCAGCGGGATAACCGCTTGCATAAACCGGACCGCCTCCATACCCAACGATGTCGTTATTGTTTCTTGGGAGTAATTTCATATCGCCAAAGCTGTAGTAAAGAATTCCCGTCATTGATTCCATGTAGTGGCCATATTTTACCACATAAGCTGGAACTTTCATAATTCCGCTTGAAATTTCAAAAAGCGAATCGGTCACGTATGAAACATATAGCGAGCTGTTTCCAGCCTGACGACCTGCAATTACTCGAGATCCAGACGATGGATTGAATTCATCCGTTCCAATGCGATATTCTGCGTAATTGTTCCCTGTTTGTTCGTCTGCGTTTTGCTCAACGATATAAATATTTTGGCCTGCAGTTGGATGCTCAAATCGCACCAACATGCTTTCATATTGTTCATGCGAACCGCCATTGTAAACGGAAAAACTATCCGGATTGACTACAAGTGGCTGAATGCTTCCGGTACCAGTTACGTTGATCGATGCAATGTCAGTAATGGCTGTCATGCCGAAGTTTTCAGCAACGATACCTTCCACTTGAACTTTGTCGCCTCTGTTCAGAGAACTCAAATTTGTGCCTTGTTGCAACCAAATTCCAGCAAAGTTCAATTGGTTTTCTTGTTGGATATAAACAAACCCTAAATCACCCGTATCGTTGGAATTGATTCCAGCTGTTACGATACCTTCAATGGAAACAGACTCTCCAACAAATGGGCTATTGCCACTATTGTAAGGGGTGTATTGAATATCGTAAATGGTCAAACCTGCGTTTCGAACTCTATATAAATACGTAAGGGTTGCTGGGTTTGAACTTGGTAAAGTAGTGACCAATCCGCTATCGTCTGCGGCTGTAATATACCATCGGATGAGCGTTCCATCGGCTTGAGCGGGAATGTCAGCTTCGTAGGTGTCGCCACTTGAATTGGTCATGTTAATGGACGAAAAAGAACCGGTCGTGCCAGTGGCATAAAACAAACTCGCACTAACAACATTACCATCGTTATCTGTAATGTCTGCGCTTACATTCACTATATCAGTTGATGTCGGAACCGTAGGTGTTCTTGAGATATTGAAAATTCGAGGTGCAGAAGCGCCATAGACATAATCTGCCTCAGAAAAAGGATAAAGCTCGTATCCGCGTCCCGTGTATCCGGGGCAGTTATTCTTACTGTGCGCAATTACACCGCGCAGCGTATCAACCTGATCACCAACATTCGGAGCGACAAAAGTTCCCCCTTCACCTGGAAGTTTCTGCACTCGAAATCGATCGGAAACATTCATGATATTTCCGAATTGATCCTCTACATTAAAACTCACTCGTGACCCACCAGAAAAGAAATCGACAGATGCAATGGTAACTTCATGGAATTCAGCATAAACACCTTCCCATTGCTCACCTGTTTGCAAAAGGTTATTTCGATCGGCATCATTGATATCAGCTAGGTCAACAACAGTCGGATATATGGGTTGGTTTTGACCCAATAAGGTTATGCTGTTTCCTTCCAGAGGCACAAGCTCTGTTTCTCCGTTGTAATCGTCAATTACGCCAATAACTTGGATCGAGTCGCCAGCAAGAATGTTGTGTATGTCTTCGGTAGCATTGATGGATGAAACTTTGAAAACATCCAATCCGCTAAAAGGTCCGCCATTGCCTTGCTGCAACCACAAGTTTTTATGTCCGGTTGCTGCATTTGCAATCCCTTGTGGGACGGACTCGTAACCATCAGCAACCACTTTGGCGCGAACGATTACGGTATCTCCGAGATAAATGGTTTGGTCGTCACAATTTCCAGTGGCGGCCTGGGTGACATATTGAATGTCTGAAATACTAACTACAGGATATTGAGCCTGCGCTAGATTCAGCATGAATACTGCGATAACAAGAAGTAAGTTTGATTTCATGGCTTTGATTATTTAATAACTACAAATTTTTCTTTCCAAGTTTTTCCTGAGGCAATGTCTTCCACGGAGAACAAATATGTGCCTCTAGCAATGATTTGAGCGTCCTCGCTCAGTAAATCCCAACTATGTTCACCTCCGCTGAAAACGGTGTTTGAAGGGTCAGAATAGGTGCTATACCAGCGTTGATCATCTCCAGAGTAACCGTTGTTGTGATTAATTGTTTTGATTAAATCACCAGACAACGTAAAAACTCGAATAACACAAGATTCAGGAAGGTTAGCAAAGTTTATTTTTTTGTCCTCTTCAAAGGAAGAAGCGCCTTCCCAAGCGGCTCCAGCGTAATAAGGGTTTGGGTAAGCAAAAGGTCGATATATTTTAAGGCTGTCGTTCAATTTAGAGTTGAAGTGTGATTTGACTTGCGATGTCCCAGAAGCATATTCTTTAAAAACGTCATTCCCGGTAGTGCCTGGAAAGACGCGAAAGGAGTTGCTTAATTTTGAGCTTTCTAGCGATTCGAGGTTGTTTTCTTCATCGCCTAAATCAAATGCGGATAATGAAATGACGTATTGCCACCCGTTAATTAATCCGTCAAGCGAGTATTTATAGACATAGCTGTTGGTGTCGTTTTCGAAGGTCGCAGGAGTTTCCAGCAGAATGGAGGTAAATCCAGTTTCAAAAAATTTACCATTTCCTTCCGCGTCATAAGTCCTTATCAGTTTCAAATCTGAAGATAAGTCGATGGTTGATGTCACATCCGAACCCAACTGCGTCATATAGATGTTGTATCCTTCAAAGTCTTTCTTCTGTGAAATAGGATCAATTGATTCTTCGGCATTGTTCGTCCAATAAATATCGATTCCTCGATCGCGAGCCACAATTTTTGTCTTGGGAATATCGGGAGGAGTGGGCAGAATAAAGCGAGTGATTTTTCCATCATCGTCTAGATCTTCGCCTTCGTCCAATTGCCCATTAAAGTTCACATCTTCCCCATTGTAAACCGATTGAGCCCATTGCGCATTTTCAATGAGGTTGGCTTTTTGAAACTTGTTGTTTAAACCATTCGGCTTACCATCTTCGTTTTTCTTGGCGAATATCCAAGCCCATGCAAAGGTGATCTCCTCTCCCGGAGCCAAGGATGGAAAAGGCCCCACTGAAACGAGGTCGCTTCGATTTCCTGGCTGATTAATTATTTCTTGAATGGTTTCGGATTGGAAACCACCACAATCTGGATGAGTAGAGTTCTTATTTGTCCAACAAGGAAGGTGGTTAAAGCCAGTGCTTTGTTTCTGATATCGATCCACTTCAGAGTTGGGAAAGAAAAAGTCTGAAGCCGATGAGTTGAATTGCCAAGTCTGATAATTAAGCTTAAGCGAAGAGTCAACTGCTGGATGCCGAAACCCCGAAGCGTCTTCCGCACCTAGAAACATATGTCCGACATAACTTTCGGTAAAACCAACATCGCCAAGTGCGTCATAGCAATAAGCAAGCGACAGGGTGTCGATAAATCCATTTCCGCCTTTATCGTAAAATGCGCTCCCACCTTGACCCGCAGGTGTGATGTTTGTGTTGCGAACAACTTCATTGCTCCACATGCTGAGATAAACGTCATCTATTGTTTTGTCACTTTCGTTGGTGATCGTATAGTTGCAAATTACCAAGAAGTCACTAAAGGCATAATTCCAATTGTACGATTCGAAATGAACGGAAACGCCAAGTGGGTTATCGTGATTCTGAATGGCTGTACTTGTCCCAGGAACGATGACGTTCTTGTCTGAAAAATCACACACAAAATCTTCGTGTGAAACAGCGTCTGAGGCGAAGTTGGGATTATCGAAAAGGGTGGATTTTCGCTGCAAGCTTGAACCTAGTTCGCCATTGAATTCATACCCAGCTTTTCCTGCACTATATCCAGATGATTGATCGTAGGCAGCAGTAGACACTGCGATTAGTGAGCCGTCAATTTTACCACCGATCCAAATACCAGCTTCGAATAGATGCTCAATACCTGAGTTAGTTGGAAATTCGGCTGACGGGTAACCCAATAAATCGTAGCTACCTCTAAAACCATTACCAAAGGTGCCAACATTGTTAACGGTCATACGAACGTTAGAAACCGAGGTTAGGGCTTGATCAAACGAAGTTTGAGCCTTGCCTAGATAAAAACTTCCAAGGCACAATAGTGATATCAGCGCTCTTTTCATTGAACGCGCAAAGTTAATCGGCAAAAACGTCTAGGTATTAAGCCTAGGTGAATTCTTAGTAGAATTTCCCTCTATTGTCTTCAACACCTACTTCCTTCTTCAAGGCATCATAGGCTTGACGGTCGGCTCTCGCCCCTTTGTTGTTGTCAGAAACCGTTCGTTCTTGATTGATGTCTCCTCCTTCAGGTGCTGGTGTAAGCACATCAAGTCGAGCCACAAAAACACCTCTGTTGCCTACAATTGGTTTTGAAACAGCTCCTTCTTTAAGTGAAAGGGCAGTTCCAATTAAGGCTGCTTCTCGACCTAGACCGCCAGGTAATGAACCATCGCTAAATCGAACCGAGTTTGCCTTCTGAATGTCAGCTTTTGCGTTTCGTGAAGCTTCCTCTAATGTGGTGTAAGTGCCAAATTCAGCCTTGAATTTCTCGGATTTTTTCTCCTTGATAATTTCAGGTTGAATAAATGGCTTAGCCATTTCTAAAGACATGGTTCCTTTTTCAGTTATTCCAGAAATCATTGCAACAACAATTTTGTCCTCTAATTCAAAAGGATTAGATACATCACCAACATTATTGTCTGATTCATACGCCCATCGAATCACTTCTTTGGATTGAGGCCCCATAACTCCTGCTATATCATCCGCCATTCGCAACCCTTCGGCACTTAATATTTCAAAAGCTTCATTCGCTTCAAATTTTTCGCGTGTATTGTGATCAACTGCAAATTTGCTTGCCTGCTTATAGATTTCATCAGAAGTATACTTCGAAGGCTCGATGATGAGGTCTACTGAAGACAATAAGTATGCTTCTTTTGGTTTTGTTTGGTCTGTGATGTAGATCAAATGAACTCCAAATTGGGACTCAACGATTGGCATATCACCAACGGAACCTTCAAAACAAGCTTTTTCAAAAGGTGGAACCATTCGGCCTTTGGTAAACCAATCAAGTTCACCTCCCTTTTCACCAGAACCTAAATCGTCTGAATATTCTTTGGCCAACTCCGCGAAGTTTTTCTTCTTAACGGCTACTGTTTTGAGTGAGTCTAATTTAGCTTTTGCAGCACTTATTTTGGCCGTGTCACCATCATCAACTCGAATAAGTATGTGACTTGCTTGTACCGAGTCCGGACTTAACTTAATCTGAGATAGTTTTGAAATCATCATCGATTTCCCGGCTTGATATGGCCCAACCACCGTTCCAATTGCACTTTTGGTGATCGTGTCCTTGATCATTGGAGGAAGACTTCTCTTGTCATAGAATTTGATCATATCCTTAACAGCTGATTCGCTGTTTTCGGCAACAAATGCTGTATCTGCTGTATCTGCAACAAACAATGGCTTCAACCTCTCCAATTCAGCGTTTATTTCTGCAAGGTCAGTTTCCGAAGGCGTCAACATGAACTGCACGAATTTTACATTTCTAGTTTCTTCTTCGCTTTGGAAAGTGGTTTCGGTTTTGTGTGCATTATAATAAGCGTTGAAGTCTGCATCCGTAACTTCAATTTCTTCATCTGGAATCGACATGAACTCCTTAACTACATAACTGAATGTTGCAGTTGTGTTCTTGTCTTTGTATAAAGATTCAGCCTCATTTGTAGTGGTAAACAATCCTTTGCCAATTAGAGCTGTGTATTTTCTCATGGCTACATCATCTTTGATTGCCTTTTCAATAGGCAGCCAGTCGCGTGCATTTTCACTTGCCAAAAGATTCTCAATCGCAGAAAGCACCTTTGGTGAATCCAAACCACCTGTTTGTGGGTCTCTGAATTGTTCAATGATTTGACCTGTTTGCGGGTCGCTGAAATACTGATATAAGATTGAACCCGGTTGCGTGTTCTGAACTTGATCTAATAACTCATCAGGGCTAACAGATATTCCAAGTTTAGCGTATTGCTTTTGAAGGATTTTCTCATTGATCAATTGCTGCCATACACGTTCGCGAATTGATTTCTTTGCCTGATCGTTAGCACCTTCGGTGCCATATTGGCTCTCGATTGCTTCACGAACTTTTAGTTCAAAATCTCTCTGATCAATTTCCTCTCCACCAATTACCCCGATACTTACATCTTGGTTGTTGAATAAACTTGAACCTCCGCTAAAGAGGTCTCCGAGTAGAAAAAGTACCAATGCGACACCGATGATTACGATCAGTAAACCGGATTGTTTCCTTATAGTTCCAATTGCTGCCATGTGATTACTAGCTTTTTTAAAATGGGACGCGAAAATAAGAGTTGAGATGGAATCTAGGGTGCTAATTTGCGCTTTCTGAGGCGCGTATAAAAACCTCCTCAATTTTATGATGACTCACCTTCTTAATTTCTAACGTGTAATTGCTCAAAACAATGATATCGCCCTCTTCAGGAATATCAGCATTTTCAAAGATAATTAGGCCAGCAAGTGTCTCATAATCTTCATTTTCTGGAAGATTTAGGTCATATTCCTCATTTATGTAATCGATTTCCAATCGAGCAGAGAACGTGTATTCTCCCTTCGAGTGTTCAATTTCAATGAGTTCTTCTTGATCGTGCTCATCTTCTATTTCGCCAAATATTTCTTCAACAATATCTTCGAGCGTTAACATTCCTGACGTACCTCCATATTCATCAACCACAAGCGCCACATTTTTTTTCTGTTCAATAAGAGTCTTTAAAACCTTATCTGCCGTGGTTGTTTCGGGGATAATAGCCAAGGGTCTGAGGATGTTTTTAATCGCAGCTGGTCTCTGAAAGAGTTCGAAAGAGTGGACATAACCAATCACATTATCTATGCTTTCCTTATAGATTAATATTTTGGAAAAACCGGTCTTTATGAAGGTTTGTCGCAGCTGGTCAATTGAGCCTTCGAAATCGAGCGCCTCAATTTCATTTCTTGGGACCATACACTCCCTGGCCTTGATACTTGAAAAATCGAGTGCGTTCTGAAAGATCTGCAACTCATTGTCAAGGTCAGATTCTTCATTTGAAGATGAAGTGACCTCTTTTACAAAATGATCCAAATCAACACGCCCAAAAGCATATTCACTTTCAACAAAAGAAACGTTGAACAGTTTTAGAAAGTACGAGAAGAAGGAAAATAGCAACCAGATAACCGAGAAGAGTGGTCCGCAAATAATGATTACTGGCAGGGTAAATATTTCGAGCTTGTGATTGGGGTTAATCCGAAAAAGAATTTTTGGTAAAAATTCGGCAAAAACTAGAATGATTGCCGTTGAAATGATTGTTTGGATCAGAATGACCAAAAGCTGAATTGCCGCGTCATTAGCAACAAAATATAGTGATCGTTCAATTGGCGCTTCAAGCAACATCGCCATGAAAATTCCATAAACGACTAGCGCTATGTTATTTCCTAAAAGCAGCGTGCTTATGAACTTACTTTGATTTTTGAGGAAATAGGAATAAATTTTAGCAGGCAATAAACCGAGTTTCTTGTCGAGCTCGATTTTGAGTTTATTGCTAGTAACAAAAGCGATTTCCATCCCGCTGAAAAAGGCCGATAAAATAAGGGCCGACAGAATAGAAAGAATGATCAATAAAAATGAAGGGTCGTCCATGTGGATTAGAAACGCGAAGTTAGACTATCAATCTAATCTTCACGCGATTCGTTTTCGGCTTTTTTTCTGACGTAATACCGAAGGTAGAACAGGACAGCAGCTATAAGTGGAAATAAGAAATAAATGGCTGTGTCAGCAAAATTGCCTGCTTGCCCTGATTTATAAACAGCATATACAAAGCTTACTATGGCCATGAGTAGCCAAAACTTTTCCATTATTTTATGATACTGGTTCATTTTTCTTCGTTTTCTTCCGTGTCTATCTTAATTCTGCCTTTAATATTCCGAATTTCATATTCTGAAAAATCAGGTTTAGCATCTAAGCCGTCACCATAAAGAATTTCGGTTGGGGTTGTGATTTTGACGAACTGATCGGTATATATTTTTTGAGCTTCATCATCCCAGGTTAAAAGTTCTGTCTGTAACATCTTACCTTCAAAATTCTTCAGTACTACGGAATCGCGCGCTATCATCAGTTTTTTATCTGTGAAATTGGATGCGTTTTCAGCATCTATTTGACTCTCAAATTCACCATCACTTCCGAAGGTTGTGACTCGAACACCATGACTAAACTCATCATGAGGCTCTTCAACATCCGGATAGCGATCAATCTGACCTGCTTGTACTGTAAACTCAACTTTTGTGTCCTTCGTATAGCTTATTTCACTGTCAATGATTGTCTGAACCGGAAGGTTCTCATAATTTGTTAGTCGGTTTATTTCGTTGATGTCATTCTCGCATGAAAACAAAATCATCCCGACAGATAAAGCAATCGGGATGAAGTAAATCGTTTTATATATGATGTCCTTAATCACGTGTTCTTACCGTGGTTGTCTCTCCTATCCAACAGCCAACATTATAGGTCTGCCCCTCGTTTTTACCGTAGAAAAAACAATCTTCCTTTTTCGGGAATTGTTCTCGCGCGGTGGCCATTCTCTTGTCAGCAGCAGAACTAACACTTGGGTCAACCGATTTGGCGCGAGCATATTTATCATATGCTGCCCAAAAGGCCGATCGATCTTCGCATTCGTTAATACCAGTGCATTCGCCTCTTCCGCCCATATAAGCATCTCCAATGATGATATAAGCATCTCCATTGTTAGGAGCAATCTTTAAAATCTGTAGGGCTAAACTTTTTGCCTTTGAAAACTGCTTCATGATTAAGGCAGTGTTTCCTGCTTTATTTAATGCCTTTAGCTTAAGCTCTGTGTCTTCAGTTGCTAGATCAGCCGCTTTCGTATAAAAACCTAATGCTTCAGAGTAGTTTTCCTTCTTCGCATAACCATTGGCGATGGCGTATGCGGCATCCGCACTAGGCTCGATTTCAAATAGACTCACCGCAGCTTTTTGATAAAGCGGTTCCTCGGTACAATCTCGCTTATCGAATTGCTTTAGAATCTTTTTTAATAGAACGGCATCTTTTGGGCTTGCGTTGAATTGTGGGGTATAGATTTCGACTAAATCTGGACATTCGGCTACGGTGGCAAACATCTTGTCGATATTGGACTGAGCCTGATCATATGAACTAGCTAACGGGCCTGATTTATTATGATCAACAACATCGCTGCACGGACCGTATAATTCAAAAAGTAGCGCTTTTTCAGCTAGTTTTTTACGGTACATGTCGTAAGCACTTTTGTAGTAATAAAGAACTGCTCCGGGCTCCATATTTAACTTTTCAAGCTCATAACATTTGTTTAATTCGTCATAGGCGGCTTTAGGGTCAGATGACCGATATTTGATCATATCAGAACCTTTTCTTCCGCGTACATAACCTTCGTTTCCAAAATGTGCAATTCTTTGATCGTAAATCCATTCCAACGTATCGATCAATAAATCCTTCTTTGCTTCATCGGTTTCATTGTCAATAAAGGTTGAATAAAGTTTGGTTCCGTTGATCCAAAGTGATTCAGTTGCCTTTGGGCAAATTTTCGCGGCCTTTCTCCATCCGCTAATAGCATCCTTGTAATTGTCTTGCTTGAAGAATTCAATGTAAAGTGATAAAGCGGTAATGCACGCGATGCTATCTTCTTCGTTGGAAGTGTAAGTTCTAACTTTCTGAGCCTGTATGCTCATAGAGGTTAAAAACAAAGCCATTAATATCAGCGCACTCTTTTTCATATCTATCATAGTTTATATCAATCAAATTTTCGTTTTGCAAACCACTGATCGTACCTGTTTGGTGTTATCGTGAATCCTGCATGGATATTAAAGAAATTTTCACTCAGGTTTAAGCCCGGAGTTCTCCTTTGAGCAACTTCCGCGCCAATATTGAACATGGATGTTGATCCTGATGCGATGCGCAAAGGAAAACCAAGTCCGAAGCTTACCCCGTATCGAAGCGGCTGGCTTCCTGAAATGTTAAGCATGGTTTGTTCGAAGCTAAAGCCAGCTCGATATCTAACAATGCGCATGTAGGAGGTCAACGACTTGGTGTCGTATTCAGGGATAAGTTCTGCGCCAAGGCTCAAACGCCTTGAATCATTAAGTCCTGCATTGGCTCCGTCAATTTCAAGCTTCGACCACATCGTTTGAGTCAAATCTGCCGAAAGCGTCCATTTGTTGTCAAAATTGGCGCTAATTCCAACGCCAAATGTCAAAGGTGTCTTGGTTACTCCTCTTATATTCGATGCTAATAATGTGTCAATAATGTTTGGTCGGGTAAACGAATCGCTGAAAGAGTATTCTAGGCGTTCAGAAAAGGTTGTCAAGTCTGTCCCAGGTCTAACGATAGCGCCTATTGAGAGGAGTGCAAGCGACTTTTCGTATTTAAAGCTGCTGTCTGGCATCATCGTTTTTCGAATAAGGGTGTCAATATGAGCGAACCTTATTCCTGCATTCCAATCCACATCGCTTATTTCAGTGTTCGATTCTCTGTACAGATTGCTTGCCGCAGCTGCAGAACCAAATTGGGTTACTCTGTTTTTTGAAATTGTACCAAACATGTAATTGCCATTAACGCCTGCACTTAATACATTAGTTCGCTTTTTATTCGCCAAAATATCAACACCTGTTCCAATGTGAAGGGCGTTAATACCGCCTTCACCAAAAAATCGATATTCAACATCGCCAAGGTCGGGAATGTTGTCAATCGAGAAAAGGTTGTAACCCATGTTTGAATAAGGTGTGAGCCCAAAACTCAAGCCCGCTCGCCTTTTGAATTTTTTGTAATCATTAATAATAGGGAAGGCAAACGAGAAGTTTTGAATCGCAAATGAGTTTGATGATGAACTAGAGCTATTGTTGCTCAAAGTCAGAATCTCATCTTTTAAATCGAAGTTAAATGCGGGTCGATTGACGTCTGTGTATGAGGCAGGATTCTGCGGGTTTATAGATGTTGGGTTTATCAATGCGATCGATGCGTGACCCATGGAGGCCATTGCAGTCGTAGCGCTTCGTGTTGGCTCGCCAAGGCCATAAATGGAATAAGGCGAAAACGTATTCGTTTGACCAAAGCCAAGCGATACGATCGAGAGAAAGAAAACTATAAGTGCCTTGTTCATTCGTTTTTCATTGTATAGGCTACAATTCTATCTAAACCTATAAGTACCAAATTTTGGGCTGCAAAAATGGTGTTTTCAATCTGTTGCTCAAAGTAACCCGTGTTACCTCCTGTTAAGATAACCTTGAGGCCTTGATGCGCTTGAGAAAAATGACGAATAAATCCTTCAATTTCGAATACAGCAGCTTTGCCAACTCCTAATTGCATGGAAGATGCAGTTGTTGTACCAATAGTTACAGGTATGGCCGAGAAATTTTGTTGAGGAAGCTTTCCGGTGAATTTATGCATAGCATCCAACCGCATTTGAATGCCAGGCGAAATTGCCCCACCGTGATAAATCCCGTTTTGGTCCACAAAATCGTAAGTGATGCATGTGCCAGCGTCAATGGATAGCGTAGGTTGGTTTGGAAACAAGAATTGAGCTCCTATGGCACCGCAAATCCGGTCAATTCCCAGTGTTTCTGGTGTCTCATAGGCTATTTTGATTGGCAGGGTCATGTTTGTATTGACCACTATAACGCTATACGACTTACTTAATTCCTTCAGGATTTCCTGATTTAGAATTCGAACACTTGAGATGATCATGTGGTCAAATGGTGCTTGTTTTGCGTATTCTGCAATGAGGTTAACCGATAAATCTTCCATAAAAGTGTCAACCTTTATAAGCACTGAATCCTTGAAATAACCAAGTTTGGTGCGAGTATTCCCAATGTCTAAACAAAGATTTACCATGTCAATTTTGAAAATATCGTTTTGCGTTCTTTTTAATTTTTACTTTTGCCGCCCTATTCATTATGGGAGTTGCTAGTGCAACATTACCAATAATGAAGGTGCGGTAGCTCAGTCGGTAGAGCAAAGGACTGAAAATCCTTGTGTCGGGGGTTCGATTCCCTCCCGCACCACCTCAAAAAAGCGACCCTCGGTCGCTTTTTTTATTTCTGCAAATCGAAATACAGCGGACATTCATTAGCTTCCCTTCATTAGACAAAGTAACTTTGTTCGATGAAAAAGTCACCTCCGACTTTAATCCTTCTCTATGTGCTATTGGGCTATGTTGTAACTCAATTTCTCTGGTGGGGTTATTTGTTGTATGAATTGAACGCGGAAGTACTTAGCCTTACTGTGCCTGCCCTTGAAGACGGATCAGGTCGTGATTTGAATCAAAAGTTATTTATGATTTTAGGAGAGGGAACAGTCTTTTTTACCCTTTTAATCATAGGTGCGTTTTACATCCGAAAGTTTTTATTACGTGAACAGGGGCTTGCTAGGCAAGAGCGAAATTTTTTACTCGCGACCACTCATGAGTTTAATTCACCCATTGCTGCTATAAAACTCAACTTGCAGACACTTAAACGAGTAGGTATTACGAGCGAGCAACAAATGCTTATGACGGAATCAGGGTTAACAAACCTGAACCGTTTGGAAAGCTTGGTTTCTAACATACTAATGGCATCAAGGATAGATGCAGGTAAGATTCAAATGTATTCGGAGGAGGTTGATTTAGGTGAAGTCGTGACATCAGTATTGAAGCGCTATGAAGGATTGATAAAGGCCGCGGAAATAGAGGTTTATTTGGATTTAAAATCTCAAACAAAATTAAGTCTAGACAAAAATGCAATGGAAATGGTTCTGGCAAATTTGATTGAAAATGCGATTAAATATGCCTCAAAGTCAAAGCTTTATCTTATCAGTCGAGAGGAATCAAAATATGTTGAATTAGTGGTGGCAGATACTGGAATTGGTGTGTCTCCAGATAGATTGAAACAAATTTTTCAAAAATTTTATCGCGAACAAAATGAGGAAACAAGAAGCCAAAAAGGAACAGGTCTAGGGCTGTTTTTAGTGCATGAACTGATTCGACTACACGGAGGTAGAGTTTTTGCGCAAGTGAACGATCCACAGGGGCTTAAAGTGATAATTAATATACCAAAGAATTAAATGAAGAAAGCAGCATTAATAATATTGGATGGATGGGGTTTAGGAGCGCACAATGATTCTGATGCGATTCATTTGGCAAATACTCCAAATTTTGATTTATATGCGAACCAATATCCAAATGCAAAGCTTAAGACTTTTGGAGAACACGTAGGATTGCCCGATGGTCAAATGGGAAATAGTGAAGTGGGACATCTTAATATTGGTGCTGGACGTATCGTCTATCAAGATTTTGCCAGAATTAATAAAGAAGTTGAAACAAGTGCCATAAGTAGCAATGAAACCTTAACTAAAGCAATTCGTCATACTGAAAGTAAAGGGACGGCTTTTCATTTGATGGGGCTTTGTGGATATGGCGGGGTGCATGCGTCACAAGATCATCTCTATGCGCTAATTGATTCGCTGGAAAAGTCTAAGATTGAAAGAATTTATGTTCATGCTTTTTTGGACGGTAGAGACTCCGATCCTAGGGATGGAAAACAAAACATCATAGATCTTTTGGCTCACCTTGAGGGAAAGAAAGCGAAACTTGTTAGCATCATAGGTCGATACTACGCCATGGACAGAGACCTGCGATGGCCAAGGATAAAAAAAGCGTATGACTTACTTGTGAATGGCATTGGTTTAAAAACGTCAAACTTCATAAGTGAAATTGATCAATCTTATGCAAATGGTTTAACAGATGAGTTTTTTGAACCAGTATTAATTGATTCGTCAGAAGGTAGAATTAATGAGGGCGATACGGTTTTGTGTTTTAATTTCAGGACAGATCGATGTCGCCAAATAACAACAGCTCTAACTCAGACAGATCTATTTGAATTTGGGATGGTTAAACGGAAGCTTTATTACGTGACAATGACTCGATATGATGAGTCATTTAAACACGTGCATGTAATGTATGATAAGCCGAATTTGGTCGGCACCCTGGGTGAAGTTGTTTCTGCAACTGGTCGAACCCAATTACGTATAGCCGAAACGGAGAAGTATCCACATGTGACTTTTTTCTTTTCAGGCGGCCGAGAGGAAGTATTCAATTTGGAACAAAGAATCACAGTTGCATCACCCAAGGTGGCCACCTACGATTTAATGCCTGAAATGAGTGCAATTACGGTTGCTGATAAATGCATCGAGGCTATCGTTAAAAATGAACCGGATTTTATCTGCCTGAATTTCGCAAATGCGGATATGGTCGGCCATACAGGGGTGCGAAAAGCGATTATTGATGCAGTTGAAGTAGTTGATTCTTGTTTGAAAAGGGTTGTGGATGCGGCCTTACAGCATCATTACGATGTTATCGTAATTGCCGATCATGGCAATGCGGATCAAATTGTGAATCCGGATGGAACTCCTCATACAGCCCATACAACGAACTTGGTTCCTTGTATTTTTATTTCAGGGTCGGATGAAAGAAAGATTAGGGATGGAATATTAGCTGATGTTGCCCCAACGATCTTGGAAATTATGCATATACCTAAGCCAAGAGAAATGACAGGCCAGAGTTTATTAAAATAAAAAAGGGGGCAAGTGCCCCCTTTTTTATTACTATAACAATTGATTATTGAATAACAATTCGCTCTACTGACGCACTGTTAGCTCCAATTACTTTAACCATATATACTCCAGAAGCAACTCCAGAAAGGTTAATGTCCATCATTTGGCCATTAGAAACAGAACCATTGTTTTGATAAACAATCTCTCCTTTAACAGACTGAACTAGTATTTCAATTTCTTGATTCTGCTCGGCATTGAATACCAAGTTGAATGTACCGTTGTTTGGATTAGGAATAACATTGAAACCAAAGCTTGATGCATCAATATCACCAACTGAAAGGTTACAGTTGATATCAGTATTCGTGATGTTGAAATCATAGTTAGCAGTACAGAAGTTACCGTCAGTAACAGTAATGCTATAAGAACCTTCTGCATCAACAACTATTTCATTATCTGTTTCAGCAGTACTCCACTCATAGGTGAAATCATTAGAAGATCCGGTTGTTGTAACAATTGGAGTTAAGGTTGCCGTAGAGTTAACGTTATCGCAATCCGCGTCAACAGCGATTACTATCGTTGTTGAAGTACAAAGCGATGCAGTCCAAGTTTCAATATTGATCATTGGGTTCGTTGTATTCGTCCAACCTGCGATAGTTCCGCTGTTTTGAGTATCAACCCAAACATTTCCAAAACCAGGATTAGCAGCGCTAGTTGAAGTTCTGATTGTTCCTGCAGAAACTGCATAACCTGCAATTACTTCCGTAACTCCAGCTGGAATTCCTACTGGATTATCAAAATGAACCATAACAGTTGTGTTTTGATCGCCTTCTACCACTGTGTAATAGGTCTGAGCAACATTAGCTCCGTCATTTAATGGGTTTTCAAAATCCACTACGATATTTCCGCTTGCGTCATATCCAGTAACGGGATATACGCCAACTTCTGCAACCGATCCAGCTGCTGTTTGGAAATTCGTGTTTGTGCTTGAATAATATAGGTTAAGAGAAACACCGCTAATAGTATCTACTGTGAATACATCAAATCGTGTGTAAATAGCATAGTTCCCAGTTCCCCAGTAAACACCGCTAGAGACAACGTCATCATTTCTTGAATACAATCGTTCAGAAACAGCGAAAGATTCTTCGATGATGTTGTCATCCGGGAAATCATCTGTAGAGTCTGCACTCACTTCGAAGGAAACGTCATAGTTACCAATAGCAGTTGCAGAAAACCCATTTTCAACGTTAGCCGAATCATAAGAAATAGCAGGGAAAGTAAATGGAGTTACTTGTGAACTAAAGTTCATAGCTCCGGTTACCGTAGCTTTCATAGTTGCATTAGTCTGAGCAGTAGATCCTAAATTAGCGATCGCAGCACCAAAAACAATCGTGTCAGCAGATGCTTGTCTCACTGGAATTTGAGAATAATAGTTATTGAACTGATAATCGCTCAAAAAAGGTCCCCATCCATCAAAGAATACATCACCTATTGAAAGGTCATGATCAGGTGGAGTTGTAAGTGCGATATCATCCAACTGCCAGTAATAATAACCAGGCAGGTTAGCGGCTGTATTCGATGCGTAAAGGAATCGAACTTGACCAGCAGGTTGACCGCCTAAAACGCTTGAAACATCAATTTTGATGAATTCAACATCAGGGCTTATTTCGTTTACTGAATAATAATCCTCACCATTCCAAACGGTATCCTGAGTAGCGAAACCATCGTTAGTAACTACAACATAAAAGAAAGATTGATAATTTCTTAAATGAGATTCAAAAGTCAATAGAACTTGTGGATACAAACTGCAATCTATTTGTGGGCTTGTTAAAGCTGCTTGATGATTTGCAGATGACTGTTGCCCATTTCCATTAGCAACTCCACCGTTATCCCACCAGTCAGAATCCATAATTACGAATCCGTTAGCTGCTGTAGTAGACTCTATCGGGCCTGTTCCTGAAGCATAAGCTCCTTGAGACCCAACCGTGTTGTTTGGAGTAGTCGAAGTGCCCCTATACTGCCATCGTTCTTGACCGCTAGACAGGGAAGTGTTTGTCCAACCATTTGTGATTCCTCCAGCGAAATCTTCGCTCATGATAACGAACCCAAGTTCGTCATTGTAAATTTTGCTTGTCCATGATGGAGATTCCTCTACACCAAGTCGGTAAGAAGTCTCCATGAGTGGAGCATGCATGTCCGTAACCCCCAGGTTACTTTTCGATAAATTCTTGTTTGGAGACTGTGCGAAAACAGCTCCAGAAACGATTATCGAACTTAAAAGTAGAATTCTGTTCTTCATAATCTGTTGTTTAGTATTTTAAATGATATCACTATTTCTGATAGAAAATAGACGTCAAATTTAATACACAAGTTTGTCAATCAAGCTTATGGTCGATATTAATTTGACGGACATTTAAGTTTAATTGGAGAGCTACATTGTAAATATGCTCACATTAAAATGAAGGAAGAGGACGACCGAAATCAGAAAACGATCAAACGAAGTGATTCCCTGTATCCGTTTTCAAATTCAACGGTGACAATGTGAACTCCGGCTGAAAAGAAATTTAATTGTCCTGATTTACCATTTATTTCGCAGGTGTATTTTGCATGGCGGCCGAGTAAATCTCTAACTACAATTTGGCGGATTTCAAAATCTGAAATCAAATGAAAGTGATTAAATATAGAACCAGGGTTCGGAAAAAATTTAGTGCTGGTAAGTTCAGGGCTACTTAGCTGATCGACTCCTAGCGGGTTGTTGCTTAGGTATTTTTCATAATTCAGCGAGCATCCGAATTGATCTGTTATGTGCACTGAATAAAACCCAGTGTCTACGTTTACTAAATCTTGGAATCGATTCCCATTACTCCAGGCGTAGTTATAAGGAGGTGTACCTCCAAAGACAGATAGATATATACTGGCATCTAAGCTCGAAACACCATCGGTGTCACCGAAGATTGAATCGACAGTCATGAAGAATGGAGGCTGCGAATAAACTTTAGTACTGAAACTCAAAGTACAGCCCTCATTGTCAGTAATAGTTAGCGCATAGTCGCCTTCAGAAAGATTAGTGATATTGTTGCTTGTTGAAACACTTGGTGTCCAAGCGAAGCTATAGGGCTTAGACCCACCATTAACTAAGCATTTAATGGAGCCAGTTGGGTTGTTGTGGCAGGCAATTCCTTGCTCTATGAAATCAATGAAAAATGGTTCACCCAATTCTTGGATGGAATAACTTCCAAAACTCTTACATCCAAGGCTATCTGTTACGGTAAGCTCATATTCACCCGAGTTGACATCGACCAATTGATAACTCGTATCCGCGTTGCTCCATTCAAAGCTGAAAGGGGAATTAATTCCACTTGCACCGATTTCTAAACTCCCAGTTTCCGAACCATAACATTCGACATCAGAGGTGTTGAGGAGGTTTAAAACAGGTGCGTTTGAGTCATTCAAGAAAACCTTTACAGAAGAGGAACAATTGATTGAGTCCGAAACCGTAAGTTCATATATTCCAGATTCGAGCGCCTGAATGTTATTTACGCTGTCTCCTGTGTTCCACAGGTATTTGAAAGGTGGTGTTCCAATTGCTGTTGCTGACAATTTTCCATTGTTAGCCGCGCAACTCGATGGTTGAATACCGACAGCGATATTCAATGGGCTGCTTCCTAGCAAACTAATCGTGGTGTCGAAATCGCAACCGTTGTCGTCTACTATATTTATAGGATACTGCCCTTGACTCAAGTGAGTAATCTTGTTAACGAAGGCGTTGCCGTTTAAAAATGTTCTAAGGGGCTCTTGACCGCCACTTGCGTTTAGAAGAATTGCTCCTTTTTGAGTTCCACAGCTGTCCAAGGCGATAATTGGGTTCACGGCAATTTGCTGAGCAATTTCTAAGTTGAAAACACGACTATATATACAGTTATTTCCATCCGTTACGATCACCTGGTATGAACCAGCTTCTAAATTATCGATATGGTCAATATTCCCAGCACCGTTTGACCAGGAATAGGTGGCAAGAAAATTAACATCAATGGCCTCTACTTCAATTTGACCATCGCTGGTTCCCTGGCAACTTTCATTTTTAACTGTTGCTTGAATGTGTCCAGGGCAATTTTCGTCAACGACAGGAAAAACCAAGCTCAAATTCGGGAAATAAGCCAAATGAATCCATTGCTGTCCTGGATTTTGATAATAAGAAATACCATGCGGTGATTTCTTCTTACTAGTTGAGCTAATAACTAAACGATTTGAAACATTGGTTTCAGATTCAAGAATGAACAAATATTTACCAGGGTCGAGGACCTTGTTTAATTCGACTCTTATTGACTTTCCAATATCTGTTGAGCTTATAGCTACAGGGGAACTGCTGTAAATAGAAGAAGTCAATGTGTTGAAGTCAAAAATTTTAACCTTGAATCGCGCACCAACCGTTGTCGTTGGATGAATGCCTATCCAAATCGCTTGGACGGTATCTGATTTAAAAATTTGATAAACTGAACCCATCCTAGAGGCCTCGTCTACCATCCAGATTCCGGTACCATCTGAAGTGCCGTCCGTTCTGCTATAAATACTGTCGCTAACCATAAATGTGGATGAAAATGAATTATCCAAAATGTTACTGTCGATGGAGTCCGTTAACAGAGTTGAGGTTAGGGTATATGTACCGCTATCGTAAGGTGTATATGTTAGGTTTTTTCTGAAGTGAACTAACTTTTCATCGCCTGATGCAAAATCGAACGAGGCTGTGGTGTCAGAAAAGGAAACGGGGCCATTGACTTCAACTTTCAGCCTAGCGTTTTTTTGCTTTAAAGTGCCGTTTTCGACCAAAGCACTAAACTCTAAATGTGCGTGTTGCGCTTGAGATCTCGGCATACTATGTCCCAAATAACCTGATGCAGAAATATTGCCTTTGATGCTATAGAATTCAGATAACCGGAAATCATCGGCCGCTTTATTAGCTAGAAAAACATCGTCAATGGCTAAGCCAGAAGCAAAATTACCATGATCATTGTATCGGAACCTAAACTGAAATCCCTGATCGTAAAATGAGGTGGGGACAATGATTGAATAAGTCTCCCAATTGGCACTTCCCGGGATTGTGAAAATTGTCATCCAACCCGTACCGTGATCCTTTATCTGCAATTCGGCTGTTTGTGAGCCGCTACCATTTTGATAAGCAGAAAAGCCAATTCTTACAAAATCTTGGGTCGATAAATTAAATGCTTTTGAAGTCAAAAGATCTATGCTTTTGTCGCAATTGCATACATCGTCATTCGTTGCAGCGAAAAAACCATGATGAGGAACTGGCCAAAACCCATTTTCATTGGTTTGTCCAATCTTAGTGCCAGCTGTTACAGAAGCAAATCCTTGATCTCCAGCGCTAAATGTCGACCATCCAGCCGGTAAATTGGGCACCGAAACATTATCAAAACCTTCGTAAAAAATAAGCCCTTTTGGCAGTGGGTTTATTGCCCTAGATTCATTTGCAAAACTTTGTTCAATAGTGGTTCCGCTAAATTTTTGCGCATGCAATCCTAAGGCAAACAAAAGCGAAAACGAAATGACCAAAAGTTTTTTCATGGTTAGATCAAAGGTAACGTTCAATCTTCAAGAAGATTATATCCTTTAATCTTCAACCTGTAAAGACAAGTGTGTTTCGTATTCCTCTATAGGAGGGCAAGAGCAAATTAAATTTCGATCCCCGTGCGCGTCATCTATCCGAGAAACAGGAACCCAATATTTGTTTTCGTTTATCCAAGGAAGTGGGAATGCGGCTTGCTGTCGTGAATATTGGTAGTCCCATTCTTCTGATAAAAGGGTTTGTGCCGTATGTGGCGCATTTCTTAAAACACTTAATTCTGCTAAACGGTTTCCATTTTCAATATCAGTGATTTCTTTTCTAATAGAAAGCAAGGCTTCCGCAAATCGATCAAGTTCCTTTTTTGATTCACTTTCGGTCGGTTCTACCATCAATGTGCCAGCAACTGGAAAAGAAACGGTCGGTGCATGAAAACCATAGTCAATCAGTCGTTTGGCTATATCCGTAACTTCTATATGTGCAGATTTTTTAAAAGGACGACAGTCGAGGATCATTTCGTGTGCAACCCTATTGTTCTTTCCAGAATAAAGTACATCAAATGAGCCTTGAAGTTTAGCTTTTAGGTAGTTGGCATTGAGTATTGCAAATTTGGTGGAAGCAGTCATGCCATCGCCACCAAGCATTTTTACGTAACCATAGGAGATCAATAAAATTAAGGCGCTGCCAAACGGAGCTGCCGACACGGGAGAGATTCCTTTATCGCTGCTGACCTTATGATAAGGGTGTGATGGCAAGAAAGGCGTTAAATGCTTTGCGACTCCAATAGGTCCAACCCCCGGTCCGCCTCCTCCATGAGGTATAGCGAAGGTTTTATGCAGATTAAGGTGGCAGACATCAGCCCCGATATTCGCGGGATTTGTGAGGCCAACTTGCGCGTTCATGTTTGCGCCATCCATGTAAACTTGTCCACCATTCGCGTGAATGATTTTAGTGATTTCCATTATGGATTCTTCAAATACCCCGTGTGTTGAAGGATAAGTCACCATCAATGCCCCTAACGTTTCTTTGTATTCTTCTGCACGAGATTTGAGATCTTCGACATCAATATTGCCCAGTTCATCGCACTTCACCACAACGACCTTCATACCGGCAACAACTGCGCTTGCAGGATTCGTTCCATGCGCAGATGACGGAATCAACACAACGTCTCTGTTTCCGTTACCTTTTGATTCATGGTAAGCACGAATCACCATAAGTCCAGCATATTCGCCTTGAGCGCCAGAATTTGGTTGAAAGGAAACAGAATCGAAACCTGTAACTACACAAAGTGCGTCATGTAGGTTTTTTATTACTTCAAGATACCCAACAGCTTGATCCGAAGGAACAAATGGGTGAAGATTAGCAAAAGATGGGTTTGAAATCGGATATAACTCCGAGGCAGCGTTAAGTTTCATGGTACAACTACCTAATGAAATCATGCTTCGAGTAAGTGATATATCCTTGTTTTCGAGTGACTTGATGTAGCGCATCATGTCCGTTTCACTTTGGAATGAATTGAAAATCGGATGTGTCAGAAACTCTGAACTTCGAGTCAATTCAGGGGTAATTGCATTAGAGTGAGCCCAATCAACAGCAACGGTTTTATCTCCTGCAGCATCAGCAAAAATTTGTACCACCGCAGATAGGTCAATAGCAGACGTGGTTTCATCAACCGTGATACATATGCAATCGTTATGATACCATAAATTGGTTTCATTCGCAACCGCCAGTGATTGTATCTTTTTATTGTCACCACCAATAACACAAACAGTGTCAAAAAACACGTCATGCTTTATTTTATAACCAAGTCCGCTAAGCGCAACTGCTAAGGAATTTGCCTTTGCCGCAATTTCAGAAGCGATTTCCTTTAATCGTTGTGGGCCATGATAAACGGCATACATACTTGCCATAATTGCAAGGAGAGCTTGTGCTGTGCAAATATTACTTGTTGCTTTATCTCTACGGATGTGCTGTTCACGAGTTTGCAGCGCCATTCTTAATGCTGGACGACCGTCTCTATCTATTGAAACACCGATTATTCTTCCAGGGATATTTCGTTTGTATTCATCTTTCGTGGCAAAAAAACCAGCGTGCGGCCCACCAAATCCCATAGGAACACCAAATCGCTGAGAGTTCCCAACAACTACATCAGCTCCCCATTCTCCTGGGGGTTTAAGTAATGTAAGTGCCATAAGGTCTGTTGCAACAACAAGCTTGATGTTGAGCTCTTGAAGGCCTGAAACGATATGCCTCATGTCTTTCACTTCTCCTTCTCGATTTGGATATTGCACTAAGACAGCAAAGTAGTCTTCATTTAATATAGCGCTATCCAAATCGCCTATTTCAACCTCGATTCCAATTGCAACACTTTTACCAGTAACAACCTCTATGGTTTGACCGAAACATTGAGCATCGATAAACAGTTTGTTTACACCAGATTTTATTTGACCTCTACTTCTCGAATGAAATAACATGGCTACGGCCTCCGCAGCAGCAGTAGATTCATCTAATAGACTGCCATTCGCGATGGGCAAGCCAGTTAAATCTGTAATAACGGTTTGATAGTTTAGGAGACCTTCCAATCGGCCTTGCGATATTTCCGCTTGATAGGGCGTATAAGCCGTATACCATCCTGGATTTTCAAGAATATTTCGCTTGATTACTGCTGGCGTTATCGTTCCGTAATATCCCTGACCGATATAGTTTTTAAAGAGTTGGTTTTTATTACCAAGTGCTGTGATATGTTGGGCAAATTCAAATTCTGTGATGCCAGCATCCACATTTAACGGTGTTTTCAATCGAATTGAGGCAGGTATTGTCTCTTCAATCAATTGATCTAAACTCTTCACGCCAATCGTGCTGAGCATGTTTTTTACTTCTTCTTTGCGCGGGCCTATGTGCCGAAGTTGAAAGGAATCGTGATGCATCTTTTTAGCTTAAAAATGGAGTGCAAATATAGTTTCTAACGCATCCTAGAACAGCAAATTGATCACTTGGATCAATTGAACAATTCAAGTGATTTTTAATTTTAAAAAATCGCATGTTTGCACCTGAATGAAAAATACAGTCCTTGCTCTTCTTTTAGCTTTTTCATCGGGAGTTGCCTTTGGTCAAGAGGCAGAACCTAGCATCTTACTTATTACTGGGAAAACGGTAGAGGGAACTGTTGTGAATGAAGATAGTTTGTTTATTCACTATGTATTCGAGAAACGTTCTGGAAAAAGAGTTGAAAAGAAATTAGATTGGGAACGGGTGTTTTCTTTTGTGGACGCGGAAGGAAATGAACGAGTGATCTATGTTCCGGATTCCACTTTGGGGAATTATTTTACCGAAGAGGAAATGCGCTATTACATAAAGGGCGAACAAGATGCTTTGTCTGGGTATAAGTCAAATTGGACCATTTGGGTTGGAGTTCCCGTTTCAGGTGGATTAGGGTACGTACTATCCTCAAGTCCATTGGTTTTTACTGTTCCGTTTTTTTACATGATAGGTGCGGCTCTACCCAAATACAAGATGACTCCTTCAAGTATATCGGACGCTTCCTTGCTCAGACAGCCAGCATATATTTTAGGTTATGAACGCACAGCGCGGACCAAAAGGCTTTTCAAATCATTAGCATCAGGCATGGTAGGAGCCGCGGTTGGTGTGTTGATTGGCCAACTCACAAAACCATAGAATGCGATCGCTTCATGCGTTGATATACTCCAATGTGTTTGTCGCATTGGTGCTTACATCTCTAACCACATCTTCCTATTTCTTGATTCCCAACATTGCGTTTAACTGGGTGGTCCCAGCAAGTGTTTTTCTTGGTTCGTTCACGCTATACAATTTTCATCGATTGTATAAAATTGACTTCATTCCAAAACTGCAACGAGGTGAACGGCATATTTGGATGCAGAATCATGGAGGAGCGATTAAAATAGGCATGGGATTGGCCGTTTTTTTCGCGATGCTATTGTTGCCAAATTATAATGCCGACAATATCGTATGGTTGGTGCCAGCTGCCATTATTTCTGTAGGTTATACTATTCCGTTTATTCCAACCGAAAACAAATGGTGGCGGTTGAGGGATATTCCGCTTGCGAAACCTTTTATTATTGCGCTGGTAGTAACATACTTGACATTGGCCTTCCCGGTGTTTGTCGAAAGTCAAATTCAAGACATACTTAAGCCAGACTTTTTGACTTTGTTTTTAGAACGAGCAGTGTTTATTCTAGCTGTCACAATCCCTTTTGAAATGAGAGATGTTTTTACCGATAAGGATGCTGGTTTAGAAACACTAGCAACCTATTTGGGTTTTGAAAACGCCAAAAAGGCTTCATTCTTGATCTCGACACTCTGGTTTTGCCTTTGGGCTTGGCGCTATTCCATAAGCATGAATTTTCGAGCTCTTGGTCTCGGACTGATCTGTTTTGTCATTCTATTATTGGCCGCTAAGTCGCTGCGCGCAAATCGATCCGAGATTTATTTTGTTTTGCTATTCGAAGGGCTTATCATTCTTTATGCTGCTTTGGTTATGGCCACAGGTTTACTTTAAACCAAATTGATTTTGCGCCCACAAACTTCCTTGAATCCAGCCATTTTTTATTGAATTATTTCGAATCAAAGTCCAGCCTCTTTTTTGCATGATAGAAAAAATATGCGGAAGCTCTTTGGCTTCAATTCCTGTGAACAATCTGAAAAAGAAATAAAGGATGGCAATAAAGAACTTTTGAAAAAGGGAAGGAGCGAACCCAGCGATTGGTTCTCGATTAAAATCGATGATCAAAACTTGAGAATTTTCTGTCAGATGAGGGTTTAGATTCCCGAATAATTGATTGATACTCGATTCATGAAAGCAGTCCAAAACGAAGGGAAAAATGACAATATCTATGGAGTTGTTACCGAGTTCCGTTTCTACGTTCTGAATGAACGAAACCCGAGTTTCATCATCTTGAGAGATGCGCTTTTTAGCCGCCTCAATCATCTTTGGAGACAATTCACAATAGATGTAATGGTTGGCAAGTTCTCTGTCAAAAGCATCAACAAGTACTTGACCTGATCCGCCACCCACAATTAGGCAGTGTTCTGCAGGGTTTAAGAGAAGGAGAGAAGTTTTGGTGAAATCGCTGATCGAATTTCCAAAAACGAGTTTAACACAAGCGTCATAAACGGATGACAATCGGTCAAAACCATGCGATACGCGAGGATCAGCCAGCATAAGTTGTGTCGAGGGCACTTTTAATCGCTTCCGCAGCGATGTTTAGGTCTTCGGCACTATGCGCTTGGGATACAAAACCAACTTCATAGCTTGACGGGCCTATGTAAATTCCTTGATTTAAAAGTTCATCAAAGAATACTCGAAATAGTTCGGACGACTTCGGATTGACTTCATCTGAGCTCTGAACTCTATTCTTATTGCTAAAAGACAACCAGAAAATTGAACCAACATGAAACATGTGAAAGGGATAGCCTTTCACATCAACATAGTCCTGAACTATGCGAACAAATCTGGCAGTTTTCTCCTCAAGTTCTTGATAGAAATTTGGTTTTAAGCATTCTTCCAATTGGGCGATCCCTGCGGCCATTGCAACAGGGTTACCGCTCAATGTTCCGGCTTGATAAACAGGGCCATCGGGAGAGACACAGTCCATGATTTCAGAAGAAGCGCCATAAGCGCCAACCGGAAATCCTCCGCCAATTATTTTTCCGAAAGACATTATGTCGGGCTTAATTCCATACAATCCACTCGCCCCCTCAAATCCAACTCGAAAGCCAGAAATGACTTCGTCAAAAAACAATAGGCTTCCATATCGTGTACAAATTACCCTTAAAAACAATAAGAATTCTTTGTCTTGGAGCAGCAAGCCATTGTTGGCAGGAATAGGTTCGATTACAATGCATGCAATGTTTTGACCTTCTTTTTCAAAAAGCGCCTCCACTGCAGCCTTATCATTGAGCGGTAACACCAAAGTTTCGCCAATATATGCTTCTGGAATACCTGCTGAAGTGCTCGTTCCCAGCGTAGCTAAGCCTGATCCGGCCTTCACCATAAGGCTGTCAACATGGCCGTGGTAGCAGCCCTCAAATTTTAACACCTTATTTCGCTTGGTAAAACCGCGTGCAAGTCGAATGGCACTCATGACTGCTTCCGTGCCTGAATTTACAAATCGCACTTTTTCAAGATGTCGGTGATTATCAACGATCAATTGCGCCAGTTTGGTTTCATAACGTGATGGGGCGCCAAAAGAAGTTCCATTCTTCATAACCTCAGAAACTTTGTTTAGTACACCGTCATGCGCATGACCTAAAATCAATGGACCCCACGAGCCGCAGAAATCGATGTATTCGTTTTCATCTTCGTCCCAAGTGTGGCTTCCCTTTCCTTTTTTGAAAAAAATTGGGGATCCATTAACCGATCTAAAAGCCCTAACGGGAGAGTTGACGCCTCCGGGTAAATACACTTTGGCTTCTTCATACAACTTATTCGATTGCGATCGCTCCATTTCTCCTTGATTTTGGGCGCGAAGATAGCCGGCTTACTTCGTTAATTCAAGTTTGGGTCGAGGGGTTTGTTTAGTGCATTAAGCCACTCTAATCGCTGAAGAGAATAGGAAGATTGTATCGAATTGGTTTGGTGAATTAAGCGGACAACGAGCGATCTAATTTCATCGCTAGGATATTCACGGTAGGTTGTAACGAGCAATTCAATTAACCCATCTCTGTTGTCATTGCTGAACGGAGTCTTTTCTAACAATACCCGAAGTTCAAGATCTGTACATTGAGTCATCTGCTGAATCGATAAACCCAACTCATTTTGTAAGAATCCATTTATGGTGTCCACAGAGTTTGATGGTACAGGACCTCTTCCGTTCAGCCCACGAGCCAGTATTTGAGCTATTGCTTGGCTAAATCGCTCAATCTGTTTAATTAAATGGTCTTCATAGGGCATGTCTCAAGAATCGAGAAGCCTTCGGTGGTAATTGATCTGACCCAAATGATAATTTAAATGCCCTAAAAGATGGATCAAAAAGGCAGATTTGGTCCATGGCGTGTCCATTACATTTATCGGATATGCTTCATTCAAAGAGGCGTTGTTAAGTGATGGAAAGATGTGGTCCAATTCAACTTTTGTAAGTTCAATTTGGCTGATGATTTTTGATCTAGCAATGTGTTTATCATTGAATTCAGCATCTCTTTCCCTTTTATATCCGGTGCCGCCTAAAACATGTCCAATGAAATGACGAAGGTTTCCAATCAAATGTAGCGTTAGGTTTCCACCTGAATTTTTGATGCCAGCGTTTAGTTTCCAAAGGTTCGATTCCTCTTGATAACTTTCAATTTCTTTGATCAATCGGTCTAATTCTCGTTGAAATTGAGCGTTAATAGCCTCGGTTAGCGAATTGTTAGATTCTCCCATTTTTTGGACACTCAGAAGTTTTGTAAATCGGGCCCTCTAATGAGTCAAGCATATCAATGGTCACGCAATCGCAAATTTTGTCTCGTTCCATTTCTGGCAGCTGATCTCCAACCGTTCCTAATCGCATGACACATACATCACCTTCCACAATGAAGATGTCGTCCATGTCTGAAACAAAGTTCATGGTGTATTTGTACTGCCCATCGCGTTCCGATCCTCCGTCCCAAAATGCATCGGTGTGAGAAGTGGATTCATATACGGTAGAAAGCCCCTTTTTTACTACTAGTTTTTTTAGGGTCCAACCGCTGCCAATTGGGTAGAATTGGTCGTTTTTTCCATCCTTGTTGGGTGTAAAAGCCTGAGGAATAAATAAAGTGTAGTCCTCAGATATTTTAAAATGCTGGGTTATGATTTCGTATTCAGACTCACAACAACGTTGCTGAACGTCCCATCGGGCGCATGAAGTGGTTGTCACCAAAAGCATCGCGAATCCCCCAATCCATCGAAGAGCTTTATTCATTTTAATAAATTAAAGGTCAAAGATAATGCGAAGTTCGAATTGAAGTTAGGTTGTTGGTTTTAAGGAAAATCCTGACCAAAACCCCGCTAAAGTCAAACCCGAAACAATGTGCCACACTCCCCACCAGGCAGCAATGAAAGCCATGCCTCCAATGGCCATATCTTGAGGAAAAATCATAGGATTAAAAAGCAAGGCTAAGGCTAATCCTGAGTTTTGTATCCCTGTTTCAATTGCGATGGTTTTGCTGTCATTTTTAGATAGTTTGAATGCCCTTCCCGTAAAATAACCCATGGTTAAGGCAAGCGCATTATGCACCAATACAATCAAAAAGATGTATTGAATGTATTTCATGAAGAGGTCAATATTCGAAGCGAAAATGGCCACAATGAGTCCAATAAATGCGATGATTGAAAACCGCTTTATCCAGACTACAACTGCAAGAGTGAATTTTGGAAACTTCCGATTTACGAATATTCCAATAACCAACGGAAGACCGAGAATAATAACAATGGTCTGCAATACATCAACCGCATCTATTTGAAGGGAGCGCACCAAAGCACTATCGGCTCCAGTGTAAAACCTCATATATAAATTTCCCCAGAAGGTGAAATTAAGCGGGGTTAGTAAAAGTCCTCCGATGCTCGAGAATGCGGTCAAACTAACAGAAAGGGCGACATTGCCCTTTGCCAAACTGCTTATAAAATTGGAAATGTTGCCTCCTGGGCAAGCAGCCACCAATATCATTCCCATTCCGATGGTTGGTGTAATGACATCACCTAAGCTCAACGCTAAGCAGAAGGTGAGGAGTGGCATAAGAAGGAATTGTGAAAGGATACCCACGAATGCTGGTTTTGGATTTTTAAGCAGTTTTTTAAAATCTTCGGGCTTCAATTCTAAGGCAATGCCGAACATGATGAAGGCTATGGTTAGGTTTAAAAACATGCGACCGCTGTCGTCAAAATTTAAACGAATAGAGTCTATTTCAATTAAGGCATCAATCATTTGAGGGGGTGTTAGTGGGAATTCGAAAGGTAAGTCCTGCTTTTAAAACGAAACCGTCAGAAAAGGTAGGATTAAGCGGGATTCGGTTATTATTAAACTTTATGGCAGATAGGGCTAGTCCTAATCGATCGGGGGTGTCATAAACTCTAAAGCTTCGACCTAGTGCATATCCAGCTAAGATTTGAAAATGAAATTTCCCTATCGCATAACTGGAATAGAGGCCAATTTCATTGTTTACTTTTTCTACATATTGTTCCTTCCCTTGGTGAATCAAGTAGCTTTTATTAATGCCTTGAAATCGAGCCCCGAGCTTTAGGTTAGGTATTAATTGGTAAGAAACATCTGCGTTGATGGGAAGACTGCAATTAATTTCCCATCGATTTTTTAAAAGGTAAATACCTACAATTGGAACGAGCATCGGCCCAAATAAATCTGAATTTGCATAAAATCCAAATCGATAATTGAAGGTTGGTTTTGGGGCATATTTAATGAAGGCAATTCCCCCAAATTGAAAATCTTTTTGGCTTATTTTTTTTAGATCGGAGCTTAGTTTTGGAAGCAACAAGTATGTTCCAGACCATTTGTCATTGTGCTTGATATTTACTCCCGCCTTTAGCATTAGACCATAAACACTGACGTCAGGCGATGTTGGTGAAACCGAAAAATCTGTTTTTTCAAGAAGAGCTCCAGTCAGTATGGCAACCTTTTTATTTAGCACAATAGGTACTATCGCATCGACAGCCAATTCGCTGAATTGAGCGTTTTTGGCGCTATCTGTGAATGCTTGGCTTAGACCCAGATCATAATCAATTTTCACTAAGTCCACATATTGTTGTCCGTAGCTGAAATTGACTACAATAAAGAGCGTGAACAAGAGATAGAAGGTCGGCATCTTGACCAAAGATGTTTTTTTTTCGTTGCGATTTGATGCTGAGTTAATCATTATTTGGGCTTTCAGTTTTTCGTCTGCCAAACGTAACCTAGGTCAAAGTGGGCTTAAAACGACAAGATACCATTGTCACCTATTCTTTTTTGCAGATATTGCAAATCGCGATCGAAATAGACGGCCCAATGATTAAAAAATCAGGTTATGTTCATTTTGAGACTTAAAAAAGTAACCGTTAATACGATTTATTTTAATCCAAAGGAGAAAAGACATGAGCAATATGAGCATTCAAGCAAAGTTCTTTCAACTGGTAAAGGAGCGAATCGATCCACATCTGTCCTTTGTTGATGAATTGGCCGAACTACTTGAATTAAGCAACGATAGTGCGTATCGAAGAATACGAGGCGAGACTTCACTCACATTTGAAGAGTTAGCAAAGTTGAGCCGTCATTTTGGAGTTTCTCTTGATGCACTCATGGATTCGGATTCGAATGAATTGATTTTTCATTTTCAGCCCTTAAACGAAGAAGATTTTAATTTCTTCCATTACCTGCAATATATCGAGAGTAATGTGCGCACCATTGCTGAGGCAAAGGACAAAGAGGTGATTTATATTGCGAATGAGATTCCACTTTTCCATTTAATGCATGTGCCTGAGGTCGCTGCTTTTAAGCTATTCTTTTGGCAAAAAACCATTTTAGATTTCTCAGGTTTTAGAAATGAAAAGTTTAAGCTGAATAAAATAATTACGAAAGTCAATGATCTTTCTCGTTCGCTTCGCGACTTGTATTGTGAAATCCCCTCGACCGAAATTTATCATTCAGAGACGATAGACACGACACTGAAACAGATTGAATACTATTTCGAAGCAGGATACTTCGAAGATAAATCTGAGTCAATCATATTATTAGATCGGGTGTCCGAATTAGTAGCTCACATTAAGTTGCAAGCTGAAATGGGATATAAGTTTAAGAAGTCACAACACGGTATCGTGCCTGAACATTTGAGCTATGAAAAGGAGAATAATTTCACGGTCTATCACAACGATGTTCTTCATACAGATAACACCATTTTGGTGCGCCTTGAAGATCGGTATCTGACCTTCCTTACCAGCAACGGCATTAGCTCATTGAGCACTCAAAATGAGCGATTCTATAAGAAGTCGTATGCTGCCATCAACGTTTTGAAACGAAGAGCAACGCTCATAAGTGGAACATCGGAAAAGGAGCGTAATCGCGTTTTCGATAATTATTTCACCAAGATTGACAAGATGAAAGGTCGCTTAAAGGCCATGTTGTAACTGCCTTACCACTGTTACCAGTTAATATCTTTAGTTAGAATCGTGAAGTTGTCTCTAAAGGGCTCGCCACGGAATCTTTGCCGAGTAAACCCAAAATCCTCTCCGAACAACGGCTCGTCCCGAACCCATCTAGATTCGGTTATCAATGAAGAATAAGTCCTGAAGTTCCCAGCTATTAAGATTAAACTTTCTCCACGGACATTCCCACGCGAGCCTTCATAACGGCTATTATCCATTCGGGTTCGATAGTTGATCGAAGTACCAGAATCAATCGGTCCTGGAAGAAGTAAAAACTCAAAGTTTCCTCGTAGCGAAGATTCTCTAGTTGAATAGTTTGGATGATTGGTGTCCATCGGAACTAAACTAACAAATAGAGAGTCGCCTTCCAAAACTTCCGTGCCAACTGTTACCGTGAGATTCACGGAGTTGCTCAAATAGAGCTCTAAATCTAAACGTTTATTAGTCGGAAAGCACGTTGCGATCACCGTTTCATTATGCCAAATTTGGAGGCCAGGACATTGGGAACTGCATCTTAGTTTACATCGTTTGCCTCCATTCATTTTGTTGTTTCGCGGATATTCAAACTCAAAAAAGCCGGAGGCATCAGTTGTAGCGGACCCGTGTAAAATAAATTCGCCATCGGTCGTTATTTGAAGAAAAGTTAAGGTCTCGAAAGCTGCCCCTGAATCAGGTGTTGCCATTAGAATTCCTCGAATCTTAACTGGAGCAACGGCTTCGGGTAATTCATGAAAATCGCAGGATGTTGCCAACCAAGCAATGATCAGAGTGTAGGCGATAAAAATCCAGCGATTCATTAAGGTAAAATTAAGCGATATATTTTCCATTTGAACGCATCGCTTGCTTCACATGAGCTAAGTGATGTTTCGAATGCCAAGCGTAATTTGATGTAGCCATGGCCAAGCTAAAACTCTTTTGATGTTCGGGGTGGAAATAGGTCCGAGTAAAATCCGTCTCAGAAAGATTTTTAAGAATGTTGTCAAAGCGCGAGTGGACTCCTTTCAAGATCATTATAGAATCCGAAATTTCGCAGTCTTTCGTATCGCTAAGTTCTGCCCAAGATGCTTCGTTATATGGCTTTATCGTTGGATTTGATTCCGTTAGCGTTAGCTTAAAACGAATCAAGGCATTCATGTGGCTGTCGGCACAATGATGAATAACCTGACGTATTGTCCATCCTTGGGGCCGGTAAGGCCAATCGAGCATTTCTGGTTTAATTGATTCAAGGGTTTCTGAAAGCTGATTAGGAAACGCAGCAATAGTCTCAATCCAATTCTTTAATTCTTCTGAAGTATATGAAGAGTTAAAGTCAAATGGTCCAATAGGGAATTTTAGATTTTCCATTCTTTTATGATGTTAAAGTTTTTACGAGCCCAAAGGCCTCTACCGCCCAAAACATTTGTTTCTATGTAAGTCAATGCGCGGTATTTGATTGTTTCGTGTTTGAAACGAGCGCGATTTTTAGGAAGCTTTCCAATGAAACGTAGTTTTTTCTGCCAATCGAGCTTTAATATCCAATCATGCATCACAGCTGGGTGACTAAATGAGAATTTTTTGGTCAAACTCATCGGTCCGTAATCAAACTCCAGAGTCAAATTTCCTCGATTTGAATTTGCTCGAATCGGTCCTTGATGTGTGGTATCTAGCGACTTTTTCTTTGAAATCATGATAGAAGGAGGTCTTACATATCCGTAGTGAAAAACTTGGGCCTTGAGTTTAACCACGTTTAGTTTGGTGACACCTTTAGTTTGGCGGTAATCAATGCCGTCAAAATTTGGAATTCTTCTAAACGACTGGGCCGATTTCCAAGAATGGATTTCTGCGTCATTCCGTATGATTCTAACTTCACTTTTATACCACCCATGACCATTTACGTAGTGTTCATAATCACCCCAGAAATGAATGAAGTCTAAGGCAAATCCATCGATTTTCAAGTCTGTTATGAATGTTTGACACGCAGATTTTATAGTCAAATGATCTTTTTCATGAATTACCTCATCCGCTTGTACATATAGCAGCCAATCGCCTTTGCAGATGCTTTTCGCCACATCTGTTTGTTGCGCGTGAATGGTGCCTCTAGTGAATTTTTGCTTGTCCCAAACGGTATTTATAATTCGAATTTTATCGGATTCAATGCTCAAGATTTCCGCTCTTGTAGTGTCATCTTCATCGCAGTCGCCTAATGCCACAATAAACTCATCCACAATAGGAAGAACAGACATTATAGCTGCTTTTATTGGATAGTGAAGTTTTGTAGCATTCTTCACAAAAGTGAAGCCACTGACAGTACATTGTTGGGTTTTTGCGGAGGGCGACATGATGTTGCGAAGGTACAGACCGACCTTGTTATTGGTCAGAAATCTCCTTCGAAAAGTATTCTAATTAATCTATTCCATGTAAGTTAGATGTTACCTGTAGCTTTGCCTTTAAATCTCCAATAAGATCAAATATTTCAAGCAATATTTCTGGCCCATCATTATTCTATTAATTGGTTTAGTGCCCGTTTATAAGTTCAATGATTTTCGAAGAGAAACAGAGCTAGAGAATAGGCGCTTAGAGCTGGCGGAAGTACACTCAAGTGCGATAAACAAATTTCAAAATTCAATTGATCAGTTCGCTGTGCTGGTTTCAGGGATGAAAGCGTTTGTTCATATAAATGATAAATTCCCATCAGACACCCTGCTTCAAGCCTTTATTCAAGGTCAATTAAACGACATTGGGTTTAAAGATTTTATCGTTGTTTCCTTTGTTGACACAAACCACATTTTTAAATATTCCTTTACGAGATATGATCTTGATCCTTCAGGTCTAGTTGGCCGGTCAGTCGGTGCCATGCGGGATGGAAATGAATTAGACCGTCTAAATCGACTGATGCAATCGGACGAGATGTTGCTCTTTAAGCCCATCAATTTGGTCGAAGGGTGGATTGGTATTCCACTCAATTTTCGAGTGCGTAGGAATGGAGTCACCCTAGGTTATATAGCTCCAATCATAGATTTTAAGACAATGCTGTCCTAAATAATTTCAAACGAAGATCTAACCTCCTTATTTGATTGAATTAGGGCTAATATAGTAGCCAGTACTAAAAAAGAACCCCTTGGATACAATTTGGTGGTGCTTTTGAATGGTCATCAAAGGGCTTGTCAAGCCATTTTTGGAGTTCTATTTTGACGAAAATATTTAGCCTGATAAATGCAACCAGATTAGATAGCTGCCAACCATATTTTGCCGTTGCTTTCATCACTTTGAGTAGTAAAATAGTGATCAAAGCTGTCCATATTTGGATCATCACCGCGTTTTTAGACGTCCCTATAAAGGTTTTAATGTGTAGCAACTGTTTGATGTCTCTGAAAAACATCTCTATTTCCCATCTTGATTTATAAAGGTCTCCGATTGTTTTTGCGGCCCAGGCCAAATTGTTGGTGATCAGTTCTATGGTCTGCTTATTTTTTTCATCCCATACAGCCACTCGTCTGAGGCTTCCCTGATACTTTGCCTTGGTTTGCGGGTTGACTAACTCAATTTCTTGATCGATTAGGACGTTTTGAGCCGTATTCTGAGGTAAATCCCGTTCATTAAGAACGGTGTATTTTAAATTATGCTTATGCCTAATGACAAAGAACACCCCGTTGCTGTCCCAAACGTTGAGCATAGGAAAGTCGTTGTAATATCTGTCAGCCACCACCACCGAACCTTTTTCTAAAGGGATATTATACGCTCCTTTATTGTCGGCCACACTTCCTTCTGTAATATTCACATAAACAGGTAGTTTACCATCATATTCTAACAGGGTGTGCATTTTAACAGCTCCTTTTTTAGTACGAAATGTAGCCCAATCAAACATCGAAAGGCACAAACTAATGACCGTTGCGTCCAACAAGTAGACAGGTACCTTGATCTTCAGTTTGACTCGTTTCAAGGCAGCCTGCTGTCCTAAACTCTGTAGGAGAGAATAATAGAGTTCTTTGAATAAATCAGCGTCCCTTCGCTTATTTTGATAACTGATACTCGACTTCGATGGAGCTTTAATAATGCCCAAATGGTTGAGATTACCGGTGGCGGAGCGCAGCCCATTAGAAATATCTCGAACTGAGGTGCTCTTCGCAAAATGGCAGAAAAGCATGGAGACAAGGTGTGTCCAGCTATCAAAACCCTTACAACCCTTATCCGTCTGCTTTTGGGTTACTAATTTTTTGAAAATAGATCGATCAACCTTTTGGATGATCTGCGAAAACATTGTAATATTACCCATGAGAGAGGTTGTTTTTGGTGCAAACCCAAAATATACGTTTTGGGCAAAAACTTCAGCCTCTCTCTTTTTTATTTAGGACGCTATTGATTTTAAGACAATTATTCAACCCATATATAGCGATGCGGTTGTTGAAGATTTTTCCTTTCGATTTCAATCAGGTGAGGGGTTTGACTTTGATCGGGAAACCATTTTTGATGGATCGAAGACCTATAACGATTCCGAAGATCCTGAAAATTACGCTCGATTGGAAATCGATACAAACGAATTTATCTATACCGATATCTCCTTGTATGGTTATGACTTTCGGATTGGAACGGCCCACAAACACGCATTTGTGCAAGAAGCCAGTTTTACCTATGCGCTGTATGCTTGGTATATTACCTTTTCAGTATTCATTCTTTTGTTAACATGGCAATTAGGTCGATATAAGTCGCTTTCGGTTAACCTTCGATCGGCTAAAGACAGAATCCTAAAATCGCAAGAGCAGATTGAGTCAATGAATCGAGAATTGAGAAAATCAATTGATTCAAAAAACAAGTTCTTTTCCATAATTGGTCACGACCTCAGGCAACCCCTTCATTCGATCCAAAGCTTAATGGAAATTTTGAATAATCAGAAGCAAAGTGACCCTAAAGTCACGAAGATCATAAACATGATGACTGAAGCTGCTCGGAGTTCACTCGAATTAATTAATGATTTGCTAAAGTGGTCGCTTTCACAAGCCGGGAAAACGGAATTTACACCGCGAAGGATACAATTGAATGAGCTCATATTTGAAGTGGTCGAGTCTATGAAATCTCAAGCAGAGGTCAAGCAAGTCGAAGTAGAGTTTGAACAATCGAATTCTTTGCCCTTCTCTGGTGACGGTAACATGATTAGCACGGTGATCCGAAACTTGCTTTCAAATGCGATTAAATACACGCAGAAATTCGGAAAAGTGACGTTGAGGACATTTATAGTCGAGCATGAAATATGCATTGAAATCGCTGACAACGGCATTGGAATGAATGAGGCTGAGCGTCTAAGTCTGTTTAAAATCAGCGGCCACACTCGTCAGAGAGGTACAAGTAATGAACCCGAGTCTGGGCTTGGCCTACTTTTAACGGCCGATTTTATTTCAAAACATGGCGGTCGAATAGAAGTTGATTCTGAAGCAGGTAAGGGGTCAACTTTCCGTGTTTTTCTTCCAAATAACGCGGGCTAAAACCGGGACTATTGTTTATGAAATTCGTCCCCAATTCGGACGTTTTTTCATGAGCGAGGTCAATTGATGCCTTACTATTAATAGTTGTTCATGCGCTAGTTCTGCATCATTCGAATAAATGTATTCAGCTTCGATCCGTGCCTGTTGCAAAAGCTCCGCATCCTTTACAATATCAGCAATATGAAATTCCATGATGCCACTTTGTTGTGTTCCCATCAAATCGCCCGGACCGCGTAATTTTAAATCGACTTCTGCAATTCGAAATCCATCGTTGGTTTCGCACATGGTTTGAATGCGTTTACGGCCTTCGTTGCTGAGCTTATTTCCAGTCATTAAAATGCAATAGCTCTGATCGGCACCTCGTCCAACTCGACCCCTAAGTTGGTGCAATTGTGAAAGACCAAAGCGCTCCGAGCTTTCAATAACCATGACCGATGCATTTGGAACATTAACCCCAACCTCAATGACAGTCGTTGCCACCATGATTTGGCATTTTCCTTCAGCAAATCGTTTCATTTCAAAGTCTTTCGCCTCAGGCTTCATTTTTCCATGTACGATGCTTACTTGATACGACTCATTTGAGAATGCCCGTGTGATGCTTTCATATCCGTCCATCAAATCTTTATAATCCAGGGTCTCACTTTCTTCAATCAATGGATAAACCACATAAACTTGCCGGCCTTTTTTGATTTCATCTTTCATAAAACCAAATACTTGAAGTCGATGGTTGTCTCTTCGGTGCACCGTTTTGATCGGCTTGCGGCCCGGAGGCAATTCATCGATGACACTTACATCCAAATCGCCATAAACCGTCATAGCTAAGGTGCGCGGAATGGGGGTTGCGGTCATTACCAGAATATGTGGTGGAATGGCGTTTTTTCGCCAAAGCTTTGATCGTTGTGCTACTCCAAATCGGTGTTGTTCGTCAATTACCACAAAGCCCAGATTATTAAACTTAACCTTGTCTTCTATAAGCGCATGGGTGCCGATTAAAATGTGGATTTGTCCATTTTCGAGATTCGCGTGTAGCTTCTTGCGATAAGCCGTTTTTGAACTTCCAGTTAAAAGGGCAACGTTAATATGCATTTCACTTAAAAGGTCGAAAATGGTTTCATAGTGCTGCGTGGCTAGAATCTCCGTTGGAGCCATAATGGCGGCTTGGAAACCGTTGTCAATCGCGATTAAGGCGCAAAGCAATGCAACCACGGTTTTACCACTGCCCACATCTCCTTGCAACAATCGATTCAGCTGCTTGCCCGTGCCCATGTCCTTTCGGATTTCTTTGATCACGCGTTTTTGCGCATTGGTCAATTCAAAGGGCAAATGGTTGGTGTAAAAATTATTGAAGTGCTCACCAACCGCGGATAACACCTGACCTGGTATTTCCTTGTTTCGCTTTGCCTTGATGCTCATCAACCGCATTTGAACGTAAAACAATTCCTCAAACTTTAAACTATGCTTGGCTTGAGCAAGCGATTCCATGTTCTCTGGAAAATGAATCTCTTTAAGTGACCACTGCTTCGGTTGAAGCTTTTGCCGCTTTCTGATGTAACCCGGAAGTGTCTCGGGAATGCTTTTAATAACAAGCGGAAGCAGGGTCTCCATTAGTTTTCGAATAACCCGACTATCAATTTTTCGTGCTTTCAGTTTTTCAGTTGTGTTGTAAACACCTTCAAGTCCTCCTTTTAATGGTTTATTAAAATTCTCTAAAAGCTCTATTTCCGGATGCGTCATTTGGAGTTTTCCGTTGAACAAACCCGGTTTGCCGAATAATACGTAATCCGTGTTCAGCTTAATACTCTGTTTTATCCATGTCAAACTTCGAAACCAAGCAACTTCCATGATGGCCCCTTGCTCATCTTGAAATGCTCCAACCATTCTTGTAGCACGCTGTTTACCGATCGCATCTATTCGGATAAACCTTCCTTTCACCTGCACCATGGCAGCATTTGCATCAATTTCGCTTATCGCGTAAAACTGACTGCGATCTATGTGTCGAAAGGGAAAATAGAGCAATAAATCGCCATAGAACCGTATTCCAAGTTCAGTTCTTAAAAGCTCAGCTCGCATCGGGCCAACACCTTTCAAAAATTCTATGGGAGTGTCTAATGGATTCACCTTATGTTGCGAATATAAATCGAGCATTCGCGAGGTGCGCTTGAAAGCTCGGTCTATTTCCTTTTTCTGCGAGATTCAATCTCTTCCCTTCGAGCTTGGGCTGCGATTAGAATGGGTTCGTAATAATCCATAGATGGTATTTGCAATGATTTGGAAATCTTCCGTTGGAATTTTTGTGCTGCCTTATAGGTCTGAAAATCGGCCACTTCGAAGCGAGTCTTAGTTTCGAGATTGATTAAATAAACACTGAATACATCGTTGGTTTTACCCCGTACACCAACGCTTCCAGTTGGTATTATCCGATGTAAGGAACCTCCCGATCGATGGCTGAGTCGCTCCCACTTCAATGCGACTTCGTTAAATCCTTGGAGGGACACCCATTTACCTCGTTTCAAGCCAAAATAGGATTTATAGGCTCGAATATTTTGATTCGAAAGATCGAATTGGATGCCTTGGTAGTCTAAGAAAATGGGCAGTAAAACAATACATAAGAAGATCAATCCTAACCCTTGAATCGGGTTTTCCTTGGTTTGGTCAATTCCAAAAATGAGGAAGCCAATGCAAGCCATTAAAAGAAAGCCAGAAAATGGAATGGTGAATCGGGGGCCTTTACTGATTGTTATGAGTTGGTGCTGCATTTCGGACCAAAAATTAATTCCTTTTCCCGAATCTTATGAATGATAGGTCGGCTGTATGCAACAAATGTGTTTCTCCGAAGTAGCGTTTATTTTGATTTGGGGTCATATACAATCGGGAGATCCATTTTTGCAGCTAATTCCTTGGCCGTGATTTTGGCCGCTTCCCGTGTTGGGTATTCTCCGATAAATAAGGTTTTATTGTCGCTTTGACTTTTTAAATAGACATGAAAATTTTGATGTTTTGACCTTCTGCCGCTGCCTGTGAGCATACTCGTGGTGGATTCTGAAAAGGAGGTTTCCTGAGCTATATGAACGGCATTGAATTTCTTAAAAGGTTGCCAAAGACCAAACCGAGTCGATAAAATGGAACGATAAGATCGAATTCGAGCATGTGTAAAATCGATGGAAACACCTCGAAAATCGAAAAAAAGTGACCCGCAAATCAATGATGAAAGTAGTGTAGCTCCAAAGGCAAGTTCATCATCTAGAAACAATAGTATGGTAACTATTGCAAAACCTATTGAACCAAATAATCCGAGGGTAGAAAGCATTCCATCGAATTGTGGTCCATGCTTTATGGTTATGGTTTCCTTTTTGGGCATTTGCAATTATCAGAAAAAAAGGTATCTATACTACCGTGAATCCTTGTCATTTTAGGCAGAACCTGAGTTGTCGGGCTGTTTTGGTTTTTAGATAGACTTGTTCAGCAGCCTTTGAAACCAAGGAGAAATCTCATTGTTCTTCTTTCCTATCACTGTAATATTTCTGAGTTGCTCACCACGTGAACGCCTTTTTGTGGAGATAGCGCGTTATTCACCATCGTATAGGATACTTCATTTGCGTGTACCGCTTTGATTGAATTTGGAAGCATAAAGCTTAAAGCTTTCATGAAAAATTTACCCAAAGACTCTCCAAAACGAAATTCGGTTCTGTCGCCCAGCAACATGCTAGGTCGATAGATGTAAATACTTCGAATTTTGTCCAATTTTTTGATTTCCAATTCCATTCTTCCTTTGACTTTTGAATAGAAAATTTTCGATGTTGGACTAGCGCCAGAGGAACTTATAACGTGAAACTGTTGGATATTCTGGCGCTGTGCAAATACAGCGAGTTTTACGGGGTATTCATAATCGACTCTACGGAATGCATCTTTTCCACCGGCTTGAGCCATTGTCGTTCCTAAACAACAAAATATTGCATCGACAGATGGCGCTATTTCTCGTTCTGTAAAACTGTCAAAATCTATCATTCGCTCCTCAAGTTTCTCGCTTTCAAATGATGTTGCCCTGCGCACCAAAACGGTAACTTTCCCAACGGTTTCATTGCTTAATAGCATTTCAACTAATGTAGACCCGACTAAACCAGTTGCGCCAGCTACGAGAAAGTGTTTTTTGTTACCTATCATGTGTGCAGATCAGCTTGATTATTTTTCTTGTTCTACCCAATCGCCATGTTCAACAATAAGTCGAATCAACTCATCAACAGCATCGGCTTCGGGGACGTTTTTCTTAACGACTTCCTTTTCTTTATACAAAGTGATTTTGCCTGGTCCTGTTCCCACATAACCGTAGTCGGCATCTGCCATTTCGCCCGGTCCGTTGACAATGCAGCCCATGATGCCAATCTTGACTCCCTTTAAGTGACTTGTTCTGGCTCGAATTTTTGCCGTTGTTTCTTGTAAGTCGAAAAGCGTGCGGCCACACGATGGGCAGCTGATGTATTCGGTTTTGGAAATCCGGGTTCGAGTCGCCTGTAAAATGCCAAATCCAAGTGAATTGATCATTTTTCGGCTACCGCAGTTTTGCGCTTTGATCCAAAGGCCATCGCCAAATCCATCGATAAATAACCCTCCAAAATCCGTAGCAGCAAAGAGCTGAAACTCATCCTCATCCAAATCGTTATACGAGCGTTGAATAATAACAGGACAGGTTAAACCTTCTTCTTCAAGTCGAATAAATGCAGCGCGCTGTTCTGCCATTCCGTGAAGATTATCTGATGTTAGCACCAGCACTGCTGTTGGGTCGTGCTTCAACGTTGCAATTAACGGCAGGTCGAGTCCACTTATGTCGGTATGAACGAAATTTAGTGTTGTTGATTTTTTCTTGGCGACTACATAGCTAATGCCTTCAAAATAGGGGTAGTGGCGCTCGTTGTCATTCCAATCACTCGCGTCTTGAATAACGCCTAAGGTTCCCGGAATTTCAAATCCAATTGATTTATCGCCTATGTAAATGAAATCGCATGCTTGGTCGCTGAGATTCCACTTGTCCAATGGAACACTATAGTTGCAGCCTACTGCGTGAAGGTTGGCTGCAGTTATGACTTCCTTAGTGGAATAGTCGTGAAAGATACGAGGCACGTTGTGATCGCCAATATTTATCACTTCGGTCGACTTTCTTCTCGCATATGCAAATGGGTTTAGCGGATAGCTTTTTAAGTCAGGGATGGGAGCGTGTCCGGATCGATGATCGTAATGACGAGCCAGCGAAAATGCTACGGGTACTTCAAATTCAGGTTCTTCTGTCAACGAAACACGAATGGTGTCACCAAGCCCATCTTCGAGTAATGTACCGATTCCAACGGCCGATTTTATGCGTCCATCTTCTCCTTCACCGGCTTCTGTAACACCGAGGTGTAAAGGATAGTTCATGCCTTCATTTATCATTCGATTTACCAATAAACGGTAGGCCTGTACCATAACTTGGGTGTTGCTGGCCTTCATCGATAAAACAATGTTGTGATAGTCGTGATCGCGGCAGATGTGTAAAAACTCCATGGCGCTTTCCACCATTCCGAGTGGCGTGTCTCCATATCGACTAAGAATACGATCGCTCAACGAACCATGATTTGTGCCGATGCGCATGGCGGTGCCATGTTCTTTGCAGATTTTGACTAATGGAGTGAATCGTTCGCGAATGCGATTGAGTTCATCTTGATAGGTATCATCGTTATATTCAATGTGCTCGAATTTCTTTTTGTCGGCATAATTCCCAGGATTCACCCGCACTTTTTCTACGATTCGAGCCGCAATTTCTGCTGCATTTGGAGTGAAATGAATATCTGCTACGAGAGGCGTATCATAGCCTCGTTTGCGCAGTTCGTTTTTTATATTGGCTAGGTTTTCGGCTTCTTTTTTACTTGGCGCTGTAATACGGACAATTTCGCAACCTGCTTCAATCATTCGAATGCTCTGAGCAACGGTTGCTTCCGTATCCATTGTATCTGTAGTCGTCATAGATTGCACCCGAATCGGGTTGTTACCTCCTACGCCAACGGAGCCTATCATGACTTCTCGGGTTTTGAAACGCTTATAGGCGGTGAGGCTGTTGCAATAAATGTTCGATTTCATTTCTAATGGTTCTTGAGACATGACGACAAATGTAGATTTTGGCTTTCGCCAAACGAAACAACTAATAGGAATATAAGTTTAATCAAGAGTGTTTTAGGTTCATAATTCCGTGGTTCGAAATCATTCAAGCAAACTCAAAGAAGTAGTTTTGGACCATGAAAAAAATGCAATTTGTAATACTCTGCGCACTGTTGAGCCTAGTTTCATGCAACCAGCCCACCGAATCAAAAAGCGAGAATGATACCGTAAATACGGAAGTTGAAGAGGCCAACGAATTGGATAAGCCAGCGGAGGTAAAAACATCGTTAACCTTGAATAACGGCCTCAAATGGCCGGCTAATCCTGAAACAGCTGAAGGAATTGCAGCAATGATCGAGCTCATGAATGGATTGAGTGAGCAAGAAAACATCGAACAATATCATCTACTTGGAGAGGAATTGAGTAAAGCCTTTGCATTAATATTTGAACAATGCACGATGACAGGAGAGGCGCATAATCAATTGCATCTGTTGTTATCACCGATGCAAAAAATGATCATAAAAATAAAATCAGACGAATTAATGGAATGTGCAGCAGGTTACAACGATTTGAAAGCACAACTGGCTCTTTTCGAGGTTTATTTCGTCTCTGAATAAAAAAGGCTAATGACTCCATTCGGATTCAGCAACCTATTCATCTTTGCACTCGTTCTGTAATCGAATTAATCATTATGAAAACAATACACTTCGGATTCTATTCGCTACTTGTAGCCTTGCTTTTAGGAGTAAACACGAGTCAAGCTCAATGCGTTGCTGCGTTTGATACAACTATGAGCGGATTTACAGTAAATTTCACCAATCAAGCAACAGGAAGCTACAACTATATCGAATATGATTTTGGTGATGGCGCCTTTGCTACCAATGTGAATAATCCTTCTCACACCTATGCAGGGCCTGGTGTTTATCCCGTGTGTCAGTACATTTATGACACCATAAATTTCAATTGTTTTGATAGCCATTGCGACACTTTCTATTTAGGTGGCGCTACGTGTATGGCCAGTTTCTATCCCTATCAAAATGGACTCGACCTTGAAGTTTACAACGCTTCGCTTGGCGCATACGACTCCATTTGGTTTGACTTTGGTGATAGCAGTGGAACCAACGACACCTTGGCATATCATACGTATGACACCACTGGAAGCTTTACAGTTTGCCTTTCCGTTTTTGACAACGGAACTATGTGCGATAGTCAATGCGTTACAATAGACGTTACCTCAGGGGACTGCGATGCGGACTTCGCTAATATTGCAAATGGTCTTACCGTTGCCTTTGCAGATCAATCAACAGGTTCCTACAATGCGTTGTATTGGGATTTTGGAGATGGTTTTGGAACATCCAGTAGTTCAAATCCGAGCTATACTTATTTCACAGCTGGCACCTATGAAGTGTGCTTATATGTCTATGACTCCGTTTCATTTTCATGCGAATCTGAGTATTGCGAGTTTGTAACTGTTACTACGGGCGGTGGTGGCGGAGCTTGTGATGCCAATTTTAACTTCACAGCAGACGAATTGGATTTGACCTTCGAAAACCTTTCTGTGGGTTCTTTTGTAGTGAGTTCATGGGATTTTGGTGATGGCAGCGGTCTCTCCTTTGATGCTAACCCAAGTCATACTTATGCAGCTCCTGGGGTTTATGATGTATGTCTTACCATTTTAAATCCTTTTCCTTTTTGTTCGGACACTTATTGCGAAACCATTACGGTATATGAATACACTTGTGAACCGACCTTTAACTATTCGTTTAACGACCAAAATGGCTATGTGTTTAACAATACTACTACCGTTGGAAATGTGACCTCTGTGCTATGGAATTTTGGAGATGGAAACACATCAACCTTTAATCAGCCTACTTATTTTTACAATGCGCCAGGAACTTACACCGTTTGTCTGACAACTTTTGATGGCGCCAATGAATGTGGGAAAACATGCAAAGATGTTGAGGTATATGCCCTCGGAATAGATCGACTCACACAAGATGTTTCGTTCGTGATATATCCTAATCCCAACAATGGAATATTCAATATGATTTTACCGGAGGGGCTGATAGGTCAATCATTGGGCTTGGAAATTCGTGATTTGAGCGGACGACTTGTAGCTAGAAATAGTTTCAATAAGGTTGCCAGCGAAGTGCAGCTTAACACGGACATACCAGCAGGCGCATACCTAGTTGATGTTATCACAGAGTCTGGACAGCACCATACTATGCGAATGATGGTTCGGTAAACAAATTGAATAGAATGAAAAACGAAAACCCTGCACTAAGCGCGGTTTTTGCGTTTTATATAACTGTTGAAGAAAATCATACTCATTACCAAAACGGCTCCTAAGTAAAACATTGGACTCATGTATTCGTCTTCTTTGAATAGGATAAGTGCAAAAATGATGGCGTAAATCGGCTCCATGTTTATGCTGATACTTACCGTAAATGGGCTGAGTGATTTCATGACTTCAATGCTTACAACAAAAGCAAGCGAAGTGCATATAAGGCCCAGAATGAATAGCCAAATCCAATCGACCCCCGTGGGGACAACAAATGGAATGTCGAATAAAAAAGTGTAGATCGAAATGCCTACGATGCCGCCAATCATTTCGTAAGCAGTAATTAACGTGGCTCGGTCGTGTTTAACGAAAATGCCATTTACAGTTCCGAATACTGCGGCTAGGATTGCTGAAATTAGGGCTAGGATTACGCCATAAGAATAATCGCTTTCTGCCTGAAAAATTATGGCCAATCCTACAACGGTGATTAATCCAAAAATGAGTTCGTAGCCAATGATTCTTCGCTTAAAAAAGAAAGGTTCGAATAGAGCGACAAAAAGCGAGGTCGAAGCCAAGGTCGTTAGCGTAATGGAGACATTAGACACCTTTAGGGCTTCAAAGAAAAAAATCCAGTGAGCTGCAGTCACCAATCCGATGCCAAGGTATTTTGCCGCCATCAATGGTGTGGTTTTGAATTTTCGTTTTGTAAGAAACATGAAAACGGCAAGCCCGGCCAAAGCGATGGACATGCGCCACCAAACGATGGACATAGAAGGTATCTGAATCAGTCGACCTAAAATCCCCGTAAAACCCCATAAGAAAATGACAAAATGAAGGCTTATTTGGTGCCTGTTATTCTGAAATATTTCAATCAAATTCATGACTCTGATTCAGAAACATCGCCAATTTTACTAACCCCACCGCTGACGATAAATTTCATCACATCGGCTGCTTTTGCATCTACAAGCGTAATATTCTCAGCCGGAACAATGAAAAGGTTTCCCGAAAATGCATAGCTGTGGGGTAAGTAAACCGCCACTTTTCCGCTTGGAATACCCAATTCAGTGAGGTCGTCTGAAATCATAAAACCTAGTTTTTGAATTCCTCCGTTTTCGAACATTTTGACAAGTACCGGTTGGTCGAAGCGCTTTTGATTTCCAACAAAAGCCGAAAGCAAATCCTTTACTGAAGTGTAAATTGTCTTAACAATTGGTGCGCTATTGAGTAGCTGATTTCCCCAGTAAATAAATGGTTGAGCCAAAACCGTACTCGCCAAAACACCAAATGCCGTTAGGGTGGCTAAAAGCGTTAGAATACCTAATCCTGGAATTTCATACGGGATGATTCCATCGATATAGATGAAGGTTTGGACTATTACATAAATTGTTGCCGCAACAGGAACCAATAAGACAACACCTCTCAAAAAATACTTAACGAATATGGAGAATACGCGATTCATAGCTCAAATTTTTGAGATGCAAAGGAAACACGCCTGAATCAATCTACCTGATTTTGTTTGTCATTTCTTCCAACAGCAATCGATCTTTTTTGGGTAGCGATTTTGCGACCAAATCGTATGAATGATCCAACAAATCGAACATCAGTTGATTAGGCACGCTGCCATTGGTTTCTATGGTATTCCAGTGAATCTTGCTCATGTGATATCCGGGGCGAATGCCGCTGTAAACAGCACGTAGTTCCAACGCTCGATCAGGGTCACATTTTGCATTGAAGCTTTCAAAATGTTCGATGTCACAAAGCGCGAACATTTTGTTCATGACTTTGAATACTAGCGTGCTCGGCCCAAAAGGCAATTCTTCCGTAACACCAGGTTTGGAGATACACCAATCGCGAAACGCCTCGATATGCATGGACTAATTGGTTAAAAAAGGAACAACCCGCGAATGCTTGATTTCGCTCAAAATGATGTGCGATTTTATTTGACCAACTTCAGGAATTTTACTGATTTTATCTGTAATGAGCTTGTCTAGTGCTTCAATATCAGAGGTTAATACCCGAAGTAAATAATCATAATCACCCGTCACTTGATAACATTCCACTACTTCAGGGATATGCATGATGGACTCAATAAATTTGTGAATACTCACTTCTTGTTGACGCGTTAGGGTTATCTGAATTAAGGCTTTTATGGTAATGCCCATTTTCCCCAAATTAACTTGTGCATGATATCCCTCTATAATCCGCTGTTTTTCTAATTTTCGAACGCGCTCCAATGTTGGGGCTGGAGATAAGTCTATTTCTCGACTTAAATCAATGTTCGATATCCGACCTCTTTCCTGCAAAATGCGCAGAATTTTCTGATCGATTTCATCCATTTGTTTTGGCATGACAGTTTTAAATATTGCTGAATGCGAAAAATGGAAAATTAAATTTGAAAAACAAGGAATATTTGAGAATAATTTATTTCCGAAACAAAACGGGTCTGCTTGGGGAAGCATCACTTTCTATCGGAGCCACTTGAAGATTAAGCAAATAGCGGCCGTCTAATACGAAATTGGGAACAAAAATAAGTTCGGTAATGGTTGCCTGAAATCGGGGAGATTCTGGGTAGCTCCAAAAAGCTTTATGCGCAGCTAGTGCGCCCTCGTCCATTTCTCGGTCAACCGATGGTAGGTCCAGCAGTAAATGATTAATGCCAACTTCCGCCATCCAGGCTGCGGCTTTTGATTCCAAATATGGCGGATTCGATTTGCTGTATTGTTTGAAAAGCTTGTTTGAATCATTTGGAAGCGTCCTTAAAACAAGTGCCTCAGGGATTTCGCTTCCAACCGCTTGTTGAATTTGATTCAATGTGATGACCAAATCATTTCCGACTTTAATGGGTTCAATGCTTATTAATGCGGCATCAAACATCCATTGCTTTAAGTGTTGGTTGATACTGAAACACTCGGGTGCAATATGACCAACACATTCTGTGTGAGTGCCATTTCCGTGTGGGTTCAAGGTAATGTTTTTGAAGTTTACCGAGCCGCCTTCGGCCACGGAACCTACAAATCCTTCGCCCCTTACAGGTTCAATCTTAATGGGGCCAACGTACCATGCTGAAGTGGCGTTTTTGTCCGTTCTGAAGGCAATGGAAATGTCAATACCGTCTTTAAAATTCATACGTCAAGTCTAACTATTATTTTAATCCAACATTAGGGCGCGGATTAAGTGATCGGCCACTAACCATTTTTCTGGATGGATTGCGACATTGCTACCACTGCATTGAATGACTTCGGATTGAGTTCTTGTTATCTGCTCGATGTTCCTTAAAATTTCTTCTTGAGCAGAAGTTTCCCATGTACCAAAATTGAATCCATCTTTTCGCCTTAGCCCCGTTATGATTTCTTCGTTGTATCGATCGCGAACGGTTAAAACTTCAAAATCAAAATTCGGGTCATTTGTTTTTATGCCCTTGATGTAGAGAGCGTTGTTCGAGACATTCCAAGACCTTTTTTGATTTCCATCAAACGAATGGGCTGCAGGACCAATTCCCAGGTATTTTTTTCCGCTCCAATAATTTTGATTATGCTGTGCAAGGTGCCCTGGTCGCGCAAAATTTGATATTTCATAATGCATAAAATTTGCTTCTTCAAGCCGTTGGTGTAAATAGAGGAATTCCTGCTCTATCTCCTCATCTGACTTTTCGTTAAAAAGTCCAGTTCTTATTTGATACGCCATAGCAGTTTTTGGCTCAATAGTGAGGCAATAAGCACTGATGTGATCTGTGCCGAGTTTTATTGCCGCTTCGATGTTGCTTTTCCATTCAGCAAATGATTGATTCGGTATACCATAAATCAAATCAATCGTTAAATGTTCGAAGCCAGCATCGCGTGCTTTGGTAACGCATTGCTCAGCTTCGCGGGCATCATGCGCTCGATTCATGAGTTGCAGATCCCGATCAATGAAGGATTGAATACCAATGCTCAAACGCGAAACGCCCAGTTTCTTCCAAAGAAGCAAGTTTTCGGAAGTGTGATCATCTGGGTTTGATTCGAAGGTGATTTCATTTATTTCGCTCAAATCAAAGGATTGGTGCAAAGAGTCGAAAATTTTTGAGAGGTTTCTCGAACTTAAAATGGAAGGAGATCCACCACCAAAATAGATGCTTAAGGGTGGTTGCTCTAAGTAAGCAGCGCGACTCGTTAATTCTAAGCAGATCGCTTCCACTAAGGCATCTTGCAGTTTTAAATTCGTTGAGAAATGAAAGTCGCAGTAGCTGCAGGCTTGCTTACAAAAAGGTATGTGGATGTAAATACCAGACATTGAGCCAAACCTAGTCGAAATTTAGAATAAGTCTAAGTTTATAAAACGTGCGGCTTGAATACATTTGCAAGCTCATTAATGAAAGAAAACACAGCTTCCATAGCAATCTCTTTCCGAACGAAAATCGCTGATTATGCACAACTGACCAAGATGCGCTTAGCCTCATTGGTGGTTATCAGCGCATTGACAGGTTATTTCTTTGCTTACGATTTACACCAAGTCAGCCTGGTTGAAATTCTGTGGTTGGTTTTGGGTGGATTTTTAGTGACAGGTGCTTCCAATGCATACAACCAAGTGATTGAACGAGATCTTGATAAGTTGATGAACCGCACAGCATCACGGCCAATACCTGACGGTAGAATGGAAGTGACGGAGGCGTTAATCGTTGCCTCTCTTTGTGGATTTTTTGGCTTAATAATTTTATGGTTTGGGTTGAATCCCTTGAGCGGTATTTTGGGTGCATTGGCTTTATTTTTATATGTCGCTGTATACACTCCGCTGAAGCGCGTTGGACCGATAGCGGTTTTTGTAGGTGCCTTTCCAGGTGCGATTCCACCTATGCTGGGTTATGTGGCAGCTACAGGTGAATTTGGGTTGATACCTGGAGTTTTATTTGCAACTCAGTTTATTTGGCAATTCCCACATTTCTGGGCCATTGCCTGGAAGGCGGATGCGGATTATTCAAAAGCCGGATTTAAATTGCTTCCTACTTCACAAGGTAAAGGGCAAATTTCAGCCATGTATATTTTACTCTACTCGGTTTTTTTAATTCCGATTAGTTTGTTTCCAATTGTCTTTACAGAAATGGATATGCTGCGATTGGTTTTAGTGTCAATTAGCGGAATCGCTTTTGCATATTATGCCCTAGTTTTATATCGAGAACGAACGGATAAAGCAGCTCTAAAACTAATGTTCGCATCTTTTGTTTACTTACCAGTTGTCCAGCTTTTATATTTAATCTAATACTTAGAAATGGCTTTTTCATACGCAACTCCAGACGAAGTTTTTGAGACGCATCAAAAGACTGCTCGGCCCATGATGTGGATCGGCATAGTATCGTTTATCATGTTTTGGGCGGGCATTACAAGTGCTTATGTGATTCGACAATCTCAAGGCGATTGGCTCTATTTTGATGTCCCGAACATATTTTTTCAAAGCACGGCTATCATTATTTTGAGCAGCCTTACGATGGGCTTAGCCCAGTTTTTTGCTAGAAAGGATAAGCAATTGCTTACATCCTTATTGTTGCTCGCGACTTTAACTTTAGGTATTGTATTTTCCGTATTTCAATACAAAGGTTTCCTTGAGCTCTTTGAATTGGGTGTTTATTGGACAGGACCTGGCAGCAATGCTTCGGGTCAATACTTTAATGTCATTGTTTGGGCCCACGTTGCTCATATACTAGTTGGAATTTTCGCATTAATTTTCACATCTGTTAAGGCAATTTTAAATAAGTATTCATCTGAAAATCACATTGGTATAGATGTCGCAGCTATGTATTGGCATTTTCTTGGCATCCTTTGGGTTTACCTCATCGTGTTTTTAGTGTTTATTCGTTAACATTGCATCCCAAATCCTATTAATAATCCTATCGATCTAACATGGCAGGAGAAGCAACACAAGTAATCGACCAAAAAGAACTCTGGGGAGGAGGTCGATCACCATTCAGCGTGAGTTACGGCAAATTAATGATGTGGTTCTTCCTCATCTCAGATGCCCTTAGCTTTGGTGGTTTCCTAACCGCACTCGGTTTTCAACGACATCACCTTGCAAATGAGTGGCCCATTACAGAGCAAATTTTTACTCACTTTCCATTCACTCATGCGCACATTCCACTGCTTTATGTAGCGTTTATGACCTTCATTCTGATCATTAGTTCCGTAACTATGGTATTGGCGGTTGAAGCGGGACATCGTATGGATAGAAAAGGCGTGATTAAGTGGATGGCGTTTACCGTTTTAGGTGGAGCTATTTTCCTTGGTTCTCAAGCGTGGGAATGGAAAACTTTTATTGCGGGTCCAGATGGTCTAATTGAGACTTGGGGTGATAACGCTACCTTATTCAGAAATTTTTACGGTCAAGGCACTAGTGCTACAAATCCAGTCGAAGGCCCTCAACTTTACGCTAACTTCTTCTTTTTCATTACGGGCTTCCACGGTACGCACGTGTTTAGTGGAGTAATATTGAATCTCTTGGTTTTGATCAGAGCTATTCAAGGCTGGTACGATAAGAGAGGTCATTATGAAATGGTCGAGAAAGTAGGTCTATATTGGCACTTTGTTGATCTTGTTTGGGTCTTTGTATTTACATTCTTTTACTTGGTTTAATCTCACTAACGACAACCTAAATGGAAAGAGACGACATTATAGAATATTCACTTCACGCACATCATAGCGAAGAAGAAGGAAAGAAAATCCGAAAGAAGATTTTCGTTGTAACAGCCATACTTTCAATCATTACAGCTGTTGAGGTAGCAATGGGTATGGTTTGGGGCAAAGCACACATCGATGTAAATGGCTCGGGCTGGTTGATGATTAAGATTGCATTTATTGTTTTAACCTTGGTGAAAGCTGGATACATTATTCTAGTATTCATGCATTTGGGCGATGAACGTAAAGGATTGAAATACACCATTCTCGTTCCTTATATCATATTCATAGCTTATTTGTTCTTTATACTGTATGAAGAATCCACATTTATTGAATACATCAAAGGCATTGTGCACTGGGTTTAATTCAGACTAGAGAAAATTAAGGAGGCCTTTGAACATCAAGGGCCTTTTTTATGTCTTATAGCAAATGAAAAAAGGACTAATTCTTATCGCCATTCTTCTACTTCCATCCATCGTTTATTTGCTGTTTTCAATGGGAGAACATCATATGGCGCGATTAGGGTACTATGGGGGAATTGATTCCATTTCTGCTCAGGGAGACACCTTTTATAGCCCAATGACTTTTCCATCTTTAATCGGAGAAGATGGACTTGAGTTTTCTCTGAAGGAACATGAGGGGAAAATCGTTATGGTCCATCTTTTTTCGGGAGAATGCAATGACATATGTAAGACTAACATAGCAACCATCAATAACTATTTGCATAAAACAGGGTTCAAGGATAAGTGGATTATTTTAAGCATATCGACTGATTCGGTTGCCAGCTCATTGCTTCAAGATATGGCTGAGAAGGATTTATATCCTGGAGATAATTGGTTTTACGCTTCTGTGCATAATTCGGAGTCAGGCAAGCAGTTTTTAGAAAACTGTTTTATAAATACAGGTGAAGTCTCCGATCTTGATCAAATTTCAGAAACAAAAACATTGTTGTTTGATCAAAGCCTACACTTAAGAGGATTCTTCGATCTTAAACTGCAAGACGACAATAAGAAAATGGAAGATGCGATAAACGTGCTTATCCAAGAGCCACATATTTCATGGAAGAAAAAGAAGAAAAAATGAAGGATTATAGCAAGCTAATCTACGGAGTAGGTATTGTTTTAGCCATAGCGGTTGCTGTTATTTATGTGACCCCAAAAATGGATATGAGTGGTACTTGGATGGATGTTTTGCCTGCCGTCAATGCCACCATTAACGCTTGTGTGAGTGTGCTTTTAATAATGGGATTGGTATTCATAAAAATGAAGAACATGGCAGCGCATCGGATTTGTATGACAAGTAGCGTTTTATTGAGTGCGTTGTTTTTAATCAGTTATGTGGCCTATCACATTACCCACGAAAGCACGGTGTTTGGCGGGGAAGGAACGATAAGAACAATCTATTTGTTTATCCTGCTTTCGCATATTCTCTTTGCAATGGTTATCGCTCCATTGGTGCTCATCACCTTTGCTAGGGCGATTGGTCAACAGTTTGAAAAACACAAGAAAATTGCCCGCATCACCTATCCACTTTGGCTCTATGTGTCCATTTCTGGCGTTGTGGTTTATCTAATGATATCACCATATTATTGATTCGTCCTTTCGATTTCGTTCGCTATTGTATTATTGATGGCAAATGAAATTCAAAACAATACTACCTCTAGCGGTCATCGTAGTCCTGTTTGGGAGTGTTTATAATTATTGTTTTGATGAAAAGTTGGATGCTAATGGTGATAATGCTGCATATTTTCTTCTCGGAAAAGGCTTAGCTGAAGGGCAAGGCTACTCGAATTATTACCGTTTTCCTGCAAGTCCTGAAACTCATTTTCCACCGGGATATCCGAGCTTTATTTCGACATTAATTACGCTTGGAATAGGTGGCGTTGCTTCAATTAAAATTGCGAATGGCGTCTTGTTTCTAATGGTCGTTTTGCTTTTCTTTTTTCTTGTGAAGAGAATAACGTCAAATCTTGTTTTCGCAACGGTGCTGGCCTTTGTCGTATTATTCAACCCACATTTGATACGCTATTCGACCATCATGATGAGCGAAATGCTTTTCATGGTGTTGACCATGTCAGCATTGTTGTTCGTACTCAGTAGCGAAGAAGATGGGCGTGTGTATGGTCCTGCATTTTTTTTCCTTTCTATACCCCTTGTGATTTCCGCATTTTATGTCCGATCAATTGGGGTAGCCTTAGTGTTTGGGTTATTATTCCATCTGCTGTTTAAGAGGCGTTATATGCGAGCGATGGTGCTTATTTCGTCCTTTACACTGGGTGTTTTGCCATGGATGCTTCGCAACAATACCATTGGCGGAAACAGTTATATCGATCAAGTAATGCGTGTCAATCCCTACCGTTCTGAACTAGGCAATGCTGGAATTGGTGATTACTTCCACCGTGTTTTTAATAACATCGAGCGCTACATCAGCCGAGAGTTTGTTGCCAGTCTTTTTCAGGTCGAGCATTTGAATTATTTGCAAGAGGCCAGTTGGTTTGATTGGGGATTAGGAATCATCCTCATTGTAATAATGATCTTAGGGTTTTTGAGTTTGAAACAATTTCGAAGCTTAATAGGAGTATACTTCCTGGCTTATTTAGGCATTATCATGACTTGGCCGGATGTCTGGATGGGTCCAAGGTTTTTAGTGCCCATCATCCCGTTTGTTTTGCTCTTTCTTTTTTTAGGATTAAAACAAAGTTTTCTAATATATCTTGCAAAGAGAAGTCAATCATCAGGCAGGTATGAAATGCTTTTTATAGCCATTTTGGGCGCTGGTTTTATCGGCCTTAATGCTTCGAATATGGTCGTGCTTCATCGAATGGCAATGTCCGATTACCAGCCCGATTTGAAACATTACATCCAGGCCGCGGATTGGATTAAAGCGAACACAGCAGAGGAAGCCGTTGTCTGCTGCAGAAAAGGAAATCTATTTCATTTTTTTTCAAATCGGAAGGTGACGGGCTACAAGCGAACATCATCAGCTGAGCTATTGCTTCAAGGATTGGAAGATCACAGCGTGGATTATATCGTACTTGATGAGTTGGGTTTTGGTTCTTCATCGCGTTATTTCAATCCAGTAATGGGGATGTATCCATCCAAAATTGACGTCATTCATCAAATTGAAACGTCAAGGACTTTTATTGCCGAATTCAAACCAGAACTTGGTTATTCAGGCGATTTTCGAAAAGGTAAACGCAATGGATTTGGAACATTCAGATGGTCGAATGGGCAATGTTTCGAAGGTATGTTTTCTGGTGGTTTAGCGCACGGACCCGGAGCTTTGTACTATGGTGATGGAAGGTTGCTAAAAGGAAATTGGGAAAGAGATCATTTGATGGGACCGGCCATATTATTTGATCGAAATGGGCAAGTGTTGAGCTCATCCGTTTATGAAGATATTTCGATTACACAGCTCGATTAAGTTTTCGTTTCCATCCCATTTCTACGGCTTAAATTTGTTGCATGAAAAGAGTAGTTGTTTTACTTTTTATTCTGGGTGCAATCGTGATCGATGTCAATGCACAATGCAGCATGTGTAGCGCTGTAGTAGAATCTTCTCAAAAGAATGGAAGTGATTTGGCTGAAGGATTGAATTCAGGGATTCTATACCTGATGGGTATTCCATACTTACTATTGATTGGAACAGGCATTGTGCTTTTTAGACGAATTCGACAAAAAGAAAAAGCAAACGCTTAACTGTTTACCTTCGCCCCTCGTTCTCATTTTCATAAAAGATACTTATCAAGAAAGGTGGAGGGATAGGCCCTTTGAAACCTTGGCAACCTGATTTATCGCGCAAACGAAGGATCGTGGTGCCAAATCCTGTTCCGATTAAATCGGGATGAGATGAGTTTGAATAACAGCTATTCATTCCAGCAATCTTGGTTTTTCGATTCGAATAGCATGCATAAAACCGACCTACAAGCACTTCTTAATAAACGAATACTCATCCTTGATGGCGCCATGGGCACCATGATTCAGCAATATGCCTTGGATGAGGACGACTTTCGTGGCGAACGATTAAAGAATCACCATAAGTCTGTACGAGGAAATAACGACCTGCTTTCTTTATCAAAACCAGATATAATCAAAACAATACATGCGGCATATTTTGAGGTTGGTGCAGACATAATTGAGACAAACACTTTTAGTAGTACAACCATTGCACAAGCCGATTATTCATGCGAACATTTGGTTTACGACTTGAACTATGAATCGGCTCGTTTAGCGAAGGAAGTTGCTGAGAAATTTACGTCATTGAATCCTGAAAAACCCCGCTTTGTGGCGGGTTCAATCGGACCCACAAACAAAACGGCATCTATCTCACCTGATGTGAATGACCCTGGCTTTAGGGCGATAACTTTTGACGAATTAAAACAAGCTTTCAAGGAGCAGATGCAGGCACTACAAGATGGAGGCGTGGATCTCTTTCTGATCGAGACCGTTATTGACACGCTAAACGCCAAAGCCGCCCTTATGGCTGCGTTTGAGTTGCGAGACGAAACAGGTGTTGATTTACCTGTCATGCTATCAGGAACCATCACGGATGCTAGCGGAAGGACACTTAGTGGTCAGACTACAGAAGCTTTTCTCATCTCACTTTCTCACTTTCCCTTATTGAGTGTTGGAATCAATTGTGCCTTGGGTGCAAAGAATATGTTGCCTTATGTAAAGGAGTTAAGTCGAAAAGCACCTTTTTACATCAGCGTCTATCCAAATGCAGGCTTGCCGAATGAAATGGGTGAATACGATGAAACCCCGCGTATGATGGCCGATCAGTTACAGGAATTCTTGGATGATGGACTTGTAAATATTGTTGGGGGCTGCTGTGGCACCACGCCTGAGCATATTAAGGCCATCGCTGAGGCGGCATCTCGAGTAGCGCCTCGCAAGCCAATTGTAGTTCAAACATCAGAGTTGATAGGATGATGAATTTCATTTTAGATAAGCAAAAGGTTGATGAATTAAATGCTGGTTTGGCTCCATTGAAACTGAGTGGGTTAGAGCCACTGACGGTGCGCTCCGATTCCAATTTTATAAATATTGGTGAACGAACCAACGTGACCGGATCGAAAAAATTCCTTCGACTCATTAAAGAAGACAAATTTGACGAAGCACTCAGTGTAGCGCGCGATCAAGTGGATGGCGGAGCGCAAATTATCGACATTAATATGGATGAGGGCATGCTTAACGGTGTCGAATCCATGGTGCACTTCCTTAACCTCATTCAAGCTGAGCCAGACATTGCTCGTGTGCCCATCATGATCGACTCATCCAAATGGGAAATCATTGAAGCGGGTTTAAAAGTGGTGCAGGGAAAGTGCATTGTTAATTCCATTAGCCTGAAGGCAGGAGAGGCTGACTTTTTAGAACAAGCCAGAAAAGTCAAGCGATATGGAGCTGCCGTCATCGTTATGGCTTTTGATGAAGAAGGACAAGCGGACAGCTATGAACGCAGGATAGAAATCTGCGAACGTTCGTACCGATTATTGGTTGATCAAGTCGGATTTCAACCACAAGACATCATTTTCGATCCAAACATTTTCCCAGTGGCGACTGGCATGGATGAACACAAGCTAAACGCCATCAATTTCTTTCGTGCTGCCAAATGGATACGCGAGAATCTGCCTGGAGCTCACGTCAGCGGTGGTGTCAGCAATGTCTCTTTTAGTTTTCGAGGAAATGATTTGGTGCGGGAAGCCATTCACTCTGCCTTCTTGTATCATGGCATTCGAGCTGGAATGGACATGGGAATTGTCAATCCAGCTATGCTTGAGGTGTATGACGATATCGAAAAAGGACTGTTGGAGCGCGTAGAAGATGTGCTTCTGAATCGAAGGGATGATGCAACGGAGCGTTTACTGGAATATGCGGAGACGGTAAAAGGAGACGGAAAAAAGAAAGTGGTTGATTTGGCTTGGCGAAATGCGCCTGTTGAAAGTAGGCTTGCTCATGCCTTGGTTCATGGTATTGATGAGTGGATCGTGGCTGATACGGAAGAGGCAAGAAGTCAATCGGCACGGCCGCTCGATGTTATTGAAGGACCACTCATGGCGGGAATGAATGTAGTGGGAGATTTATTCGGTTCGGGAAAAATGTTCCTTCCGCAAGTAGTAAAAAGTGCCCGAGTGATGAAAAAATCGGTGGCGTATTTAGAACCCTATATCGATGCCGAAAAGATGTCGGGCGATCGCCAAAGTGCTGGTAAGGTATTGCTCGCCACGGTGAAAGGTGACGTGCATGATATTGGAAAGAACATTGTGGGTGTAGTGTTGGCTTGCAATGGTTATGAAATCATTGACTTAGGCGTAATGGTGGCACCCGAGGTCATTTTAAAAGCGGCCATAGATCAAAAGGCAGATATCATTGGATTAAGTGGATTGATTACTCCTTCGCTGGATGAAATGGTTTATGTAGCTAAAGAAATGGAGCGTCATAACATCGCTATCCCACTTATGATTGGTGGCGCTACTACATCAAAAGTTCACACGGCCGTGAAAATTGAACCGCAGTTTGCAAAGGCTGAAGTGATTCACGTGTTGGACGCATCGCGGGCTGTAACTGTTGCAGGAAGCCTACTTGGAAACGACAGGCAGCGACTTGGAGATGCGACAAGAAAGGAATATGCAACGATGCGCTCACATTATGAAAATAAGCGATCGCAGAAACAAATGCTGACCTACGCAAACGCCAAGGCAAATCGCTTAAAACTGCATTTCGATCAAGGTCAGGTGATAAAACCGAGTTTTATTGGAGTGAAGCAATTTCAACAAATCGATTTGACAGAAGTGGCCGAGTATATTGATTGGACACCCTTTTTTCGGACATGGGAACTTCACGGTAAGTATCCTGCGATTTTAAGCGATGCAGTTGTTGGCATTGAAGCTACCAAGCTTTTTGCTGATGCAAAATCCATGTTGGATAAAATCATTTCCGAACAATGGTTAGAAGCGAGAGCTTCGATTGGCATATGGCCAGCGAATGCCATTGAAGATGACATCATCCTCTATTCGGATGACACCAGAAAAACAGAGCTCGACCGCTTTCACATGCTACGCCAGCAGGCCAAGTTTGTGGCCAGTGCACCGAACTTGAGTTTAGCCGATTTTATTGCCCCCATTGATTCCGGTGTTGCCGATTATATGGGTGGATTTGCAGTCACCACAGGTATTGGTATTGAAGAACACATTCAGCGGTTTGAGGCTGATCATGACGACTACAGTTCCATCATGCTTAAAGCCTTGGCGGATAGATTGGCTGAAGCCCTTGCGGAAATGATGCACAAACGAGTGCGCACTGAAATTTGGGGTTATGCTTCTGCTGAAGCCTTGGACAACGTCCAGCTAATCGCTGAAAAGTATCGAGGGATAAGGCCAGCGCCAGGCTATCCGGCTTGTCCTGATCATACGGAAAAAAACAACTTTGTTTAAACTGTTAAATGCGCAATTGGCTGGAATGGAATTAACAGAAACCTTGGCCATGACACCTACGGCAGCCGTGTCAGGCTGGTATTTCGCTCACCCGGAAAGCAAGTATTTTGGACTAGGAAAAATATCCATGGATCAACTTACCGATTACGCCAACCGAAAAGGTAAAACGAAGGCTGAAATGGAGCGATGGCTAAGCCCGAACTTGCATTAAATATGCATCGGCTATCAGCTACACCAGTCTTTTAGTTCGACAGGTTCGGCTATATTGATCAAAAGCAGGCGAAGCATATCTACAACATCTTCCGCGGCCTCTGCGCAATCTTCGTGCACTTTGCGGTTAAAACGAAACAACAACAGTGAGCACGCAAGTCATTTCTGGGTGCGAATCATCAGCAATTCGCACTTATCCATAATAATAGCCGTCCGTGTCATTTTTAATCAGACGCAAGTCGGGAAACTTACTTTTGGCGCAATGAAGGCATGGTTGACATTTTTCGGAATCCTAGTTGTGAGTTTTTGCGATGCACAGCAAAGCATGGACGCTCGATCAATGCATTCAAACCGCTTGGCAAAACAACCTGCAGATGAAGCAAGCCGAGCTTTCGGTTGAATCTGGGGAAGCGAATTTAAAGGCGGCTCAGACCAACATTCTGCCTAACCTAAATGGTTTTGCTACACATAATTACAACTGGGGACAGCGTATTGACCCCTTCACCAACCAGTTTGCAACGAGCCGTGTTCAAAGCAATTCCTTTGGTGTTTCTTCGAGTGTCGATCTTTTTAACGGATTCCAAAATCAACAAAACATAAAGGTCAGGGAAGCGGCTTTGGAGTCCGTGCAGTTTGATCTCGAAACGCAGAAAAACAACATAGCGTTAAACGTAGCTGCAGCTTTTTTGGCCGTAGTGATGACAGAGCTCATAGGAGTTTCTGATCAACAAGTTGTTATCACGAAACAGCAGCTTGATCGGGTCATTAAACTAGTAGAAGCTGGAAGTTTAAATGCTGGAGCTCGCTACGATTTAGAGGCGCAACTGGCCCGAGATGAAGCCCAGCGTGTTCAACGGCAAAACGATTATCAAATGGCCATGTTGCAATTGAAACAGATGCTCATCCCTTCCAGCAGATGAGTCGATTAGCCTAGAAAAACCTTCGAACTTGGACTTAGAGTCGAAGGAGACACTCGAAAATGCGGCAACGGTTTATGCCTTTGCAGAAAGCAATATGCCGGAAATAAAAAGCGCTCAAATGTCGCTCTTGCAATGGGATAGTCAATGAAGTCGGCCCAAAGTGGACGATATCCCTCCCTATCGTTAAGTGGATCGATTGGAACGGTTATTCTGGTTTGCGGTCGCGGATCGTGAGCGTAACGCCAAATGGAGCGGATGAAATTGGCTACACATCGGCCAATGACATTGTTTACATCCCATCATATGAAACGCAAGTGGAGCGCGTACCTTTTGGAACACAGCTCGGAGATAACTTCAATCAGTTTATTGGCCTTTCGCTTAATGTGCCTGTCTTCAATCGAGGATCGGTTAGCAATTCGGTTAAGCAAGCCAAAATCAATCGAAGTTTAGCTGAGTTACAGCTAGAGCAGGAAAAAATTGGTCTGCGTCAAAAAATAGAAAGCGCTCGGGTTGATGCAATTGCTGCCAAAGAAACCTATAGGTCAAACCAAGCGTCTTTAAGCGCTGCCGCGAAAGCATTTGAATTTGCAAAAGCGCGATTCGAAGCAGGTGCATTGAACGCCACGGAGTTTAACACTTCAAAAGGCAATTTGGAATTGGCAAATAATGCCGTAACAAGGTCTAAATACGACTATATTTTTAAGTCGAAAATTTTGGACTTCTACCTAGGTAAATCTTTAGGATTTTAGCATTCCCTCTGAACATTTCCTTCCTTTGACAACCTATGTCTATTATCGAAGTCTTCAAGGATTTTACATGGAAGCGCACGCTTTTTCTGTCCCTTGTTGCCTTTGTTTTAAGCTTTCCCGCGCTTGATCTTTTTGTAAATGATGATCCAGATGGTGTGTTGGCCTTGTTGTTTAATCGGCTGTGGCCGATCCAAACGCAGATTTTGGGCCTTTCATTTTTCCGCATGGTCCGTTAGCGTTTCTCTTGCACCCGCTTGACACAGGATATAATTTATACTTTTTTCTCTCCTTCGTTTTCTTGTCCAAATTGAGTGTGATTTGGAGCCTTTCGTATTTCTTAGAAAAAGGATCATTGGACTTTACAAAAGGACTGAGGATAACCTTCATCGCCTTATTGGTTTTTCTGGTGCCTTCGCAGCAATTAATTTATCTAGCG
>CALSPD010000014.1 GCA_943788145.1 uncultured Flavobacteriales bacterium
GTAATATTCGTCTCTTAGTATTGATTTCTGGCGCGGCATTGCCTGCGGCAGAGCGTATTAAAGCTCAAATTGCCTTGAATGCAAATGAATCCATGTCGGAACTGCTCTTAATCGCTGAAGGAAACTTTAACGGATTTTATGAGGATTTGAGCTTATCGAAAAACGGTGATGCATTTGTAATAGTCCTGAGCGAAAATGGAAGCGTAATATTTCAGGCCGAAGCAGACTATTCGGATCGTCTTCTCGACAAGATCGGAGAATTAGTAGAATTGCAATAAGGACTACCCCCGCTTCCCAAAAATTGCACTGCCAACCCGAATCATATTGCTTCCTGATTCGAGCGCCAATTTGTAATCTCCACTCATTCCCATAGATAAGGTTTCGAAGTGAATGTTAGTTGTTCCTTCCCCACATTCGGCCAGTTGATCATACAGCCGCTTTAAGACCTCAAACTCGGCTTTTACTTTCTTCGAATCATCACTAAATGTTGCCATTCCCATCAAACCTCGGATGGAGATATTTTTATATCTGCTGAATGCATTGTTGCTAAAAAGGTCAATCAATTCCGATGCGTTAAAGCCAAATTTGTCTTCCTCATCCGCTATGTGAACTTGGAGCAGGCATGATATAACTCGTTCATTTTGGGCCGCGCGCTTATCTACTTCATTCAATAATTTCAGGCTATCAACAGCGTGTATTAAGTGGACAAATGGGGCAACATATTTGACCTTATTCGTTTGAACATGACCAATTAAATGCCATTTAATATCCTTTGGTAAGACCTCCTGCTTTGCGCATAACTCCTGTATCTTATTCTCGCCAAAGTGTCTATGTCCAAATGCATATGCCTCCATAATCGCATCTGGCGCATAGGTTTTAGAAACCACAACCAGTTCAACTTCGGACGATAACTCTGATTTAATCTCACTAAGATTGACTCCAATACTCATGTTACAAAGATGAATATCAAGTCAATTTTCAGGAAACAATTCCCTCAAATTCGAAGCTTTTAGACGAAGGCAGAATATTATTCTATAAAACGCCTTTTTACCCACATTTTGTATGTAATAATTTCTCGCAGAGGCAGTTTATACCACAAAGTAATTGCCCTATGAAGAATGGCTTTTCTGTCCTCTTGTTATTGCAGTTAGCATATTCAAACCTTTATGGTCAAATTGACTTACAGCGAAGGGTCAATTTTGACTCAGATCTTGCATCGCTCAACATGCATGCATTAATGGAAATAGATGAGTTTAATAAACAACTTCGGGCGCTTGACCCCGTGAATTATTTAGTTTTAATTCAAGGCGAAATCAAAATAGATGCTGATTTTAACTATCAACAGCGGCTAACACTAAAAAGACTGCAAACAACACGAGAATACTTAATTGCAAAAGGCCTTGACTCTAATAAAATCGAAATGGACTACAATGGAATTATCTCGCATGAAACAAAGGGAAATATCCACTCGCAATTAGGAGAAATAAACATTGAACTTAAATTAATTGAAGCCATAAAAGAGCCAATAATTATTGCACGCAAAAAAGAGACTCGATATGGTAGACAAGGAACCACTGTTATTTTTGATGATAACGCGTTCGCGCCTTATTCCGCATCTGAAATAAAGATTGATATAAACGAGGCCTTCGACCTAGGTAGTTTAATCTCTTATAATTGGCCAACTATTTCAAAAAATGGTGTTTGCCTTTCATCTGCAGGGTCAGTGTACATAAAAGCCCTAATGGACTCCAATGAAGTACAATTAATAAATGGGAAAATCCGTGTTGAAATGCCCATACGTAATGAATTGATTGAAGATGAGCTAGCCTTGTGGAATAGTCATAGCGCTGTACTGTTCAGTGGTTGGGAAATTGATTCGAACTTGACATTTAAATTGGATACAGAATCAAGAAATTTTGTTTTTGAAACGAATAAATTAGGTGGTTATGGTGTTCAATTCGTTAACACAACTTCGCCTCAACTTTCCTTAAACGCCCTGCTCCCGGATCAATGGATTGCTAAACACCTAAATACAATACATTCTAAGGAATTTCAAATTTCAGAAATGTACCTTGTTGATCGGTCCAACATTATGATGATTAAATCCGAACAGATCAATCGACACACTGGGGTTTTTCCCGCATGTGCTTTTCAGAGCAATTCAAAAATTTTAGCTTTCTCGTGGATGGGCTCCGAGCTCTTTATGGCGCATATTCCATTGAGCGATGCTAAATATCAACCTCTTTTTGGGCGCTATATATTAGAAAAGGAAGATTTCAAACGAATAAACCCTTCAAGAAAAGAAAGAATTTTAGCAAACCTTTGAGCAAAAAAAAAACCGGCTCTAGGAGCCGGTCAGCGAATTTAATCGCCATGCTACGGATTGAGGATTATAATTATCAGTTCTAATTGAACCGTTAACTGCTTTTGATAAATCAAACATAAGGTGAGAATCCTTTCATTGTGTTTTCAAATGCCTAGTTTGTTGTGAATGAACGGCTTTTGTATGTGACCGTCCTAAATGAGGTCCATTATTCGCCTAAACTCCTCCCTGTAAGACCTTGAAATTGGAATTGTGGTCGATCCTATTTGTAGTGAACTTCTACTTAGAGCAGAAATCTTTCTGCGGTTTACGGCAAAAGAACGATGCACTCGGATGAACGTATCAACAGGAAGTTTTTCTAGCGCAGTTGAAAGCGTTTGTCGGCTAACCACTTTTCTATCATTGGTATAGATTTCAATGTAAATGTTATCTGCTTTGATATAAAGAATATCCTCTGGATCCAATATTTGAGATCGATGCCCGTCTTTGATATTTACCGTTGTATCCATCACTTTTGAGGCATGCATAATGGTCATTTCCAGCCCCGTATAAAGCTCATCTTCGGTAAAAGGTTTTAACACATACGCACCCGGAAGACTCTTCTTCGCCTGATCAAGTGTTTGCCTATCCGCGTAGGAGGTTAAAAACATAAAGGGAATCCGTTCCTTTTTCAACTCCTCGGCTAATTCAATCCCTTCGATTCCTCCCTCTAAATTAATGTCGACAACCGCCAGATTAATTCCTCCTCGTTGAATTAGTTCTAGTGCCCTGGCCTTGTTGTGTGCAATGCCGGTTACATTATGCCCAAGATCTTCGAGCATTATTCTTATCATTTCTGAAATAATACTCTCGTCTTCGACTATCAATATGTCTAAGCTTTCATTCATTGACTCAATGAACAAGGTAAGCAAAGAACTGCAACACTTTTATATAGGATAATAAGATCCAGAATTAGATCTCCAGCTCATGTATAAAGAGACCGCTTCTCAGCTTTGGTTCAAACCAAGTCACCTTTGGAGGCATAATTAAATCCGCATCGCTAATATTAATCAACTGCTGCATTGATACAGGATACATCGCAAAGGCTACTTTCATCTCTCCTGAATTCACTCGCTTTTCCAATTCGCCTAGCCCTCTAATGCCCCCAACGAAATCAATTCGTTTATCCGTGCGCAGATCAACTATACCTAAAAGCGGTTCAAGCACGTGCTTGGATAGAATAGTTACATCTAATACATCTACTGGGTCATTGTCATTATAAGTAGAGTCTTTAGCTGTTAGCTTATACCAACTTCCGCTCAAATACATTCCTATGGTATGCAGTTTTTCAGGTCGATATTGTGCCGTCATTTTTTCGACTGAGAAGCTAGAACCTAGTTCGGCCAAAAAACCCGCATCAGTCAAGCCGTTTAAATCCTTAACAACTCTATTGTAATCAATGATTTTCAATTGGTTATCTGGAAACACAACTGCCATAAAGTAGTTATATCTTCCTCCATCGTTGCGATTTCCGCCTAATTTGTCTCTAAATTCTTGCCCCACAAGTGCGCCCGCTGCTGTACGATGATGACCATCGGCCACGTAAATAGATGGTACTTTGGTTTCAAATAAATTTTCGATCGAATTGATATGCGCATCATTATCAACTAACCATAAGGTATGTTGAATACCATCATTTGTGGTAATATCGTAAACGGGCCCATTGAGCTTTTTCACATCATCCACCAACGCATCAATTGCTCCTACATGTGGGTATGAAAAGAAAACAGGTTCAGCATTAATTTTTCCAAAACGAACGTGATTCTTGCGATCCTCCTCCTTATCTGGACGGGTTAGTTCATGCTTTTTTATATTATTCTCAAAATAATCATCTATGGAACAACACCCCACTAAACCTGTTTGAGCTTGTCCATCCATTATGATCTGATAAACATAATAACACTCCTTTTCGTCTTTGAAAAGGACTCCATGCTCCTTGAGGAGTTCATAGTTCTCACGGCCTTTTTTATAAACCGCTTCATCATAATGATCGAAATCATCTGGAAAATTTATTTCTGGCTTAATGACATGATAAAAGCTTGAAGCATTTCCTGCTGCTTCCTCCTTTGCCTCATTTGAATTCAGGACGTCATATGGCCTGCACGCAACGTCTTTAACTTTATTGGCAACAGGTCTAACCGCTTTAAATGGCTTTAAAATACTCATGGTTGATAATTCAGTTTTGTTTTCCTAAAATGGCAATAATTTGATCGGCTAACTCTAACCCGATTCGGTCTTGAGCTTCTACTGTACTGCCACCAATATGAGGAGTGCTTATAATTTTTGGATGACTTAATACATCCTCTCTTGGCGCTGGTTCTCCAACAAACACATCCAAAGCCGCAGCTTTTACCTTACCAGCATCTAAGGCTGCAATTAAGGCATCTTCATCAATTGACCCGCCTCTCGATGTATTTATAAGGCCTACACCATGCTTCATCTTCTCTAATTCGTTGGCGCCAATAACAGCGCTTCCATCCGCTTGCTTTGGAACATGAAGGCTTATGTAATCGCTTTGAGCCAGAAGCTTTTCAGTGGAAACCTTATTAACTTGAACATCAATAGACTGTCCGGCAATAGTGAGTTTGATTTGTTCCGTTTCCTTTTCGCTTCGGGTGTTGTAAATGACGTTCATACCGCATCCTAGTGCATATTTTGCCAGTTCCTTTCCGATACCACCAAAACCGATAATACCTAAGGTTTTCCCTCGCAACTCCGTTCCTTTGCTATATGCCTTTTTTAGTGTTTTGAAATCATTGTGTCCAGAAACAGGCATCTTTCTATCAGCGTCATAAGTAAACCTTGACATTGAAAATAACAGTCCAATAGCCAATTCGGCCACCGACCTTGAGCTCGCGGAAGGCGTGTTGATGACATGCAATCCCTTATTTCTTCCGTATTCAACGTCAATGTTATCCATACCAACACCACCGCGGCCAATCAACTTAAGATTCGGACAGGCATCGATGTGCTCTTTTCGAACCTTAGTGGCACTTCTTACTAGAATTCCTACAAAACCCCCAGCGTTTATACCTTCTGCGAGATTGGCTTGATCTATTGTTTCGGTAACTACCTGAAAGCCATAGGCCTCAAGTTTGGCTTTTCCTGCGCTGGAGATGCCATCGTTTGCTAATATCTTCATGAAATCTTTTTATTTTTCTCCTTCTGGAGCTTTTTGCTTTGACTCTTCTAATGCTTTCTTGGCTGCCTCCGCTTCCGCTTCTTTGGCCGCAGCTGCTTCTTCTTTTTCCTTAGCCGCATCTGCTTTGGCTTGAGCTGCTGCTTCTTTTGCAGCCGCCTTTTCGGCCGCGGCCTCATCTTTTGCAGCTTGTTTAGCAGCCGCATCAGCTTCCTTCTTTGCCTTGGCTGCATCTTTCGAAGCATTAGCATTGGCAGTTTTCCGTTCATCAATCCAAGTATCTACAGCTGATGATTGTTCTTCCGTTAATGCTACTTCACCAGCCCAGGCCAAAGAATCGATCATGGTCGTGAACATTAAGTCTAACTCTTCCAAGAGCGCAGTTTTGGCGGCTCCCTTGAAATCTTCTAATTTAGTATCGAGTTTTTCTTCTCGATTTTTGCGATCAACTTCAGTGGCTTTGTATTCAAAGTCATTGATCCAATAGCTGTAGTCCTTTTTCTCTGCATCGAATTTTAACGTATAGGTTAATGCTCGATCTTTGTGCGTAAACTTTACTCCATAATGGTTTTCTACCATTGGCATTACAACCTTGAAGGTCACGGACCGAAACGTAGAATCATCTCGAGTCACTTCATACTTGTAATCGGCAAATTCCGCAAGACCCCAATAATAAAACCGGTTGATCAATTCGTTTGATCCAGCGCTACCAACACTTAATGGAGTCTCATTGTGAAACTCATATTTTTTTGTGGTCTTGTTCATCGGAACCTGAGCAATTACAGCTGCACCAATAAAAAGACTCAAAACAACGATTATAGTATTCTTTAATTCATTCATCATTACGCAAATTTAGATTCAAACGCCTTCATAACATCAACCAGTGCTTGAACACTTTCGATCGGCAAGGCATTGTACATACTTGCCCTAAAACCACCAACTGATCTATGCCCCTTTATACCACTTATGTTAGCCGCTTTACAATCATCCAGAAAGGCTTGTGTAAGCGAGTCATCTATTCCATCATTTAAAAGGAAGCATGCGTTCATTATAGATCGATCTTCTCTCTCTGCCGTTCCTTTAAACATTTTATTTCGATCAATTTCATCGTAGATTAGTTTCGCTTTAGCCTGGTTATTTTCTCCGATTGTTTTCAATCCAGTAGCCTTTATCCATCTCAACACCAACATACTAACATAAACAGCGAAAACAGGTGGAGTATTAAACATTGACTCTTTCTCCGAATGCGTCTTAAGGTTCAACATAGTTGGAACACTGACTGAGGATTTGCCTAAATGCTCCTTTTTGATGATATACAATGTTGCTCCAGCGGGGCCCATATTTTTTTGAGCTCCAGCATAAATCAAATCAAATTTCGTAGCGTCTAATTCCCGACAAAAAATGTCAGAAGACATATCGCATACCAACGGTACGTTTACATCTGGCACTTTGTGAAACTGCGTTCCAAAAATCGTATTGTTTGACGTATAATGAAAAAAGTCGACATCGCCTGGCACCTCATATTGCTTTGGTATAAAGTTATAATTGGCATCCTTTGATGACGCGACTGTTATAGCCTCACCAACCCAATTTCCCTCCTTAATAGCCTTATTCGCCCAAGTTCCAGTGTTGAGATATGCGCCTCGATTATTTTCACGAGCCATATTGTACGCGCTAATTAAAAACCCTAGGCTCGCTCCACCTTGCATAAAAACCACTTCATAGTCATCGCCCAACTTATAAATCTCCTTTACTAAAGCGATGGCTTCGTCCATGACGGCAACAAAATCTTTGCTACGATGTGACATTTCCAATAGGCTCAATCCTGTACCGTTAAAATCTAAAACGGCTTGAGAGGCTTGCTGAAAAACCTCAGCTGGCAATATACTTGGACCTGCGCTAAAATTGTGAACTTTTGACATGGGGCGATCTATTTAATTGGTTGGCGAAATTGTGAAAATTTTATGGGAACGGAAACCCGTGATTCGATCGTTCATTATAAAATCCAAAAACTCAGATTAATTATTGGTTTTTTGCGCTTCGAATAAGCAACTGGCGCTGCCTAATGAATCGAGGTAAATATAGTTTATAGAAATAAGATTTAGCAACATTTGACCCTGGCCCTCCACCATACCCCCATCAAAGCTTTGAAGGTCCAATCGAAACCTGACAATATCTTCAAATTCAATGACAAAACCATTGGACATTTCCATCTTACCTGGTTCGGTAGGAATAGGCTGAATCGAAACGATTTCTTCCGTCAAGTTGGATCTACAGTCCTCGTTGACCAAGTAATCCCCCTGATAAACACTAAGGACACTTCTTTCACAAGCATCACCTTCCCAAAAGATTTCGCAGTCACATTGCTGTTTCAAACAAACTCCATTAATGCAACCGTAAGGGCATCGCTGACAAGAAAAGCTGAATAGAAGAAGGGCAAGAAACCCTAAACGATTAAAACTTGTGAATCGAAATGGCATAAGTCGTTTCAAGCCTTGAAAATAAACGAATTCTGAATGCGCTATCGTTTTTGAATAGCATCATTCATCTCAATCCATTCGATCATCATTGATTGCTGTTTGTCTTTCGCATACCACAAGTGAAGCGACTTAGTGAATTCTGCATATTCTACTTTCGGTTCGGGCAAATTTTTATAATCCATAACCATCTGCTGCGCAGTTCTTGGTCTTGGTCCCCATTTATTGATCAATTCGAAATTCTCATCTAGCCAAAGCATAATGGGAATTGACCTTCCGCCATTGACTAAATGTAAATCAATCAAATCCAAATTTTCATCGCGAAGTAAAAATCGAACATCAATATTAAAGGCTTTAGCAAGAGCATCTATAACTGGCACAATTTGGGAGGCATCTCCACACCAGCCTTCAGTAATTACCAAAAACTTTAGTTTATTAGGAAATTCTAATTTGGTTAGCTCCTTGATTTTTTCGATAGATAGCGTTTTGTCCAGTCGATTCATTCTATGCTGGTTGAACTTAGAGTACTCCAATAAGCTCTCGCTTTGAATTGGCCCCGTTGACTTGTCGTTATCAATCAAATCTGAAACCAATTTCCTGTAAGCCTTATAGCTCAATCCCTTTTCCCACTTCGACTTATAATTCATTTTTTCATGCATTTTTATCTTCAATTAAATCCGCCACCATTTCACCTATTTGCCCTGCCAATGCAATACCCATTCCGCTCATTTTAAGCGCCAAAATTCTTCCGAATTGATCATACTTAACGTGCGGAGATTTGCTTGCGCCAAATGCCATAATACCCGCCCATCGCATATCCACTTCAACAGGATGATCGAGTGCAACTATGTTAGCTAACTTTCTTTCTAATGCGGATTGAATGTCATCGTTCAACTCGAACTGGGTGGTTTCTTCGCGATCAATATCCATGTTTCTGCCTCCACCAAATAGTAGTCGCTTCCCAACACTGCGCAAGTAGAAAAATCCTTCATCGATGTGTAAATTACCTTTGAATTGTAGATTATCAATTGGTTTGGTGATTAGTACTTGACCCCGACCTGGACGTACATCTTCATCAATATTCATAGCATCAACAAAGGCATTTGTGCAAATAATCGCCTCATTGGATTTTATCGTCAATCTACCTCTAGCTTGATCCAGCATTGAAATAGAAAACTTATCTGCGCTCGGATCCACTTGATCCACTCGAACTCCTGTTCTCAACTTTACCCCAAGCGACAACACATATCCCTCCAATGATTTCATTAATAATCCCGTATCAATCTGCCCCTCGTCCTGCATGCTAACCAAAGTAGTCCCAAGTTTTTCTTTAAGACCAATTTTAGCATCAAAGCTTAGCTCTTGTATATAATTTGGGATGAAATCTTGAACCAAGATATTTACTTCGTCAATCCGGTTAATCTGCTCTAAATGTCGAGCCTCAATAAGTTCATAACCGCCTAACGGCTCGAATCCAATAGCTTGATCAGTCAGTCTTTTCCTTGTAATTTGTAACCCAATCCACCTATTAAACAATAGCTCGCGAGACGCTTCAGCGCCCATGACATCTATATCTGAAATTATTTCAGTAAGGCTACCAAAACAAGCGAAGCCAGCGTTTCGCGTGCTTGCCCCGTATGGAAATATCGAGCGTTCGTAGACAGTTACTTCACGGTTGGGCCAGCGTTCCTTAATTGAAGCCGCTACTGAAAGTCCAGTAATGCCACCACCAATGATGGCGACATCCGTTTCTAAAAAACTTTGGGCCTCCCAAAAACTTAACATCTGAAGTGCTTTTCAATTAAGGTGACCAAACTAATACCTCGATGGTTCAACTTTTTGAAACTGATAAATATCATTCTCAATTTCTTATTGCAGGAGTACCTCGTCAATCAAATTTCGGCCTAAAAAATCATTCACATTTTGCTTTATTTGATCGCGTTGATAGTGAAGTTCTTGTCGAAGTGCGGGAGAGCTTAGTCTGATTATTAGCTTAGAACCTCTTAATATCACTTGGTCTGTTCGACTTGCGATAGCCGGACCAGCGATATTCGTCCATTCGCTTTGAATTGAAATCTCTGTGAGCCCGCTCCTCAACTTATATGCATCCAATAATCGCTCAATTACTTGACCTAGTGACTCTTGATTTTTTCGCTGTCGATTCATGCCTTAAAAATCAGAAATTGAACCATGCTCTACTTTGAATTTTTTCAAGGGTACGTTTTGATCTTTGAACAAATCTGGGACTCGATGCAAATTGGCATCAGTAATAAAGATTTGTCCGAAGTGTTCTTCACTCACCAACTTCATCAGGGCACCTACCCGATTGTCATCCAGTTTGTCGAATATATCATCTAAAAGAAGGACAGGCTTTTTCCGCTTTAGTTCTTTAAGGAAATCGAATTGAGCCAATCTCAAGGCAATAACAAAACTCTTTTGCTGACCTTGGCTACCAAATTTTTTCATCGGATGGTTATCAATAGTAAACAACAAGTCATCCTTGTGAATCCCTTTTGTAGTATAATGCGACCTCAGATCGTTCTGCCTAGTGTCAAGCAGCCACTGATTAAGCGGCTTTTCGATTAGCTGACTTTCGTATTGAATGTTTACTTCTTCTGCACCTCCCGAAATGAGTTGATAAAAATTCGAAAATATGGGCAAATAGACTTCCAGAAATCGAATGCGCTCGCCATGGATTTCGGTCCCATAAATGTGAAGTTGTTCATCAAAGACCTCAAACGCAGTTTGATCAAACTTTCGACCTTCCACCCAAAGATGTTTCAACATAGCGTTTCGTTGGGCTAATGTCCTATTATATGAAAGCAAGGTTTCCAAGTATCCACGATTGAATTGTGAAATAATTCCGTCCATGAATTTCCTCCTAAGCTCACTACCCTCACGTATCAAATCCGTATCTGATGGAGCTATCATCACGGAAGGAATGACCCCAATATGATCTGCCAATCGATCATATTCCTTTTGATTTCTCTTGAATTTTTTCTTGTCATTTCGCTTTTGACCACAATAGATTCTTTCTTCTTCGCCATCCAAATCGAAAAGCCCATCAATCATGAAGAATTCGCTCTCATATTGAATGTTTTGCGAATCTATTGGGTTAAAAAAGCTCTTACAAAAGGCCAGATAGTAAATCGCATCCAACATGGAAGTTTTACCTGAACCATTATTTCCTAAAAAGCAATTTACCTTTTGGGCCAATTCTAGATTAACCTCTTCAATGTTTTTAAAATTGAGAACGTTTAGGTGCTTTAAATGCATAGCCCAAAGGTATTTGGTCCGCACTAGATGACATCTAATTGACAGCTAAATATCTTTTAAACACCCCATAAATCCTTGTCCATCGCTCCAACTATGCTCAAGTCACTGGCAAAAAAGCGTGAAAAACAATACACTCTTGGCTGTTCCAAAAAAAATATATTTGCAGCCTCAAATTTTTAAGAGAAATTCTCCATGGCCAAAGAAGAAGAAGTTATTGTAGATGTTGAGCAGGTATATTCTAACACGGAAAAATGGGTGCTAGAAAACCAGAAAAGCTTGAGCATCATTGTAGGTGCAATTGTTTTATTGCTAGGATCCTATTTTGCCTTTAAAAACTTTGTGCTTTTGCCACAGGAGAAAGCTGCCCAGGACTATATGTGGCAGGCGCAACAAGCCTTTGCAAATGATAGTTTTAATCTTGCTGTTGAAGGCAATGAAGGTTCAGTTGGCTTTTTATATGTGATTGATAATTATGGAATGACCGAATCGGCAAACCTTTCCAAGTATTATGTAGGAATTTCTTACTTAAGAATGGGTCAATACGAAGAGGCAATCGAATACCTTGACGAGTTTGACTGTAATGACATTATGGTTTGTGCGGTTGCTATTGGCGCTCGTGGAGATGCTTACATGGAGTTAGGCGAAATTGAAAAGGCGATCGACTTCTATGAAAGCGCAGTCGATCACAGTTCTAACGATCTTACAGCCCCTATATATTTAATGAAAATGGGGAATGCCTTGTTCTCTCAAGGAAATTATACTGAAGCCATTGAAAGCTTTGAGCGAATAAAGAAAGAATTCCCGATGTCGCAAGAGGCTGAATCAATCGACAAGTATATCGCTCGTGCTCAAGGCATGGCTGGTATCTAATGGCAACAGCGAACAAGAATCTTAATGATGTAGGTGATTTGGTCAAGGCTAAATCAACATGGTCGTTTGCAATCGTGAAATCCGAATGGAACGATGAAATCACAAACGGTTTGTACGAAGGCGCCTGTGAAAGTCTAATTCACGCTGGCGTTGCTCCAGAAAATATACACTCACTAGACGTTCCTGGTAGCTTTGAATTACCGCTCGGTGCTCAATGGGCAATTGAACGTTATGAAGTAGACGCAGTTATCTGCCTTGGATCGGTAATTCGGGGAGAAACAGCGCATTTTGACTATGTGTGTCAAGCAGTGAGCCTAGGAATCAAAGATGTTGCGTTAGCCTATAACCTTCCTGTTATATTCGGGGTTCTAACTGATGATAACATTGAACAGAGCCGAGCTCGAAGTGGAGGCAAATTAGGAAACAAAGGAATTGAAGCGGCTGCAACAGCCCTTAAAATGTTGAACCTTCGGGATAGTTTTTAATCCTTGACTTAACGAAGGAATCCCATTTCAGCACGCTAGGCTTGGGCGCTATTTGTCCAATATTTCCTTAATCTTCGGTTTAAAGTATAAATCACTTTTCAGCACCTTCCCATCTTCCCGATAAATTGGTTTTCCGTTCTCATCTAGTTTGCTCATGTTGCTGCGTTGAATCTCTCTAAAGACTTCGCCTATTTTATGCTGAAGACCATGGCTCAGTATCGTACCGCAAAGAATGTACAGCATATCTCCAAGTGCATCAGCCACTTCGACCAAGTCGCCATTTTGAGCAGCCTCCAAATACTCTTCATTCTCTTCTCGCATTAATTTATATCGAAGCAAGAATGATTTATCAGGAATATCGCCAATTGGGATTTCTTCATTATTTATTCCAAAAGAGCTATGAAATTCCTTTACACAATTTATCACATCCATTAGCTTCATTTGGTCCATTTCAGCGGGGCTCATTTTTGTTAATTTTTCTGATTAATAACGGCTCGAAAAATAGGCTAAGCTCAATAAAATCAAGGCTTTCAGGACAAATTAGTTCTTAACATTGTTTAACAGCGCCCCGTGTGGCTTCGGACGGTGAATGCAGATTTTTGTCCCACTCGTTTTAGGAATGAATTGTTGAAAACTATAGAAGATGGAAACCGCGACAGATATTAGAGCATTAAACGAAATCATTGAAAAGGAAAGCGCCTTTGTAGAATTAGTCACACGCGAAATGGATAAAGTCATAATCGGCCAACGCTACATGGTTGACCGAATGATGATAGCGCTGCTTTCAAATGGGCACCTCTTATTAGAGGGTGTTCCAGGTTTGGCGAAAACGTTAGCCATTAAATCGCTTGCAGCAACGGTAGATGGTGCATTTAGCAGAATCCAGTTTACACCAGATCTACTTCCTGCTGATTTAGTGGGAACGCAGATTTATCAGGTAAAACACGATAGCTTTTCGGTTAGAAAAGGTCCAATTTTCGCCAATTTCATTCTTGCCGATGAAATAAATAGAGCTCCGGCAAAGGTTCAAAGTGCCCTGCTAGAAGCCATGCAAGAAAAACAAGTAACCATTGGAGATGAAACTTTCCCCTTGCCGAAGCCATTTTTAGTATTAGCTACCCAAAATCCAGTTGAGCAAGAAGGAACATACCCGCTACCAGAAGCTCAAGTTGACCGTTTTATGCTCAAAGTTGTCCTTGACTACCCCAAGAAAGAGGAAGAAAAGCTCATCATCCGACAAAATATTTCAGCTGGTAAATATCCTGAAACCAACAAGGTTCTGAATCTTGACGACATCGTAAAAGCCAGAAACGTGGTTCGACAGGTTTACATGGATGAAAAAATTGAGCAATACATTATCGACATTGTTTTTGCCACGAGAAATCCGGGCGATTACGGAATGAATAACTTCAAGGATCTAATTTCATTTGGAGGCTCACCTCGAGCAAGCATCAATCTTGCTTTGGCAGCGAAGGCGTATGCTTTTATCAGACGAAGAGGTTATGTAATTCCAGAAGATGTACGCGCAATTTGTAAGGATGTATTGCGACACCGAATAGGTGTAACCTATGAAGCCGAGGCTGAGAACATTACTTCGGAAAATATTATTGACGAAATTCTAAACCGAGTAGAAGTTCCGTAGCCGTCCAATTCAACTTTTAAAGGATGAATTATGGATTACTTGAACAGATGCAATGGAAACGTCAGAACTACTAAAACGCGTACGAAAAATAGAAATTAAGACTCGGGGTCTGAGCAATCAGATTTTCAGTGGAGAGTATCACTCTGCCTTTAAAGGTCGCGGTATGACCTTTAGTGAGGTTAGAGAATATATGCCCGGTGATCCTATTCGCAGCATAGATTGGAACGTAACTGCGAGGTTTAATCAAGCCTATGTGAAGGTTTTCGAGGAAGAGCGGGAAATAACATTGATGTTGTTAATCGATTGCAGCGGCTCTGAAAATTTCGGCTCAAAAAAGCAATTAAAACGTGAATTAATAACCGAAGTCGCAGCCGTATTAGCCTTCTCTGCAGCTCAAAACAACGATAAGGTTGGGGTAATATTATTCACGGATAAAGTAGAAAAGTTTATACCCCCAAAGAAGGGTAAAACCCATATCCTACGAATCATTCGAGAACTAATCGATTTCAAACCTGAAAATTCTGGTACAGACATTAAGGAAGCATTGCGCTTTTTTACGAACGTGACTAAAAAGCGGAGCATTGCCTTTCTCATGTCGGACATGATGGATAATGATTTTCAAAAGGCTTTGCAAGTGGCGAGTCGAAAACATGATTTAGTCGCACTGATACCAAGAGATAAAGCAGAAGATGTTTTACCAGATTTAGGTCTCATTCCCATTAAAGATTTCGAAACCGGCAAATTCATGTGGCTCAACTCATCCAATCTTAGCGTTCGTAGAAACTATTCAAAAAAAAGAGACTTGAAAATGAATGAGACAGCGGGCGTGCTTCGAAAGTCAGGTGTTGACTATACGAACATTTACACTGGAGAATCCTATGTGAAGCCGCTCATGCAATTGTTTAAACAGAGAGGAGCAAAACGTTGAGAAGCGCTTTTTTCATATTGGTATTAATAATAAGTGGCGAATTGATTTCAGCACAGGAACAGTCGTTTCGTGTAGATATCGATCGCGAAAACATTGTAATTGGAGAACAAGTCAGAATGACCATCACTTTGAAATGTCATGCTGCCGATTCAACAGTCTTTCCATTAATTGGTGACACTCTAATCCGAGAAATAGAAGTCGTTTCAAAGTCGAAAATTGACACTGCATTTTCCGGAGATCAGTTGGATCAAAAAATCTTGTCGCAAAACATAGTTCTAACAAGTTTCGATAGTGGATATTACGCCATAGCACCACTTGTTGCACACATCAATGATGAGATGGTAGAGTCGAACCCATTTCTCATATCCGTTCAGACCATAGCCATTGACACGGCTAAAGGTATTTATGATATTAGAGGTATTGCCGATGTACCTTTCTCATTAAAAGAATGGTTAAAAGAGTATTGGCCATGGATTGTCTTCCCACTTATTGCACTAGCTGCAATTTTATATTTCATCCTGATCTGGTCAAAAAGACCAACATTGAAGTCTGAACCAAAACCCAAGGTAATAAGGCCTTTCCATGAAATTGCGCTTGAACGCTTGGACAAACTCGAACAGGAAAAGCTATGGCAGTCTGGGCAAATAAAATTGTTCTATATCGAGCTGTCCGACATTCTTCGCGAATACATTGAGCATCGATTTAACATTCCTGCCATGGAGCAAACCACAGATGAAATAATTACATCAATGAGGCGGTCTCCCGATTTTAGCCATGAACAAATAGACAAAACAAGGAGGCTGCTTTTTCTTTCTGACCTAGTGAAATTCGCTAAGGAAAAGCCCGTAGGATCAGAAAATGAGATGAATATTGCAATGGTTCGTGCATTTATAATCGAATCTAAATTGGACGTAAATGAACCTAAACTAGAGCAAGAAAATGGCTGATTGGGAATTTGCCAATATCGAATTTCTTTGGGCCTTAGTCCTTATACCTATACACATAGCTTGGTACATATTTGGGTTTTGGAGCAGACAGTCAACTTTGGGGTTTTCAGCCACTCAATTCATTCAAAATCAAAACGCAGTGAGTAAGATATTGCTCCATAGCGTATTCGGACTTAGAATGTTAGCCCTAGCGTCATTAATCGTGGCAATTGCTCGTCCACAAAGTAGTTCAAGTTGGCAAGACATTACCACAGAAGGAATTGATATCGTAATGGCTATTGATATCTCGAGCAGCATGTTGGCAAGAGATTTTGAACCGAATCGACTTGAAGCGGCAAAAGAAGTAGCAATCCAATTCATAGAATCACGCCCAAATGATCGGATCGGATTGGTGGTGTACAGTGGGGAAAGCTTCACACAATGTCCGATGACAACCGACCACGAAAAGCTAATCAATCTTTTTAAAGACATCAAAAATGGAATGATCACGGACGGTACAGCTATAGGTATGGGATTGGCAAATGCCGTTAATCGATTGAAAGAAAGCGATGCGAAAAGTAAGGTTGTAATCCTCTTAACCGATGGTGAAAACACCGCAGGAAGTATTCCGCCTGTAACTGCCGCGGAAATTGCGGCAACTTTTGGTGTCAAGGTCTACACTATCGGAGTTGGAAGCAAGGGGCAAGCTCCAATGCCCATTCCGGATATGTTTGGCCAAATGCGCATGCAAATGGTAGACGTCAACATTGATGAAGAGTCTCTAAAGGAAATAGCCGATCTAACCAATGGCGCTTATTTCAGGGCGACAGACAATGAAAAGCTTAAAGAAATCTATGCGGAAATCGATGCAATGGAAAAAACCGTTATTGAGGAAACACAATACGAAAAGAAACATGAAAAATTCCTTGTTCTTGCCGTGATATCGCTCCTCTTATTGGTCATTGAAATGGTCATTCGAAAGTTCATTCTAAAAAGTGCTATTGCCGATGTTTAGGTTCGAACATCCATATTATTTGTATCTGCTGACGTTGATTCCGGTCATTTGGATCATTCAACTTTTTTATGAACGATGGAGAAACAAAAAACTGAATGCTGCAATCGATTCCTCTCTGATTCAGCACATTATTCCATTAAAAAGCAGGACAAAGATTTGGATCAAGCTTAGCTTTTATTCCCTAGCGATGGCTGCTCTCATATTAGGCTTAGCTAATTTGCAAACTGGCGCAAAACAGGAGGAGGTGAAAAGAAAAGGAGTTGATCTTATGATTGCGCTTGATATTTCGAATAGCATGCAAGCCGAAGATTTATATCCAAATCGACTTGGGCGAGCGAAACGATCTATTCAAGAACTATATACTTATCTCAAATCCGATCGCATAGGTATCGTAGTTTTTGCGGGCGAAGCCTTCGTTCAATTACCGATAACCACAGATTATTCTGCAGCTAAGCTATTTTTAAATGGTATTGAATCTGATTTAATCGCATCGCAAGGAACGGACATAGGGGCGGCTATTAATCTATGCCTAAAAGCATTCGATCCTGAGAGTCCTACTTCAAAATCAATCATCATTATTAGTGATGGAGAAAACCACGAGGAAGACTCAGCGGAAGCTATCGAAAAAGCCAAAGAAATGGGCGTGGTTATTCATACCATAGGCATGGGCTCTGTGGATGGGTCGCCTATTCCAATTTATAATAGAGGAAACCGAGTTGGGTTCCGTCAGAATAGAGAAGGCAATACAGTGGTAACTAAGTTGGATGAACACATGCTGCGAGGAATCGCGGAGCAAACAGCCGGAACATTTATTCGAGCTTCAAATGCCCAAAGCGGCATGGACTATATATTCGAGCAAGTTGAAAAAATGGAAAAGGTTGAAATTGGCACGAAGGTTTACACTGACTTCGAAGATCGATTTCAGTATTTTCTTCTACCTGCGTTAATACTTCTGATAATCGAGTTAATAATTCCCAATACCAAATCCATCTGGTGGGAAAAACTGTTTGCTTCGCAAAAGGAAAATTGACATGAAGGCTTTTATCATAACATATATACTGATTTCGTTCACTGGGGTGATTTTCGCTCAAGAGAATCTTGAGCTCTATCGTGGAAACAAATCCTTCGAAAAGGGTGACTATGAATCTGCTAAAGGACACTATCAGAATGCGTTGAGTGATAACCCGAATTCTTTTAAGGGAACCTACAATATGGCTAATGCCAATTATAAGGAAGAAAACTTGGAAGATGCGCTTGCTCAATATCAACAAGCAGCTGCATCCACGGATAATAATCTAGAGAAATCTGCTGCTTTACACAATCTTGGAAATGCCTATTTAAAGTCAAATAAAATTGACGAGAGCATAAAAACGTACAAAGACGCGTTACGGTTGAACCCAAATGCAGACGATACGAGATACAATCTCGCTTATGCCCAGAAGCTAAAAAAACAACAGGAACAGCAACAAGAGCAGCAGGAACAGAATAAAGATCAAGAAAACGAGGAGAAGGAAGACAACAAAGACAAACAGGAGAAGGAAGATAAGAAAGACGGGGATCAAGAAAAAGACGAACCGAAGTCGGATGATAAAGGCGACAAAGAATCAAAGAATAATCCGGAAGAAAAAGATGGTGAAGAAGGTGAGCCTAAGGAACCTAAACCATTAAATCTTTCACCAAGAGAGGCAGAACAAATGCTCGAAGCGGCAAAGAATGAAGATCAAAAGATTCAATTGATGCTGCGTCAACAACAGCAGACACAACCTAAAAAAATTGAAAAAGACTGGTGAAGCTTTTCGTTTCCATATTGCTTTTGGGATTCACCGGATTTATCTATGGTCAAAAATTGGATGTAAAAGCCAATAAAACCACCGTAGGAGTTGGGGAAAGAGTTCAAGTTTCTTACACCCTAGAAGGTGATAAAGGCAGGCGGTTTGTTCAGCCAACTTTTAATGGATTTCGATTATTAAGCGGCCCGAATACTTCATCGAACATGCAATTCGTGAATGGCGTTTATTCCATGAGTCAGAGCATTTCTTTCATCCTGTTGGCTTTAGAAGAAGGGGAATATAATATCGATCCAGCAAGCATTGAAGTCAACGGCAATAACATCAAGTCAGATGCACTTAAGTTGAAAGTTGTCAAGGGCAAAACATCAAATGCTCAAGTGAAATCAAATCAGCAGCAATCGAATTCTAATTCGAGCGATCTGGGCGAAGACTTGTATATGAAACTCTATGTGGATAAGAAGAATCCCTACGTTGGCGAGCAAGTGGTGGCTACTTACAAACTTTATTTAAATGCTCAGGTAGTAAACTACGCTCACAACAGACCTGTCTTCAATGGATTTTACGCCCAAGACATTGAAATAGATCCAAACACAGAAATTAAAAATGAGCTAATCAACGGGAAACAATTTCGGGTGGCAACCATGAAAAGAGTTGTTCTGACCCCTCAAAAATCTGGAGAACTGACCATTCCCCCATTGGAAATGGAGATGGTTGTTCGAGTGGAAGATAAAAGCAATCGAAGAAACTTCAATCCATTCTTTGGTTCTTATCAAAATGTCAAAGTTGAAGTCGTGAGCAACGAAGAAAACCTGAATGTCAAGGCACTTCCCTTAAGTGATCAACCATCCGATTTCACAGGGGCTGTAGGCACTTTTAAACTAAAAACATCAACAGATCGAACGACATTAAATGTCAACGAAGCGGTCAATTTAACCGTAACGCTTGAAGGCACTGGCAATATTGAATTGGTAGCGGATCCTAAAATTAATTTTCCGAAGGACTTCGAGACCTATGAGCCAAAAGTGAAGCAAAACGTTTCAGTAACAGGAGCAGGAACGGCAGGGAAGAAAATGTTTGAATATGTACTTATACCGCGCTATTCAGGCACGTACGAAATCGAGCCCATTTCCATGAGCTATTTTGATCCAAAAACTGGCGATTATAAACGACTGCATTCTGAACCAATCACGTTAAGTGTTTTAAAGACAGTCGGGTCAGAAGATCGAAGTGAAGTGGCCTACATCGCCCCGAAAAAAGAAGACGTACAAATTCTCGGCAAGGATATCCGATTTATTAAACCGCAGACTGAAGAACTAATGCAGGATTCAGCACCTTTCTTTGGCAGCACAGGTTTTTACGTTTCAGCGACCTTACCACTGATAGCGCTTGGCCTTTCTTATCTATTAATTGGATCAATTAGAAGACGTGATTCCGATTTGACATTGGTGAAAAGTCGAAAAGCAAAATCTGTTGCTAAAAAGCGACTAGCCAAGGCACAAAAGCTCCTTAATGGAGCAGATAATGAGTTTTATGAAGAAATCTTTAAGGCGCTTTACGGGTACCTATCGGATAAACTGAATATTCCAGTTTCTGAACTTACCAAGGAAGCAATTGCTTCGCATTTAGCTCAAAAACACGTTTCGCAAAACCTAGATGCTGACTTACGTAAAGCACTAGATGAGTGTGAAATGGCCCGATTTGCTCCGGGAGTAGTTCGCAGTAAACCTGAAATGATGGCAGTTAGTATCCAACTCATACAACAATTAGAAGATGAAATCTAGGCTATTGCTCTTGATCCTGTCAATTGCCTCTCTTTTCGCTTTTGGCAACCAGGAAAACGCACATTATGATCAGCTATTTGAACAAGCTAATCAAGCCTATAAACTAGGCGAATATGATTCAGCCAAAACCATTTATTCGGAAATCGTTAACAACGGATTCAAATCTTCAGAACTGTTTTACAACCTTGGTAATGCCCATTTCAAAAATGGCAACCTACCAGCCGCTATTCTTTATTACGAAAGGGCATTACGAATTAATCAAAATGATAAAGACGCTATATATAACCTAGAAGTGGCGAATTCATTTATTGCTGATAAGATAGAACCAAAACCTAAGCTTTTTATAGCTGAATGGTGGGCAAAACTATCGAACACCCTTAGCATGAATGGCTGGGCAATAATGTTCTTGCTGTCGTTATGCTTGACCTGTGTGTCATTTGGCTTGTTTTTAATGGGTACAAACATGGCGCTAAAACAGCTGTCGTTTATCCTGACATTTATCTTATTGTTGGTTACGATTATAAGTTTTACCTTGGGCAAAGAGTCAAAGGAATTGAATGAGCAACATAGCGCAATTGTATTTTCGCCAAGCGTTAATGTGAAGAGCGAACCCGACATAAAATCCACTGTTCAATTTGTAATACACGAAGGCCTCAAAGTGGAAATAGTTACGGAAGATGAAAATTGGGTGCGCATAAACATTTCCGATGGAAACTCTGGGTGGATTCCGTTGCAATCCATTGAAAGAATTTAAAAGTACGAGCATTTATTTTGCTTTTCAGATTGATCCAAAAACTCCGATCGAATGGATTTAATCGTTAACCTTGAACTGGCAATCCGAAATTGCCCATAAATCGAAAATATAGATGATTGACACACAAAATATTGAGATTACAAAAAGAGCCGAGTCTCGCATCAATGAAGTAGATTTTGGGAATTTGCCTTTCGGACGCGAGTTTACCGATCACATGTTGATGGCCACATTTGAACACGGTCAATGGAGTAATGCTAGAATAATTCCTTACGGAAACATTCCGATGAGCCCGGCTATTTCGGCCATTCATTATGGTCAGTCAATTTTCGAAGGATTAAAAGCCTTCAAAAACGAGGCGGGAGAAATTCGAATTTTCCGACCTGAATCAAACTGGCAACGAATGAATAAATCGGCCGAACGACTGTGCATGCCGACCATTCCAAAAGAAATATTCGTGGATGGCTTGAGACAGTTAGTAAACTTAGAGCGAAACTGGGTTCCAGCAGACCCGAGCTGTTCGTTATACATACGCCCCTTCATGTTCGCTACTGATCCATATCTGGGAGTAAAGGCTTCAGAAACCTATTCATTCGCAATTATTTGTTCACCTGTTGGCCCCTACTATGCAAAGCCATTGCATTTAAAAATCGAAACTCATTATACGAGAGCAGCCATGGGTGGTGTAGGTTTTGCCAAAGCCGCTGGTAATTATGCCAGTGCGATGTTGCCAGCAAAACTTGCGCAGCTACAAGGAATTGATCAATTGATATGGACTGACGCTAAAGAACACGCCTATTTAGAGGAAGCTGGAACCATGAATATGATGGTGGTTATAGATGATGTACTTGTTACACCTCCGCTAACATCCACTATTCTGCCTGGTGTGACCAGAGATAGTTTTTTAACGCTTGCTCGAGAGGCAAACTTTAAAGTTGAAGAGCGAAGAATAAGTGTTATAGAGTTAATTGAAGGAGTGAAAGCCGGACGAGTAAGCGAAGTATTCGGAGTTGGAACTGCGGCAACGATAGCTCAGGTCATTAAATTGACATTAGATGACCATTCCTACGACCTCCCTTCAATTGAAACGTGCACCATTTCTAACCAAATTGGTAGTCAGCTACTTGCAATTAAAAAAGGCCTTGAAGGGGATACACATTCGTGGAATTTACTTCTGTAATTCCTTTATTTAATTACCGTTCTGCACAAGTGTAGAATGATTATTTTTCAACCGATAAATGACTAATTGAAGCTGCATTACAATATATCTGGTTCGGGTGAGACATTAATTTTCCTTCATGGAGCGTATGTCAATTCTGAAATTTGGAATTATCAATATGCCTACTTCAAACATCATTACAGAGTATTAACTGTTGATTTAAGGGGCCATGGTCGCTCTCCTTCATCCGAACTATCAGAATACTCCGTAGCCACATTCGGAGAAGACTTAATGCATTTGTTGGATGACCTTGAAATTAAAAAGTCAGCGATATGTGGATTGTCACTTGGATCAATGGTGGCGCAATACGTGGCCGCAAATTACCCAAGTCGAGTAAAGGCGCTTGTTTTGGTTGGCGCAACAGCTTCGTTAAGACTTAATCTTTACGAAAGAATTATTACAACAATCGTTTTTCCAAAATGGGTCGCCATGAAGCTATTTAGTAAATTAAATACTAGATCCTTCATGAAAGTATCCTTCTTTATTATGTGGTTTATGCTTGGCAATAAATGGCTTGGGAGCAGCGACACTCGGGAAAAAATCCGAAAATCAATCATACAGGTACACCGATCAGAGCTAAAGAAAATATACTCAGCAGTCCATTCGTTTAGAAAACAAAACCTCAATTCTGGTAGTTATCCAATTCTATTGATTAATGGTGCCTTTGATTCGCCCGTCATACATAGACATAGCAGATATATCACTAAGTCGGTAAGTACGCGTGGAACACATTATACATTAGAAGGGGCGGGACATGCCTGTAATCATGATCAGCCCTTGATATTTAATGAATGGGTCAAAGTCTGGCTCGAGAAAAATAGTATTCTGCCCTATAATTCTGTTTACAAGTTGGACGAGACAAAGCTTGATCAACGCCCGCTTGTTAAACTCGGTCAATTAACTTAATCTCGAATATTTTAAACTAATGGATAAACGTTCGCGTTTCATGCAGAATCTACCCTCAACATACTTTATGCGTTTCACAATTCTGTTCTCAATTGCATTTTTACTTACGGCATCGTTATCGTGCAGGAAATGTTACACATGTACGAGTCAGACAGCATTTGGTCCTGTTGATCGCGATATTTGCGGTAGAAAAGGTGACATCCTGCCTTTGGTTCAACATTTGGAAACAGACACCTTAAATCCTTGGGTGTGCGAAAAAAACTAATTAAGAATCCGACTCCTTTTCGTCACCAACATTGATTTCTTCAGCATCTTTCTCCTTAGCCTTTTTGATTTCTTTGATCATCAAATCAACCCGTTTACGCTTTTCTCGTATCTCGTCAATTTGACCTTGTGCAGCGGCTATTCTATCCATTAAATCCTTCTTTAAAGGATTAGTGTCATCCGAATACTTAAAGAATGCCATTTTATCTTCAAGCTGTCTAGCCGCTGATTCCGCCTCGCGAATCTGAGCTTGAATGTTTCTTCTTTCGGCTTGAAGACCGGCCTCGGCATCATCATTTGAGGTTAGCATATCGAGTTTATTATTAAACTCTTTCTCTATGATTTGAGATTTGGAAATCCCCATTGCTTTGTAAGCCTTAACTACCAAATTATTAAAGGTCTGTTCTACCTTTTCCGCCATTCGTTCATGAACATGACCTATTTTGGCCCATTCTACTTTCCACTCCTCAATAAGATCTTCACCTTTTTCTTTCGCACCTTGCTCAAGGTTAGCGGTAAAAGAGAGTAAAAGTTCCTCCTTCTTTTTCAAGTTTGCTTTCAGTTCAGATTCGAGTTCTTTGGCTTCAACCTTTTTACGTTCGAAAAAAGCATCACAATAACCTCTGAATTCACGAAATAAGCGATATTCTTCTTGAGGTAAAAGCTTTCCTACTTCTTTCCATTCGCGTTGCAAGCCTTTTAACTTATTTGCAATTTCTGTGGCATTTTCGCCCTTGTGCAACTCCTTTGCTTTTTGAATAAGCGCCTTTTTCTTCTCTTTAAATTGAGCGAATTCTTTATTGCTTGACTCTAAAAATGTTGCTCTAAGGCTGAAATAGGCGTCACATTGCTTTCTAAACTCTTTCCAAATTTTATCGTTTTTGCCTCGACCAGCGTTCCCTATTTGCTTCCACTCCTTCTGGAGATCAATAATTTCTTTGGTGCTAATCTGAACCACCTTCATTTCGTCCAATTCCCTTGAGGCGATCTCCTTGGCTTTCTCAACTAACGCTTTTTTACTGGCATAATGTCCATCGTGCTCTTCTTTAACACTCTTGCGGTGTAAGCGAATTCGCTCGAAAGCTGCATTAACGCCCTCTTTAAAAATGTCGCGTGTTTTTTCCCACTCTTCTCTGAAAGTCGGCCCGATTTGATCCCATTCATCTAGATATTGATGTATTAGAAAATCAACTTGGTTTATGGCCTTTTCATTTTTAAGATTGGTTATTTTTTCAATAACCTCGAGTTTAAGCTCTTGATTCTTCTTTAAATCATTGATTTTTAACTCCCTATAAATATTGATGTTATAATAAAACAACTCAATTAGCCGGCTGTAATCGGCCTGAAGTTGTCGCCTTTTATCGGGAGTGGCAGGTCCTATTAAATTCCATTTCTCCTTAATCGCGTTAAATCGCAAATAAGCCTTGGAAATATTTTCCTCATCTTGAATTAGTGCTTGCAATTCTTCAATTAGGATTCGCTTCTCTTTATAATTGATTTCCAAAGCATCATTCTTGCTCTTTTCAAAAGCCTTCCTTTTATCATGATATTGCTTTAGAAGATCGTCAAAAGCATATTCTACGGCTGATTTATCGTAACTAAAATCGGCCTCTTCCCCGCCTTCTTCAATGAAAGATTCGAGTTGCTTTTTCTTCTCTTCCTCTATCAGCTCTGTAAATTGATTACGAAGCGAATCGATTCTTTCTCTATCCGGAGTGAATTCTTCATTCAATATCCAGGCGCTTAACTGTTCGTTTATTTCTTGATTAGACATGGTTTCCCCTGTTAGAAAACAAAAATATGCGACACGAATGGTTTAGACCGATTAAACTTGCATTAACTTCACCATAACCCACTTTCCAGAAAATGCTGTTTCTGCCCATACGAACAATTGACTTATCTAAGGCTCCTGAGCAATGGGCAGTATTGTTTCAACGGACTTGGCCTTCCTATCAACAATGGTTTCTTAAGGAAGGATATAAGGCGAGGGCAGGATATCTTACTTCAGTTACGGCATTTGAGGCTCAGTTTCCAGAACTTGCCCCTACTTTTCACAGGCTATGTGAAGAAGTCGGAGGTGGCGATTTAACGTCACGCTATTTAAGTATGTTCTGTCCACCACCTTATATGAGTGGTTGTAGTCAAATTGCTTGGAGCAAGGAAGCGCCTTTTCTAATTCGTAACTACGATTATAGTCCACGCTATTTTGAAGGTCATTTTGTGAAAACAAATTACCTGAAAAGCATTATGGGCATGAGCGACTGCAGTTGGGGACTTTTGGATGGGGTTAATGAAGATGGGTTATGCGCATCTTTGACTTTTGGCGGTCGAAGGATTACAAGCACAGGATTTGGAATTCCATTAATTATTCGCTATTGTCTGGAGACTTGCTCTAACACAAAAGATGCCATTGAGCGACTGAAAGACATTCCAGCTCATATGTCTTATAACGTAACTTTATTTGATGCGGACAATGAATTTGCGACTATCTATTTCGTGCCGGGCGGTCGAAATCAAATACATACGTCACCTATTGGAACCAATCATCAAGAAGAAATTACTTGGCCAGATTATGCGACATTAACAAAAACTGTTGAACGTAGAAACTTGTTAGAAAGCGCCTTGAACAATCCCAATGAAACGACAGGATCCTTGATTCAAAAGTTTCTTCACCCACCCTTATTTAACACTGCTTATGAAAAAGCCTTCGGCACGCTTTACACCGCAATGTATTCACCTACTGAACGTTACACTAGACTAGTTTGGCAGAATAAACAAATCGAAATTTCATTGGAGGACTTTCGGGAGCAGCGTTTGAAAATCATTTTAAAGTCAAATGCACATCGACTTATAACTGTCTAACGGAACTTATCCGTGGATGAATTCTTTGTTCCCAAATCTCGAAATGACTTGGGCTTCATATTCAAGAAATTCGAGCCATAATTTATCTACATCAAGGCTGTCTGCGCCAATTTCCCGTGCGAATTGCAGAAACATAGAGTAATGCATGGCTTCGCTTCGCATCAAATCATCATAAAATTCAGAAAGCTCTGGATCTGAAATACCTTCAGACAAGACCCTAAATCGTTCGCAACTTCTAGCCTCAATCATTGCAGCAAGTAGCAAGTTATGGACAAGTTGAACGACACGTTTTCCTCCTTTAAAAAACTTTCTTAACTCACTGACGTAATCATCTTTTCGCTCCCTTCCTAGCTCAAAGCCTCGTTTTTTAATATGGTCATGAACTCGTTGAAAATGCTCCATTTCTTCACGCGCTAAATCGGCCATTGCGTCAATCAACTTAGGATATTCCGGATATTGAACGATGAATGAAATGGCAGAACTGGCCGCCTTTTGTTCACAATAGGCATGGTCGGTCAAGATTTCACTTATATTTTTCTCCGCGATATTTACCCATCGAGGGTCGGTAGCTAATTTGAGTCTGAGCATGCAATAATTTTTGTCAAAGTTAATTTCTCGTATCTAGAAATGCTTTGGCCCCAACTCCGATATTTGCCGCAACAATGAAAGCGATTTATATTTTTTTCATATTAATTGGAGCGTTGACAAGTTCTTGCAGTAATTCAAAATGTGAAAAAGCCGAAGGTCCAAGAACCGCGCGAATTATACAAACAGGTGATTATTCCGAGTTTGTGTTGGACATGGTAGCTGATGTTATAATTGAGCTCGACAGCAATCGAGCGGCATTTATCGAAATTGTCGCTCAAGATCAAATGCACGGGATGATCCGTTCTGAAAACAACGCTGGTGAGCTCACCGTTTTACTAAAAGGTTGTGTAAAGGAAAACGAAATCCCATTAATTAATGCTTGGAGCAAGGATTTTGATCGAATACGACTTGAATCTGCTGGCAGAATTGAGAGTCGATCCATTGTGGAAAGGGAGGAATTGCGACTTTCAAATTATGGATTAGGTAATATTGACTTCGTTGTAAACAACAAACGCTTGATCGCTGAAATAAAATCTTCGGGTGATCTTACGCTGGGTGGTTCCTGCGATCAATTTGACTTCTTGACCACTTCTTCAGGAGATCTTCATGCATTCAATTTGGTTACAGACACGATCAACTTAAACGTTTTTGGATCCAGCGTTTGCGAGGTCTATACGAATGGTGTTTTAAACATTCACTTTTTTGAGATAGGAACGGTCAATTATAGAGGAACACCTAGCCAAATAAACATTATAGGGCCTGGAGATGTTAAAAACGTAAATCTCTGAAAATTGCAAAGTGCTATTTTTGACTACGAAACCAAACAAAATGCGAACCTTAGCTTTTATTGCTTTTACCTATGCAACGTTCATGATAGGAGTAGCCAAAGGGCAAAGTCCTATTGACCTTGATGCTGAAGCGGCCAAGACCAACTTGAAGGAATTGCCGTATGATGTTTCGTTAATCAATGTGCGTGGCTTTGATGGGGATAATCCTCCACCTCGTTTAGTAGAACCCGAAAGACCTCTCTTTTATGGATATGGCTTGACTGCATATTACCAAACCAAAGACAGTTTGCTTTTCTTTCGTATTGAAAAGCTAGACATCATTCATCACGATAATCAAGGAAACGAAATCCAATCCTTTCCACAAAAGGGCAGCAGATACAGTGAGACATTTAAAAAATACTTTCTAAGCGAAATTCCACCTAGCGAGAAGAAGAACATTTTGCTGCAAAACATTTATCTTAAGGACAAAAAGGGCAATTACCTAAAGCTAGAAAAAGACTTCGTCCTCTGCCCTAACTGTCAAGACTAACCATGAAAAAACTCATCCTTTCGGGCATGATATCCATGTCCTTCTTGGTTGCATTCAACCAAGAAAAAGAGCTATCCCTTGAGGACGCAATACTTAAATCATATTCTGAATTCTACCCAAAAAGTCCTTCCCAATTAGGGTGGATTCCGAATTCAGATCGATATGCCTTTGTAAGTAAAAATGACGATCCGGTCTTAATGTCAGTCTCTGTTGAAGAATCTGATTCATTGGAATTGATTTCCTTGAATGAATTGAACGACCTGCTCAACTTAAAAACACCATTAAAGTCTTTCCCTAGATTTGAATGGATTAATGAAAGTGAACTTTTCATTTACACAAGCAATCAAGGGTTTGTGGTTAATCTTTCCAATAAAAAAGCCACCCTTCAGTTTACCATTCCTGAAGAAGCTGAACATATTAAATTCAACCCTCAATTTACGGCCGCAGCTTATGTTCAAAGCGACAATCTTTATATCATTCGTGAAGGCGGTAAGCCAGTTCAATTAACTTCAGATGGTGGCAAGGGTATCGTTTATGGTCAAGCCGTACATCGCAGTGAATTTGGCATCACTGATGGACTTTTTTGGTCTCCTAAAGGAGATAAATTAGCTTTTTATCGAATGGATGAAAGCATGGTTGAAGCGTATCCCTTGGTCGATATTAGCGTGGTGCCTGCGCATTTAAATTCGATTCGATACCCCATGGCAGGTCGAACAAGTCATCACGTTAAAGTTGGAGTATTTGATCTCAAGGGTAGCCCAATAGTTTACATGAATACGGAAGGTTCATTGGACCAATATCTGGTAAGTGTTGGCTGGACTCCACAGGCAAAATCAATAGTGATTGGAATTCTGAACCGAGACCAAAACCATTTAAAATTGAATCTGTATGATGCCAAATCGGGCTATTTGAAAAATCCGATTTTAGAAGAGAAAAGCGACAAATATGTTGAACCTGAGCATGCACCATGGTTCCTACCAGGCTCCGATGATGAGTTTTTATGGTATAGCGAACGGTCTGGTTTTCAACACCTTTACTTATATAAAACAAGTGGCGAACTCGTACGGCAAATCACCCGAGGTTTATGGGAAGCGCATGATGTTTTGGGATTCGATCCAACCATGAACTATTTATTTGTTTCCGGAACAGGTGAAACTGTGATAGGCGGAAAGTATGCTGATGAAACATACAATGGGCTGCAATCTTACACCTATATGATTGATTTTGAACTCGGTGGTCACCAGCTAATTGATAGTACAATCGGCTCTCATAGCGCAATGATAAGCAGCAATTCAAATTATCTTATGGATCGATTCTCTAGCATAGCTATCCCCCAGTCCATTAACCTTTTCAAATCAAACAGTCAACTAATCAGGAACATCCACACGGCTAAAAACCCGCTAGCCGAATACAAAATTGGTACCGCTGAAATTATAAAGCTTCCGTCTGAAGATGGAAAAACGCTTTACGCGCGATTGATCAAACCAAGTCACTTTGACCCTAGTAAGAAATATCCGGTTTTGGTTTATGTTTATGGCGGTCCGCATGCCCAGTTGATTCAGGATCAATATTTAGCTGGGGCTTCTTTGTGGATGTATTGGTTTGCTGAGCAAGGTTATATTGTCGCAACGATCGACAATAGGGGTTCGGCAAATCGAGGCCTTGAGTTCGAACAAGTAACTTATCGAAACTTGGGTATTGCAGAATTAGCTGACCAAAAAAACTTGGTCGATTATTTGAAGTCACAAGTGTATGTCGATCCTAGCCGCATGGCCGTGCATGGATGGAGCTATGGTGGATTCATGACAATCAATATGTTACTCACTTTCCCCGGAACATTCCAAGCTGGAATTGCGGGTGGCCCAGTGTGCGATTGGAGTCTTTATGAAGTAATGTACACCGAACGATACATGGACACGCCCGAATCGAATCCAGCAGGTTATAAATTGGCCAACTTGGTGGAACGGTCGAACGCTTTAGATGATGATCTTTTAGTCATACACGGCACAGAGGACAATGTGGTTGTTTGGCAGCACAGTCAGTCTTTGGTAAAATCTTGCGTAGATAACGGCAAGCAATTAGACTATTTCATTTATCCCGGTCATGAACACAACGTGCGAGGAAAAGACCGAGTGCACTTGATAACCAAGGTGTTGAATTATGCCACTGACCGAATCGGCCCAGGAACCGTAGAATAAAAAGCGGTCTAGTGTCTATATGAGTCGCTTCAGCTCAGCAATGACATCTTCATCCGCCCAATCCGCTGCACCAAAATGTTGAAACAGAATTTCACCTTTGGTGTTGATTAAAAAGGAAGCAGGAATAGCACCATGTTCCAATTGAATTGGTGTGCGAGACATCTGCTTATAAAAATCTAATTCATGTTCCGTGCGTTCAAGGTACTTGTAGAAATCTTCTTGCGATTCGCTCGTGACGAACAAAAATCGAATTTCAGGTACACTTTGTTCTAGTTCGACAAGCGAACCAAACTCCGCCAAACAAGGTACACACCAGCTTGCCCAGAAATTGATGAAGATTGGTTTGTCATTCAACTCGCTTAATAAAACCTCGTTGCCTGATTCATCCATTAATTGAAGAGGGAATGAAAACACCTCTTTCGATTTATCATTCTCTTGAACGTGATTCGAAGGGTTACGAAGGGTTAATCCTGTCATTTGAACCCTCACCCACTGCCCAGCATCGGTGAAAAACAACACGGCTAAAATCACAAGAAATACCGCGTTCTTGCCCCACCTGTTTTGCCAAAAAGCCTTTATTTTTTCCATGCTCACTATCCAACCTTTAATCCGTTATCACATTGTTTGTCAGGACGGAGCAAAACTACTCCTTCCTTCGAATAGATACCGAGAATCAAACATTCACTCAAGAAATTAGCAATTTGCTTTTTAGGAAAATTTACAACGGCTAACACTTGCGTACCTACCAAATCCTCCTTTTTATAAAGCCCTGTAATTTGCGCACTCGACTTGAGTCTGCCAAATTCTGCACCAAAATCAATTTCCACTTTATAAGCCGGAATTCTTGCTTTCGGAAACTCAACCACTTCGGTAATTGTACCTACCCTTATATCAAGGTTTTCAAAATGTTTATAATCTGCGGTCTTCATCAATACGTTATCTGGAGAACATTTGTAATTTCGACATAAACGTAGCAATTATGAAGAATCTATACTTAAATTTCCTTTTTCTGGCCTTTTGCACAGTTGCATCGGCCCAAGTAACCGTCTTTTCAGAAGATTTTGAAAGCGGACTTTCAAGTTGGACACTTACTGGACAGTGGGGAACAACAACGTCACAAGCCTACAACGGCAGCTACTCACTGGCTGATAGTCCGTCAGGATTATACCTTAACAATCAAACAACGTACGCTACCATTAATTCTGTATTCGATTTATCCACTTCACTGGATGCCAACATCTATTTCAAAGCGAAATATGACATTGAAAATGGATTTGACTATTGCTACATTGATGTCAGTGCTAACAATGGAACATCATGGACAACGGCTTACACCATCAATGGAGAAGGCAATCTCGGCAACTGGTCTGATTTCAACATCAACGTTGGCGGGTTTGTCGGCAACTCCCAAGTTAAAGTTCGATTCAGATTGTACACAGATGCTGGATATCAGTCGGATGGAATCTTTGTCGATAGCCTTCGAATTACAAAAGACAGCGTAGATAACGCTCCGCCATTGATCTTGCATGAGCCAGATATTCATTATGAAGGAACAATTGGCACGAATTCTCGTGTTTTCACCATCACAGACATTTCAGGTGTAGCTTCCGCCATTTTATATTATTCTGTTGACGGTGGTTCTTATTCTGCCATCAATCCTTCAGACACTAATGGTGACGATTACACTTTCGATATTCCAGCTCAAACGGCTGGAGTTTATGTAGATTATTATGTGGAAGCCGTGGACTCATCCGCCCAAGCAAACTCAGGCCTATCGCAACAATATAGCTACGTACATGGCAACTACATTAAATACGAATCGGGTGTGGTTAATTTTATCACGAGTTATGTTGCCAACGGTACATACACAGGAACAGCTATGCGTATGACCTTGGACGGAATGACAACCATAACCACTGCCTTTATTGGGAATTATACAGATGTGAACAACCCAAATGACAGTATGGAGTTTCACGTGTGGGCAGACAACAATGGCAATCCAGGTACAGATTTAATGGACCCTATTATGGTCTTTCCAGCGGCAAATTTGCAGCAACCTCACCTCATTACACGTATTGATCTTCGACCTTACTCAGACGATTTGGATAGCCTTATTGGTAATGTTCACATTGGGTTTACCGTTCCTTCTGGTACTGTTTGGCTAGCCCAAACTACCCCGGGTTCATCAAACCGTGTCAAGAATTACAATGGATCTGCTTGGTCTGCTGAAACAGACGATTATCATTTCAGAATTGTTACTGACGAGATGATATTGCCTCCTGTTGCCGATTTTGAATACGATTTGACTGGCGATCCCGTTGTGGTTTTCTCCGACAGTAGTTTAAACAATCCAACCAGTTGGTACTGGACGTTTGGCGATTCCTATGATGACACCATTCAACATCCAACACACACGTATGCTGCACCAGGAGCTTATACGGTATGTCTTCTAGTTGAAAATGCAGCTGGTGACGATCAAGTTTGTAAAAGTTTCTTTACAACCAACGGACCTCCAAATGCCTTCTTTAGCTACAGCCAAGCGCAAGATCCAACGATTCCTTTCACTGATTTAACGACACAAAACCCAACCAGCTGGGCATGGGATTTTGGTGATAGTCAAGTATCAACGCTTCAAAACCCATCACATTATTATCAAGACACAGGCGATTTTGAAGTTTGCCTAATCGCTTCAAATGCGTTTGGGTCTGATACTTTCTGTCAAACCATACATATCTATAATCGAGCGCCTGATGCTTATTTCACTTACAATGTGACTGCTACCAACCATTTCACTTCGTTTACAGATTTAAGCGCTTTTAATCCAACATCATGGCATTGGGATTTTGATCATGACGGAGACACTTCTATTGCTCAGAACCCAAGTTATATTTACCCGCTTTCAGGAGGTACGTTTGATGTATGTCTAATTGCTTCAAACCAATATGGTGAAAGTGCACCCTATTGTGAGGAGATTGAAATTGCAGATCTAACCGTTGGCATGAATGAATTGGCTGCCAAGGGAATTATCATCAGCCCGAATCCAACTTCTGGAAAATTAAATATTCAACTCCCACAAGGATTAGAAGACGTATCCTATGCTATTTACACCTTAACAGGAAGTCTCGTAATAAGTGGAAATACGCAATCGAATTCCATGTTGAACATAAGCTTAGAAAAGCAACCTGCAGGCGTCTATTTTATAGAGCTTCTCAATCAGGATATATCCTTGGGTAAAATTCCACTCATACTGGACTAACCGAAATATTATTGCTTTAAGGACGCCTTCGAATTCGATTCGAAGGCGTTTTTTTTTGAATTCAGCCCAGAACTTTAACAATGAAACGCCAGCATTTAAAAGTTTGTCGAAAAAAAATCCATTCGTATTTGGGAGACCGTAGCTTTGAACTTTGTAATTGATTGAAAAGATGGCTGGATATAGACAAATCGGAATTAGTGAGAAGGCTTTAAGTATCAACCTCGACCCACGAATTTATGGGTCATTTGCAGAGATTGGCGCTGGTCAGGAAGTGTCGGCAAATTTTTTCTCCGCAGGAGGTGCATCGGGCACAATAGCACAAACCACCTCGGCTTATGACATGAAGATTTCGGATTCGGTTTATGGCGCTTCGAATCGCTATGTGGCCGAACCTCGGCTCATGACTATGCTTGAGAAGGAATACTCGAACCTTGAATCAAAACTCAAGCACAGAGCTAAAGAATCAATGTTTTTCGCTTTTGCCAACACGGTTGAAGTGCTCAACTATTACAAGACAAACAAAGGTCACGGCTGGATTGGAATGCGGTTTCAGCTAACTCCAGACACACCACCGAATGACTGCGTGCTTCACGTGATTATGCACGACAACGACAGTTTGATGCAACAAAAAGCCCTCGGTCGGATTGGGGTCAATTTAATCTACGGTCTTCATCATTACAACCACGATCCAGAACTCTTCATTAACAGCCTGTTAGATGGTTTGGGAATGGGAAGAATTGAAATTGACATGTTACGCCTTTCTGGACCTGATTTCATGCACATTGACAACCGTTTGCTCAGCATGCAACTGGTTAAAAATGGCTTAACAGATGCGGCCATGTTCGGTCCAGATGGCAACGTAATGCAAGCATCCCAGGCGCTTTATAAGAAGAATATTCTCATGCTTCGCGGCCGCTTTCGTCCGTTGACCCATGTCAACTTAGACATGCTTAAAATGGGACTTAAAGAGTTCAGAAAAGAGGAGGAAATTGAAGTGGATCGTATCCAGATTTTGTTCGAGCTCACTCTAAAAGACCTTAGTGCTGAAGGTAAAATTGATGAAAAAGACTTCCTCGATCGAGTAGATATCATTGGCAGTTTAGGTTATACCGTATTGATTTCCAATTACCAGAAATACTATACGCTCGTTTCTTACCTATCTGATTCAGTACGAAATAGAAAGGTTGGAGTCATTTTAGGTGTGGATAATCTGAAACAAATATTTGACGATAAATATTATGACCGACTAAGAGGAAGATTGCTAGAAGCCTTCGGAATCCTTTTTGGACGAAACGTTAAACTCTATGTTTATCCAGCATTAAGCGAAGACGGTCAAGGACTGAGGACCCTAGATAATCTTGATTTTGAGGATAAGACATTGAATAATTTGATTCAATACCTTAAGGATAACGGGAAAATCGAGGAAATCCAATGTTCAAACAAAGACATCCTCCATATCTTCTCAGATCAAGTTGTGAATATGATCAAGGAAAGGCAAACTGGTTGGGAGTTTATGGTTCCGAGTATTGTTGCTAAAATGATCAAGGAGCATCGACTTTTTGGTTGTCAGGATGCCGAAGTGCTTGATTCAGCAACTAAGTAATTTTTCCTATCCAGTTCGAGTAATTAAGCCATTCTTCAGGAAGCCTTGGTTCGTGATCGAATATGCCATACATGGTCGATCCGCTGCCAGACATAGAAGCATATACCGCATCCATTCCGTATAGTTTGTTTTTGATTTCTTCTAACAATGGATACTTCGGAAAGAGTGAATCCTCAAAATCGTTTTTTACGACCTCTTTCCATGTCTCTATCGGTAATGCAGCGATCAAATTAAGGTCAATGATGGGCTGTTTTGGATTTACTCCTGCATAAGCTTCTTGAGTAGAAATTGCCAGATTCGGATGAATCAGGCAAATCCAATAATTGCTCAAATCCAGGTCTATCGGTCGCAATTCATCCCCTTTTCCAAAAGCAAAAACCGGCTTGTTGTCCCAAAAGAATGGGCAATCGCTCCCAATTTTCGACAGCAACTCTTTTGCCTCAAAGTCTGATATTTTCAGATTATAAAAGTCCTTCAAAGCCCTCAGGCAAAAAGCTGCATCGGCACTTCCAGCGCCCAAACCTGCACCTATTGGAAGCGCTTTTAACAAATGAATATCCGTAGCCGGTAGGTTAAACCATGACTCAAGCAATTCAAACACTCGAATGCACAGATTCTTTTCAGCCTTCCCCGGGATGGGAAGTCCATAACTATAAAAAGTCGCCTTACCTACCTCTGTTTGCTGCGCATTCACTCCTTCAAGAGCGGCTTCTCCGCTATGTTCCAGCACTTCTAAGGACTCGCACCACGGAATTGGAATCATCACCGATTCAATGTTATGGTAGCCGTCAGCGCGCTTCGAAGTAATCGATAGACCGATGTTGATTTTGATGTTTGGAAATACAACCATTGCGTTCGCGAAGATTCGATTTTCTTTGTTCCAAATTCAAAGCAATGGCAATTTGGTTTCAACAACCCACACGAGAACAAGCGGAAGGCTTGCGCGAAGGAACACTCATGGAGGCGCTCGACATTCAAATTACAGAACTTGGTGATGATTTCATTCGAGGCACCATGCCCGTAGATCACCGGACGGTGCAGCCTTATGGCATTTTACATGGCGGAGCTTCCGTATCCCTTGCAGAGACATTGGGAAGCATTGCCGCGCACTTGGTGATTGATGGCTCAAAATTCTATACGGTAGGCCAAGAAATCAACGCCAATCACATTCGCCCTGCCAGCAAAGGGCGAGTTACCGGAACGGCACGACCGATTCACCTTGGAAGATCATCACAGATTTGGGGGATTGAAATCACGAATGAAGATGGCAAACTTGTTTGCATTAGTCGAATAACCATGGCTGTTGTATCCAAAGAACAGCTCCAACCAAATCGGGAATAAATCATTATGAGCGATCAACCAACAGGTACGCGAATCAATAAGTATCTCAGCGAACTAGGCATTTGTTCAAGGCGCGAAGCCGACAAATGGATAGAAATGGGCCGAGTTACCATCAATGGTAAAAAGCCCACGGCTGGAACGCGTATTACGCGAAGAGTCAAGGTGCGCGTAGATGGTCGCGTTGTTTCCGAACCCGTTGAAGATGATGTTTATCTGGCGTTCAACAAGCCGCCTGGAATTACCAGTACAACTGACCCGAATGATCCGGACAACATCGTTGATTATGTCAATTATCCAAAGCGGGTATTCCCGATCGGACGTTTGGACAAACTCAGTGAAGGGCTCATTTTTATGACCAGCGATGGAGATATTGTCAATAAGATTCTTCGCGCTGGAAACGAGCATGAAAAGGAATATGAAGTAACCGTAGATAAGGTCGTCACGCCCGAGTTCATTCAAAACATGAGCAGCGGTGTACCCATTTTAGGGACGCACACCAAGAAATGTAAGGTAGAATTGATTACTCCGCATAGTTTTCGAATCACCCTGATTCAAGGAATGAATCGACAAATCAGACGCATGTGTGAGCATTTCGAATACGATGTCAAAAAGTTGAAGCGTACGCGCATTATGAATGTTAAACTCGACCTACCACCTGGCCAATGGCGCGAATTAACAGAAGCTGAACTTTCGGAAATTCATCGACTTACAAAAAACTCTAGCAAGGAAACGGATAAAAAACCACCTGCACAAAAAGCTAAGCCCAAGCCAAAAGCACAACCTAACAACAGTAGGTCCACACCAAAAAGCGGATCAAAAAATGGATCAAAGTCCCAAGGTAAACGTCCAGCAAAATCGGGCCGAAATCAAGGTAATTCGGGCCGAAAACGAAGTAGATAGCCATGAATCCCTTTGTCCAGACCTTCGATTTGCCACCCAACGACCAGAAGCTTTTTGAGCGAATGAATCGCAAAACTCAAATCGTAAAATTTGGTCTATTCAACATCATGAACGTTGGTCATAGCGGTTTCAAAAAGCAATGGCTGGGATGGATTGACGAAAAAGACCAAGCATTCAAAATATTTCGAGTAGCCAGCTCAAGTTCGACTTCCGATTTTGTACTACGTGGTCGAGTTAATTTCGAGCGAAACCTAACGCGCATACGGCTCTCAATTTACCCTCAGTACACGTTGTTTCTAGGATACGGAGGTATAGGCATAACATGCTATGTCTTGGCCAAGAATACCGCTGAAACATACTTTTATTCCTTCCCTTGGCTATTTGGAATATCTTTCATCACCCTTATGGGCGCATTCACAGCCTATAAATTCTGGGATTACTCAAAATCAATCCAAGCATTTGAACAATTAATCGATCCGAAAAATGACGAATTGGAAAAAAGAAACGTACGACACCGATAAGGAAAGGCTATGTTGCACCTTTCAGTTTAAAAACTTCATAGAGGCTTGGGGCTTTATGAGCAAAGTAGCTTTATTGGCAGAAAAACACAATCACCATCCAAACTGGAGCAATGTGTATAACCAAGTTACCATTCATTTAAACACACATGACGCAGGGAATGTGGTCACTGAAAAAGATGAGAAATTAGCCGAGGCGATAAATCGACTCTAATATGCACGACTAAGGGTTACCATTAATCCTTTACTGACTGAGTTCGAAGGTAAATACGGTGTAATGACAGTCGAAAACGTCCGTTCTACTTGTATTGAATTTTTTTCGGTGTAAATCATCGAGCGGCCAAACATCATAGAGGTAGTTTTGATAATTGAACATTGTGACTTTATAGTTATGATCATCATCTCGCCAAACAAAGTATTCAAACGGAATGGTCTCCTCTACATGTTGCGGAAAATTATATACGTCAATAAAGGAATAATCAAAATGAATGCTACCAGAAAAAGTAGTTTCACCCGATTCCTCACCTACTTCATCGCCAGTAAAATCGATGGTACCCGCTTGATCTGAACCAACCACAGAAAATGGTCCGCCACCGGCCATTATTCCACAGCTTCCATTGTAGTAATTAGCCACTTCATAATGATCTATATTCCAAGTCCCTTTAAGCTGTCTATAATTTTTTTGTTTTGCACAGGAAGCGATAAGCAATATTATTCCTAAAACGCCTACACAATTAACTAGTTTGTATGTCTTCATTGCGATTGTTATTTAATCAAATGTATTCCCCTTTATCATGATTTTCCCTGCGTACATTATCGTATTTAAATTACCATTTGAACCATGTTGACCGCATTTAAAACCATTGTTTTACAAGCCCACAGCGCCTCGCTTTACGCTCTGGCTCCCGGTAGAACCAAAGGAATGCTCTTCAGTGCTGGCGCAGACAAAGTGGTGGCCGAATGGGACGTCAATTTACCTGACCCAAATCCTTTTGCCATTCGAACGGAACGAACGGTTTATAGCCTGTTGAATCTCGATCGCAAACAGTTGGTCATCGGCACCATTGTAGGCGGCATGCACATTATCGATCTGGAAACAAAACAAGAAATTCGCCACCTGAAATTTCACGATAAAGGCATTTTTTATTTGTTGGAATTGCCCCAGCAAAAAAAGGTAATTGCGGCCTGCAGCGATGGCTCTATCTCGATCTGGAACAGCAGAGATTGGAGCCTAGAAAGGCATTTAAAATTGAGCCATGAAAAAATTAGAAGACTAGCCGTCAATATAGAAGAAACCTTGGTTGCCGTGGCTTCAGGTGATGGTAAAATTCGTTTGCTAGAAACCAATCAATTCAATATAGCTTTTGAGTTTGATGCCCACGAAGGAGGCGCCAATTCCGTAGCCTTTCACCCAAATGGCGACCTTTATTCTGGCGGAAAAGACGCCCATCTTTGCCACTGGAACGCAGACAAAGGGTTTGAACTTGAAACACGTATTCCCGCCCACAATTTCGCCATTTATGACATTGTAATACCCGCTGATGCACGTTTTATGGCGACAGCAAGCCGCGATAAAACCATAAAGATTTGGGACTTTGCAGACTTATCTAAACCCTTCCGATTGGACAGAGCGAAAAGCGCTGGGCATATCAATTCGGTAAATGCAGCACTTTGGCTCGAAGACGAACAATTACTGGCCACATGCAGCGATGATAGAAGTATTATTCTTTGGAGGATTGGCTAATAGGTTATAACAGCACAAATGGTGCTGATTCACCGATTCACACTCTTCAATAGAAGTGCACCAATATAGAATTGGCGATAGCTAGTTCTAGCTATTCTTTGAGGAAAGAATGGCGAAGGGTTATAAGCAAATGCCTTTCGGGACAAGAGCGATTCACCTCACTAATTAACTCCTCTACTCATCGTGTTCGCGGCTTTTCACCGATCGCGCCTGATAGTCAGCTTCGAGTTGCTTGCGTTCTTCTTCTAGGATGCGCTCATCTTCTTCGGATAGCGGTTTGCTCAAATCGGGTTTCCCTGCATCTACCCAAGCCGAAAACCAAAAACTTCCAATGGTAATGATGGATGCGCGCATTCTGCGTTCCACCATATGATCGAGCATGAGATGATACTCTGCGCTGTAATCGCGCGAATAGGCCTTAATGGTTGACCTTCCACGCTCTTCGAAGGCATATTTTCGGTCTGAAGGAAAGCTTTCGTTCAATTGACGTTCAAAATCCAATACGGAATCAACGGCATTATTGCTCACCTCTACTGCATGCCAAATCGCAGCTAAGGGATCGGAAACGTACTTCGCTCGACCCACAAAAAAATCATAGTCTTCTGAATAAAGCTCCGGCAATCGCGACTCCCAAAAACCATGAATGCCATGTTGATTCGTCATTTGGCCGTTGTAATTTTCGGTGGTATGTAAAGGCACATGCGCATCGGCAATGTAATGGCCCAAATCTGCTGAAGTCTTTAAAATATAGGGTATATCGCGCTTTTTGAACGCATCTACCAATCGCTTGTACATGCGCTCGACATGCCAAGGAACGATGCCATAGGCTTGCAAGGTGTCTTCGGTGTATTTATCCACAGCATCAAACCATTGTTTGGGCACATCGTCAAAAGGCTGCTCGCCATAATGGTCAATATCAATGTAGTGCCGAGGTGCCTCTTCTTTCAAGGCATACCTGCGCATGTCGGCATCCACCGCATGTTCTGAAATGTATTCGAGGTGTTGCTTATAAAAAGCCATGATTTCTGTTGGCAGCGTAAACACGGCCAATCGATTGATGGATTTGTGCCCAAAAAAACCCCAGCAATAGAGGTTTAATGGCGCCACTACAAGCAGCAATACAATAGCGATTTTAAGGACCTTTTGCACGCTTCGAAAATAGCTGAATGGACGAAAGCTGCGCGGTGAAACTAGCAGATTAAAGCCTTTTTGTGTTTTGCTTAGCCAATCTTCAAGAAAGGAAAACGGCACACCTTGGCTTTCAGCGATTTGTTTCGAATCACAATGTTCACTTCCGAATCAACAGCTGAAAAGTCGCTACTCACATAGCCCATTGCTACGGCTCTACCTAATGAAGGTGACATGGTGCCACTCGTGATGACGCCAATTACGTTTCCTTCATTGTCCTGAATTTCATGACCATGGCGCGGAATCGGTCCTTTGTCGATGCCATCAAAGCCGACCAATTTCTTGGAAACTCCCGCTTCTTTTTGCGCTTTCAAAGCGGCAGAGTTGGTGAATTCTTTCGTGTATTTTGTAATCCACCCAAGTCCAGCTTCGTGCGGTGAAGTAGTGTCGTCAATATCATTTCCGTAGAGGCAAAATCCCATTTCCATGCGCAATGTATCTCGTGCGCCCAAGCCAGCGGGCTTAATTCCTACGTGTTCGCCTGCTTTGAAAACAGCATCCCAAATTTTATCGGCTACGTCATTTTTAAAATAGATTTCATACCCGCCCGAGCCAGTGTAGCCAGTTGTGGCCACAATGATGTCTGGCTGTCCAGCGAATTTTCCCACCTGAACGGTGTAATAAGGCATGGAGGCTATGTCCATTTCCGTCAAAGATTTTATCGCATCTGTCGCTTTTGGACCTTGAATGGCTAGTAGGCTGTAATCGTCCGACTCATCGCGCATTGGAACATTTTTGGTGTTGAATTTTGAAATCCAATTCCAATCTTTTTCCATGTTGGAAGCGTTAACCACCAACATGTAGTTTTCCTCACCTAGGCAATATACCAAGAGATCATCCACAATTCCACCCGTTTCGTTGGGCATGCACGAATACTGCACTTTTCCTGGAGTCAATTTCGAAGCATCGTTTGTGGTAACGCGTTGAATCAAATCCAAAGCATCAGGACCAGAAAGGAAAAATTCACCCATGTGGCTCACGTCAAATACACCTACTCCACTCCGCACATTCAGATGCTCTTCCCCCAAATTGTTGTACTGAACGGGCATTTCATAACCAGCAAAAGGAACCATTTTCGCTCCAAGAGCAATATGTTTATCGTAAAGTGCGGTTTTCTTCATGTTAGATTGTATTTGTGTTTTTAAGCCTTGAAAAAAGTGGGGCAAACGTAAAACTTTTCACATCAAATCATCGAGCATTTGAAGAAGCTTTCCTTTGGCCGAATGGACAGAATATCGGGCCTCAATGGTTTGTCTCCCCGCCTGCCCTATTTGTTGCCTTAAGGCCTCAGAATCAATCAGCTTCGACAAACAATCGACCCATTCTTCAGTTGTATTTGGCAAATAGCCATTTACGCCATGTTCAATGATTTCAGGATTGACACCAACGGGAGACATAACCGAGGGTTTGCCCAAGCTCATGTATTGAATGCCCTTGAAACCACATTTACCTTTCGACCATTCATCGTCTGGCAAGGGCATCATACCAATGTCGATTTGATTCAGATTTTCGACTTCTTTCTCCTTATCCCAATAAATGGTTTCGATGTCAATGCCTTCCATTTCTATGGCTCGTTCGGTGACAGCCACAAATCGAATCCTTTTCCCATATTTTTCTTTCAAAATTCGAAGCCAAGGTTCAGACAGCAGAAAGTGTTTGTTCGTGGTTTGCGAACCGCTCCATCCTATCGTAATGACCTCTGAATTTGCTTTTGGAACGGGTATGTAAAAATCTGTGTCAATTACCGTTGGCAGGACTTTCACGTGCGGATTAAACCCTTCAGCATAGTCTGCGAGGTAGCTATTTCCGGCAATAACCAAATCGGAAAGGGCGATGATCTTCTTTGTTTTTGATGGGTCTTTCAACCAGCTTAGGTTTTTATTTCCCTCAGAAATATCGAGCAACCAAATGGCATCATCAAAGTCGAAAACAACTTTTGCTTTGGTGCGCGCAAAGCGATGTTCGAAAAAGGTCGATCCCGTAACAAAAGTCTCGCGTTGGATAAAAATCACATCGTATTGATCGGCCTTAGCAATGTCGCTCATCCGACTCAAAAAGCCTTTGATAACAACTTTGGCTTTTTGCCAATAGGCACCGGGCGCATAAAAGGCCTTATCGCCCTCTTCGTCCAACACATAAGCGTAATCGCAGTGCCAGTTGTTGCCTTGGAGAAAGGGAATAAATTGCTCGAAACGAAAGCGCTGCGAAGGCGAACGACCAGGCCGATGTAAGGCAACAAAAAGCAGTCGTTTTCCTCTTTCCATGGGGTGCAAATTTATCGGAATAGGCTTTCCAATCCCAGCAAGTTGAATTACACCAACAGCGGATCTCTGCGCATCCACCCTGTAAGGGAGACACGTGGCTTGGTCGTGACCATCACTTCATGCTCAATGGCATCGCTGCGAAACAAGATTAATCGACCATAAAGCGGGGCAAAATCCGAAATTGTTCCATCGGCATGGTGCACGCGCAATTCACCGCCATGACCTTCCACCCAATCGGGATTGAGGTAAAGAATGACAGAAAAAATTCGATTGGAGGCAGTTTGAAATTGGTCGAGGTGTTTGGCATAAAACGCTCCTTCGGGATAAACGGCAAAGTGCGCTTCCGTTCGTTCCAAATGCACTCTGAAATAGGAAGTAAGAAAATTGCGCAATTCATCCATTGTTTGCCAATAAACTTGCTGATTCTCGCTAGCAGCTGCCCGATCGAGCCATTTAACTCGATCGCCTCGAATTTCTGCAATGGCTTTTTTCTCCAATCCTTTTCCTATGGCTGCTCGCTTAAACAAACCTTCTTCATATTCAACCATCGCCTCGCTACGCAAGGCGTCTAAAGCCGACTTTTCAAATGCTTGGTCTAAAAGCGCAAATCCACATTCTTCCAACTGCCGCGCTATGGATTCAAAAACGATGTTCAATGTGTTTTCATATTCGGCTGCAAAGTCAATACAAAAGCAGGTATGTGATCGGTTTATTTCTTGGAAAATTTTTAAGTCGAGAATTGCATCCATTGGGAGTGCTTTCTTTGTAATATGACAGCTTCTACTGCCCCTCTAGTTTCCATCATAATGCCCGTCAAAAATGCGGGCAGTGCTATCTCTGGTCATGAAAATGCATGGCTCATTGACTGCCTAAAATCGATTCAAGGTCAGTCTTTTTCTCGCTGGGAATTGATTGCTGTTGATGATCACAGTAGCGATAATTCCAAGGAGATTCTTTCAACTCTCGCCCATAAGGACAATCGCATTCAGATTTATAACAATGAAGGCAACGGCATCATCAGCGCCCTGCAGATGGCTTTGAAACATTCAACTGGAACATTCATCACTCGCATGGATGCGGACGACATCATGCCTGCAGATAAGCTGAAATGTATGCTCGAAGTTTTGGAAGCGAACCCTCGAGCTGTGGTGACTGGAAAGGTCAAGTATTTTGCCGATGGACTCGTGTCTGAAGGATATTTGGCTTACGAAAAATGGCTAAACGAACGCATAGATGCCAACGACTATTGGGATTGGATGTACCGCGAATGTGTAATTGCAAGTGCTAATTGGATGACACATCGCGACCATGTAGTGTTGGCATCTGATGTTTATCCAGAAGACTACAATTTGGTTTTTCATTGGTATGAAAATCGGCTTGAGGTTATGGGAGTTGATGCCGTAACGCACCTCTGGCGCGAGCACGATAAGCGCACTTCTCGCATTTCAGCACATTATGATCAAACAGCCTTTTTCGATTTAAAACTGGCGCAATTTCTCCGCTTCGACCAACAGGAAGATAGACCCTTAGCTGTAATGGGTAAAAACAAAAAAGCAAAGCTCATCGGTCAATTTCTAAACAAAAATCAGATTGCTTATATCGGAATTGACCTCGAAAACTTGCATCTGGTGGCGGAATTGGATCAGCCTCAAGTATTGGTCGCTGTCTTTCCCGATGAATTGGTGCGCGAAGGAATTGTTGGTTTCTTAGGCGGCTTTGGATTGGATATGGGTAAAGATTGGTGGTGGGTTTAAATAACGAATCAATGTGCTAAATAGTCAATTAGATAATTGAAAATTTGAATACTACGTCAGAATTCCAAAAAATGAAACACAGTTCGATCGTGTTTTGCATATGGTTGATGCAAACATGCACTACCCTTTTCGCCCAAAGCGACACATCGCACCTTCAATTTAATTATCCAGACAGCATAAAAAAAGGACGTTTAGCCGTTGTAATTGCTACAGAATCTGCCTTTTACTTGGGCGGAATGAGCTACTTACAATACGTCTGGTACAAGGATCATGACAGGGTTGATTTTCACCTCTACAACGATGCCGCGGGTTACCTTCAAATAGATAAATGTGGTCACGCATTTGGTGCATATTTGGAAAGTTACCTCAGCTTTGAATCGCTCAGAAGAAGTGGCGTTTCAAGAAATAAAGCCATCCTTTTTGGCGGATTAACTGGAGCTATTCTTCAATTCCCCATCGAAGTATTTGACGGTATATACGAAGGTTGGGGCTTTTCGCTTAGTGATGTAGCCGCCAACACAACAGGTTCGGCCATCGTGGTTGCCAACGAACTGCTGTTTAAACGGCAATTGGTCAAATATAAATTCAGCTTTCGACCGTCTACCTACTACAAATTTGGCAACGGCTACTTGGGCGACTCTCCTCTTCAAAGCCTTTTTTACGACTACAATGCACATACATATTGGCTAAGTATGCCCGTGAATGCCTTATTCTTAAAGGAATCCCTTCCTTCTTGGTTATGCCTTGGCTTAGGATACAGCGCCAACGGTATGTATGGCGAATTCAAAAACGCCAAAAGTTATAGAGGACAACAGCTCCCATCGGTCGAGCGCTATAGACAGTTTCTCTTTTCGTTAGACTTAGACCCAAGCGCACTTCACACCAAATCGAAGATGTTGAATTCCATTTTGGATCATATGTTTTGGATAAAAATTCCTTTACCCACATTAGAGTGGAACACGAAGGATGGTTTTCGAGCCTACGGATTATATTGGTAGTCGATTTGTCAATGAGATTAAGAATCAATTAGATTTTAAATCAAATAATTGAAGAATTAAACCATTGAACCTTTAAACCATTGAAACCACTCATTCGTAAAGCATTCAGCTATTTTTGCCTAAACCCAACATTGTAATGTCTGAATTTCCTCCTTGCCCAAAATGTAAATCCGATTTTGCCTACTCAACCGGTGGAGAACTGTTGATGTGTCCTGAGTGTGGCCACGAATGGAGTCCAAAAGAAGTAGCGGCAGAAAATGCCATGGCTGAAGTGAAAGACGCCAATGGCACCGTTTTGCAAGATGGCGACAGCGTAATCGTGCTAAAAAACCTACCTGTGAAAGGAATGCCTCAACCTGTTAAGGCGGGAACAAAAGTGAAAAACATCAGACTGACCGAAGGCGATCACAACATCGCTTGTAAGATTGACGGCTTTGGATCGATGGGTTTGAAATCAGAGTTTGTGCGCAAAGGGTAAAGACACAATTTCAACCGAGCTTCACCGTTTCGTATTTTGCAGTCTATGATAACCTAACGCTCGCCTCCTTGACTCCAAAAAGAACGAATTCCGCGACTATATTGATCGTTGCAGCTATATTATGTAGCTTCACTCCACTGTACTCGCAGGATGTGTTGGATGGGATTTACATGCCTGAAAAGACCCAGTTTTACAGTCCAGACCAACAAAATCGTGAAATTTTCACGCATTTTAGCATCGATCAAGATTTCCCTGTAGAAAGCACCCGATTGATTGATGAAGCAGCGATAGCCACCTATACACACTTTCCAGAAGCACCTTTTAAACAAGAAGACTGCGTTTTTTTCAACCCGGTCGATGCATTTTTAGGCACCACTTCGGACAAGAACGTCCATCATCCTTTGGGATTTCATTTTGGGGAGTTCAATTCCAAGGAATTCAATTTTCGAGATGGCAACCCCATTTTACCCAATTCACTGCGCTTTTATGTGGACACGACTTTTGTTTCATTGGACGAAAATCAAATTCAACTGGTATTAGACCCAGACTACAGCATTCCTTTGGATGCCTATTTACAGCCCTTTTACTTCCGCAAATACGAAGTTTCTAATGCTGAATACCGCGAATTTGTTCACTACGTGCGTGATTCCCTCGCTAGAACCTTGTTATTCGAAGAATACTCGGATGATTTTGGATTTTTGAAACCAGGCGGTCAAGAATTTGGCTTGAACTGGAAAAAGGAAATTGATTGGAAAGATCCAATAATCAAAGAAGTAACCGCTATCCTGCGCATACCCGAGTTTGAGCATTTTAGAGGTCATAGAGGTTTTGACGGGCGAAGATTCGATTACCACTGGGGTCGAACACCTGAAGGTTGGGATCATCCCTATATCAATATTGAGCCCGACACGAGTTGTTGGATCAACGACTTCGATTATTCCTACAACGGACCAATGACAGCTATGTATTTCCACCACCCAGCTTATAACCACTACCCCGTGGTTGGTGTTAATTATTACCAAGTACTAGCTTTTCTAGAATGGAAGACAAAAATGCATCAGCAAGCTTTGAATAAAAAAGGAATTGCGCTCAGGGTTGAATATCGATTACCAACAGAGGCCGAATGGGACATGGCTGCCACTTCTGTGGTGATCGATAAGGAAGCTGAAGTATTTACAAAATCCTATTATCAATACAGCGAAAGCGATTGGATCACAAACCTGCATCTGACGGAAACGGATCGGGTAAGTAAAGACCTACACCTCGACTCCCTTACAAACATGCAATACATCAGCAGCCGAAGAAACGTCCTCGACCAGCAAATGCGCGACCCAATTACTTATTCAAACGGGCAAGGAATAGACTTTACGGCCGATGAAAGTTTTCATACGCGACCAACCGTCATTGACCAACCCCGTTGGGTGAAAAAACAACGCCAAATAAACCGTGACGACAATGGTATTTGCTATTTGGGCGGCAATGTTTCTGAATGGTTGGATGCATCTTATGCCGATCAATGGAAACCGATGTTTGAAAAACGACAGGCGCAATTACAAGGACTGAACGCCAAGGATGCCGAAATTCAAGGAGAAATAGAGCGCTATTTTGATGCTCAAAACGATGACAATGGCAAGCTCATTCGCGGATCAAATTGGTATGACGAACGCTATTCCTATAAAATGGGCAAGAACGTAGCTGGAACGAACGCCAAAACCTTTCAACATCCGTACAGCGCTCACGCTACACTTGGATTTCGCTATGTGATTCATGTTTATCCAAAAGAATAGTCTGACACGATAATCAATTTTGATTAACTGAGAATATCTCTTCACTTGTTCATGAAAATTCAACTTCATCTGTCTCCAAATGGCCAAACTAGGTCCGTTAACCTTGACTATTAAACTCTTTTACATTTGTTTACACTGGTTAACCATCCGCTGAAATTGTGGCAATTACATTTATGGTATCAACCACTAAAAATTCAAGTTCATGCAATCTCAAATCATTTTCACCGCCTGCATCTTATGTCTTCATGCATCCATCTCTTGCACGCAGATTTCCACAACCGCTGAATCGAAATCCATTGAAGAATCGGACCAAAAGCAAACTATAATGGTGCAAGAACCGCACAGTTATGGCGGATGGTATTGTCCCGATAATTTGGGCGGTTTCCCTGCCGTTGACATCAGTGATTGGAAGATTGTGCCTGTTGTTAATGGGCGCATGGCCACTAAAGAAGAAACTCAAAATGGAACGTCATTGATTTTCGTTGACCTTGAAAAATATCCAGATGCAAAGCCCTTGGACATGGTAATGCCCAAATTGGCGCGATACTATAATAGATCTTCAAGAAAAGATGAAATTGTCATTGTAATTCAAGCGCTCAACATTTCAAATGATTCGGTTGTCGGCTTTAGGTTTCTAAATGGTGGCAACGGGAGCGCTCGAATGAACGAAATCAAATTTCTATCGCATGACGAAATCAACAACATTTCACCCTCACATTTTGTAACTATTCGCATGGATATAGACGCTACCAAAAATGAAATTTGGGAAGTGTTGACAGCACCAGCTTATTTCAAAACGCTTCAAGCTGAGTTTGATAAAGGCCATATGCTTGCAGAGGAACAGACCTATTCACCCAAAGTTAATTTCAAATACGCTCATGCTGGGGAAATCACTGCTGAATATGCCGGTGACCTTTATGGAAATAAATATGTTCAGATTGATGCTGAGTCGGACGGATTTCAGTACGTTGAAAAATTCTTTGTGGGTGAAAACGAGGAAACCGAACTCTCAGAAATGGTTGTTGTTTGCGGGCCTTATGGTGATGATTATGAAGCTCAAAAACAGATTCTAACCGACTGGGCCAATAAAGTGAAAGAGCTGAGTGAGGAGTATTGACTTTGAAATGGTTTATCCAAAAGAATAGTTCATTTGACTGAGTATTTCCACAAAAGTCCATCAACCGAACAAACACAAAAACGAGATGAATTAATTGAATCGGTCTCAAATACAAAGGGAGTAAATTTGCCCTTCAACTTTGCCTTCAAGATGACACGAAAGGTAAATCCTTGGTGAAATCAAAGTTGAGCTAGAAAGTAGATTCGTTTTAATTACACGCAATGATGAAAAAAGAACATTTGTTCGACAATGGAGTGAAAGTGTTTGACTATCAACTCTTACCCATTCAAAGAGAGCGCTACAAAAAGCGAAATGTTCACGAGGAAGATGAAGAGGATTTATTCATCGATATCATCAAGGGATTAAAAAAAGAGGCGCTTTATGTCAGCATTGGCACAGCCATTGGCTACTACCCCTTATTGGCGAAAAAAATCAATCCCGATATTCAAATCCATTGCTTTGAACCGCTTCCAATCCATTTAAGCTTTTTAAAAGAGAACATCGAGTTAAACGATTTCAGGCAAAAAGACTTTTTGATTCATGACATTGCCGTTTCCACAAACTTCGGTGAAGTAACATTCGCGAATGAATCATACGGAAGTTCAATTACTACGGCTTCTTCTAAAGTTTCAACTGTCAATTCCGTAAAAAACATCATAAAGAAAATCGTTGGAAAAACCCCGTATACTCCGACAATAATTGTCCAATCCATTCCAATGATCAACCTGTTTGCTTTGTTAAAAACGAATACCATTGATTTTGTTCAAATGGATATTCAAGGACACGAACATCCAGTTTTGCAACAGTATTTTTCAGATCTCAATTCAGGTGAAACGGTGATCAAATCTTTTTTAATCGGCACACATGGCATTGCCATCCACAACGCCTGTAAGCAACTTTTAGAAAGTAATGGCTACAAGATTGTGGTCGATGAATTCGAAACGAAGAATCAACCCGATGGCATTATTTTCTGTAGAAAAGACTGATTTCGTTCATGGAAAATTGAATTAAAATATCCTTTTGCGCTTTCTAAGTTTGCAGCCTATGGAAGACACGAAAATGCTGCGCTATCTGGAAGATGTTTTAACCAATATGCCTTCGGATTGGCTTAACCTCACCACCCACCGACTTGATATCTACGATGAGCAGTTGGCCAAAACAGAATTCACCGAAGAGTTTGAAGCCTTTTTCCAATCAAATAATTCTGATCCATTAGCACTTAAGTCTTTGCGCACCGCCTATGACTACATTCGATTGGGACACCCACTTTCGTGTATATTGGAATGGGCAATTGCCAAAATGAATCAATTGAAACCCGAATGTGTCATCAGCTTTTCTTCGAAGACAACACCCATTTTGGCCGTTCTTCGAAAGAACCATTTGCTTCAAAAAAACACCCAAATCTTTTTTATTGATCCCTTGCCTACATGCTTCGATGTAGAGACAATAAGGCGCGTTTATGGATACCAATTCGAGCTCAAGAAAATTGATACCATCGAGGGTGTTAAATCGACTGACGGTAGTTCGGTGTTCATCGGTCAACACGATGATTTTAACCACATTGAACTCCTTCCCGAAATTGATTTCTACATTGGTCTAAACGAAGAGCTGGGGAGTGTTTTATTGGTGAATGGCGCCAAAAACGAATCCTACATTTCAGAAATTCAGCATGTGCGAAGAAGGGAAACCATAGCCATGACACCCGCCAACGCTTTGATTGCTATAAACCTATTGCTCGGCCGTGCGGCTGCAAAAACGCAAAAAAGCGAAGCCATAGCAAACAAAGCATCGGTCTTAAAATCCATTGCCTCCATTACAGGTTCAGACATTGACGCTGTTATCGCCTCTAGCGGACTTTCCATGCAATACGCCATTGTTATGGGCCTCATTCACGATGCGTTGGATAAGCACAGCGGAAAGGCCATCAAAATTGTAGTTCCTCCAAACTGTTATGGCGGAACCAACGATCAAGCGAGACGAGTAGCTGCGTGCATTAAAAATGTCGAAGTGATGGATTTGCCTGTTGATGGCGGCAACGACATGGTTCAAAGCGTGGATGCTGTGTTAGAAACAATTGCCAATCAAGACGCAGTAGCACTCATCATTGCCGAAATTCCAACCAACCCTCGTGTTGAAGTTCCAAATTTGAATAAGTTGAGGGATGCACTTCAAAAAGTACGCAAAACGGCTTCGGGCGAAACGGCTGTTGATCCTGTCTTTATTTTAGACCAGACGTTCTGTCCAAACGTTCATTTTTTGGGAGAATCAAATGTATTAGCGGCCGTTCGAACCATTGCCTATGTGAGCGGATCCAAATTTCCAAGTGGTGGAAAATGCACAGCTGGATATTGCGTTTCCAACAAAAAAGCAGAAGCTTTAATGGAGAAAATCGACTTGCATCTCAAGATTTGTGACAACGAGGCTACGGATCTTCAAATGGAATTTTTGGCCAAGCAATTGCCATCGATGAATCAACGGATCGCAGATGCTTATAAAAACACACGCGAGTTCGTGAACTTCATCAACAAACAGTTGCCAACCGCTAAAATCAATTTTGTTTCTGAAGAACTTGCGGCACAAGGATTTACTCCATCGGTATTCTCTTTGGATCTTCCCACAAAAGGAAATACGGATGAAGAACGCGAGACCTACAAGCGTGCGCTGAACCTCAAACTCATCGATAAGATGATTCGTGAAATTCCAGCCGAGAGTAAATATTGCGTGAGTTACGGTCAGTTACAGGGTTGTTATTGGACCATCCCAGCTACTTCGACCCAAGGAACAACCAAAGAAGGTGATAAAGACTACATCGCTCGCGTAGCGCTGTCAGCCAACATGGATCTCGATCGACACAAGCAAGTCTTTTTAGATTTTGTTCGATCGATATGAGGCTTAAATTGATGACGTTTGTGTGGTAGGGTTGAAAATTTAATCCAAGCCTTAAACTATAATTATGATCAAATGCAACGCTTTGATATCGATGATTTCCTTGGTCATTGGATTGATGGGATGCAGCAAAACAACCACTCAAACGCAGCAAATGGACAAGCTTAAAAACGAGCCTGAGCAGGCTTCTAGTAAAGACACAACGCCTAAAGTAACCGGTATTGGCGGCATCTTCTTTTTTACAGAGGATCAAAAGAAAACCCGTGAATGGTACGCCAAAAATTTAGGCCTAGAAATCAACGAATGGGGTTCATCGAGTTTTGAATCTAGAAACATCGATAATCCCAAAGAAATCAATTCGCTTCAATGGACGCCTTTCAAAAAAGGTGATGCTTATTTTGCTCCATCCGAGAAAGAGTTTATGATTAACTATCGCGTTCAAAACATAGAAGGCTTAGTAGGTCAGCTCAAACAAAATGGAGTTACGGTTTTAGATGGCATCGAAAGCTACGACTTTGAAAATTCGTTCATATCATGGATGCTGACGGCAATAAAATTGAATTGTGGGAGCCAGCTGAATAAAGCAGCACACCAGGAAAGACCAAAGTAATTGCAATCCAAGTTGCGCTTGGATTACATCAAGATTTTCAGCCATCCCATGTTACATTTTTTCATTTATCAATACATAAATGGATCATTTTCACTGCCTAAGGGCTTGACAATATTTAGTATCGTCAGCTCATAAGCTTATATACATTTGACCTATATTTCATTGAAACTGCAGTTATGGTCGCCTCCTTACATTCAAGACATTAACTAATAAACTAATGTCCACCTCAATAAAAAAACTAAAAGAAATTCCAGCAACAGCAATTTGCGGAAATGATATTAGTTCATCTTGCCTATACGTTTCTTCCCTTGCCATTATTTATGCGGGCCAATATGCTTGGATTTCGCTTTTAGCTGCAGCGGCAGTACTCTTCCTGTTTAGAAAGGTGTATGGTGAGGTTGTTGGCGCGCTGCCGCTAAACGGAGGTGCTTATAATGCGTTGCTTAATACGACAAGTAAATCCATGGCGTCAATGGCTGCAACATTGACCATATTATCCTATATGGCTACGGCCGTTATTTCAGCTAGCGAGGCTATGCATTAGGCTCATGACCTCTGGTCCAGTTGGCCGGTGATGATAGCCACATTTAGCCTTTTGCTGCTATTCATGGGCATCACCATTCTAGGGATTGGTGAGTCATCCAAAGTAGCAGTAGTAATCTTTGTTTTCCATTTAACATCCTTAGCCCTCCTCTCCTTTTTTTGCGGATCATATTTGATCCAAAACGGATTTGGCGTTTTTATCGCCAACAATGAACTGCCCGTTGAGGGTGGAATTGTCACTGCTTTATTCTTTGGGTTTTGTGCGGCCATGTTAGGCATTTCTGGCTTCGAAAGCTCGGCAAACTTTGTTGAGGAACAAGACAAAGGCGTTTTTCGAAAAACATTGCGCAACATGTGGATCGTAGTCAGCGTCATCAATCCATTGATGGCATTTTTGGCCTTGTCAATCGTACCAATCTCAGATGTTAGTGCTCATCAAGAAACGCTGCTTTCGCACTTGGGTTCAATAGCTGGCGGAGGTTGGCTTTCCACATTAATTTCCTTAGACGCAGCATTGGTCTTAAGCGGTGCTGTCCTTACCTCCTACATAGGTGTAGGTGGCTTGGTAGAACGTATGACGCTTGACCGAATTCTACCTCCACTTTTCTTAAAGCGAAACAAGAGTGGAATTCCCTATCGAATCACCATCGCATTTTTTGTCTTGTGCTGTTCCATTTTGGTAATAACTAATGGTGAATTAGGCGCTTTAGCGGGAGTTTACACCATCGCCTTTCTTTCCGTTATGGTCTTGTTTGGAATTGGAAATATTTTGCTTAAAGTGAAACGCAAAAACTTGCCCAGACCAGAACATTCTACCTGGCCTTCCCTTCTGCTGGCCATTGCAGCCGTGCTAGCTGCTTTGCTCGGAAATGCCATCCTGAACCCACCCTATTTAGTGGTGTTTTTCGAGTATTTCATTCCAACGATTCTCGTGGTGGCAATCATGCTCAACCGTATTATTCTACTCAAATTGCTTCTAGACATTATCCGCTATTTATTTAGACCAATCGAGCAAATGGTAACCAAAGCAAATAGCGGCATCTTGCAAATGATCCATCAAATCAACAATCAAGAATTTGTTTTCTTCACAAAAGAAGACAATGTCGAAACCTTAAATAAAGTAATGTTATACATCAAGCAAAATGAGCATACCCGTAAGCTCAAGGTTGTTAACGTGGCTGAAAACGACAAGAAAGTAACAGATGACTTTTTGCGTGATCTCGATGTTCTGGACAGGGAATATCCGGAAATAAAAATTGAGTTTAAACAACTGAAAGGCAAGTTTGGACCGAGCTTGATTCAGCAACTTTCTAAGGAATGGAAAATCCCGGTAAACTTCATGTTCATTGGTTCGCCTGGAGATAAATTTCCCTATCGAATTGAGGAGTTAGGCGGTGTTCGATTGATCATATAACGACTACTGATAAGAAAAACATGAACGATACCAAACAAGGCATTTGCTTCATTACAAAACAAGCTTTTGACTTAGATCAAATGACAAGTTATGCTGCTATCAAGTCGCAGCTAATCAGCTTAATAAAAAAGGATTACCCAGCTTTTTCAACGGACGATTACATTTCGCATGAGGCCTTAAATAAGTATCGAAAAAAGTATTTAGAAGGTCTAATCAGAAAAGAACACAAGGAATTGAACAAGCTCGATAAAGAGGTAGTCGATGCTATTCAAGGAAACAAATTACTGTCGGATAACATTGAGCCTGAAATAGAAGCCGAACTCACCACTGGGCAGCGCATGGCGGATAAAATCGCAACGTTTGGGGGGCAGCTGGACCTTCATTATTATTTTTTTCTCCTTCTTGCTCCTTTGGATGGCGGTCAACATTATTGTGCTTTCAACCAAACCATTCGATCCGTATCCTTTTATCCTACTTAATTTAATTCTTTCTTGTTTGGCGGCCATTCAAGCCCCCATTATCATGATGAGCCAAAACAGAAAAGAGCAAAAGGACAGAGCGCGAAGCGAAAACGATTATCAGATTAACTTAAAAGCTGAATTAGAAATCCGCTTGTTGCACGAAAAATTAGATCACGTAATTGTGCATCAAAACAAGCGTATGTTGGACATTCAAGAGTTGCAGTTGGACTACCTCGAAGAACTTTCAAAATCAAATGAAAAGTCGAAGCAATAAAAATATTCTACCCCCAAAGGCGTTCGCTAGACGCGTAATTAAGTATTCTACTTTCTCCATTGGCTTGCTCGGTTTTTCCATTGGAATCGGAATGTTGGGTTATCATTTTATTGGTGATTTGGCCTGGATCGATAGCCTATACAATGCTTCTATGATATTAACCGGAATGGGACCTGTGAATGAAATGAAACATGATGCCGCGAAGCTTTTCGCCTCGTCCTATGCCTTATTTAGCGGGGTGATATTTTTAAGCACCGTTGCCATTTTCTTCTCTCCATTCGCTCATAGGTTGATGCCTTTAATGCACGTGGAAGAATTCGAAGACGAGAGCTAAATCAAAACGCTAGAGTAAGTTATAGCTCACTTTAAGTTTTCCTTAAGCGCTTCAATTAAGGCGTTGATGTCACTTTCATCGTTATAAACGTTCACCGATATGCGCAAAGACTGACCGCGAACACTTAGGTAGATATTTCGATCAGACAAACTTGAACGAAGTGACTCCAAATCCACGGAAGCGCCCAAACTAAGACCAAACAAGTGATACGCTCGAAAGGCATCCGATTCGGTCTCAATTCCTCTATCCTTCAGGAATTCGAATAGCGGTTTTGTTAGCGATTGGCAATAGGTCTGAATGTTTTCGGGTCCCCAAGCCAAAATTTGTTTCAACCCAGCGATGAGCATTGGAGTTAAGATGAAATTGCTTGACTCGCCAACATTATAGCGACCTGCTCCTGGCTCATATTCACTCCCATATTTAGTCAATGAACTAAAATCACGCGCATTGGTCCGATTCATCCATGATTCTTCGAGTGGGATGCCCATTTTAAAAGACTCACCAAAGTATGCTAATCCCAAGGAATAGGGCCCGAACATCCATTTGTAACTGGCACAAATCAGGGCATCAATATGAAAACGCTTCACATCCATAGGTAGTGCACCCACAGATTGCGTTCCATCAACAATGAACTTAGCGCCAACCGACCGACATTTTTTTCCAATTGCTTCTAGGTCAAATTTGATTCCATTCATCCAATGCACAGAAGACATGACTACGACTGCAGTGTCTTCGTTTATGCCCGCAATGAGCTTTTCATTCCAAGACTTCCCTTTTGAGTTTCATTATTATCTGGAGCAATTACTTTTAGGTCAACTTCATTTGTTTCACACCAGCGGCCAATCGAGAGGTAGTCGCTGGGAAACTCTCCTTCTATGGTAACGGCATTTTGACCGTAATATCCAGAAATGTTATTCAAAACTGTCGCCAATCCGTAGGATGTTGAAGGAATAAGCGCCACATCAACCGCATCGCAACCAACCAATTGAGCAAATAACTTACGCGCCTCAGCTGGTCCATCAAAGAAGTCATCGACTGTACGATGCATCGGAAACTTTTCAGATTCAATCGCCTTTAACAAAGCAGATTCTGCTTTAAGCAGCAAAGGTGCTTTGTATGCACCATTCAAATAATGCGTGCCCGCTGAAAGGTGAACGAGGTGACGTTGGTTTTGCATTATATGGGGTATTAAATGACCCCCACAATATCTATCTTTTTAAAATATAAATCGACTAGAAAAATGCAATAAAACCAAGTTAGTCGAAATCAACGTGTAATTCATAGGTAATACATAGTAGTTTGCCTTAAGATCAAAGCCTAAGCTCAAATCATTCTTGAGCTTAAACTTCCATCCTAATCCTAGGGGAATAGAGGCGTTACTCGATGCAAGGTACCCACCACCACTAGTCGTGACCGTACCATTTCCTAGTATCGTCTTCGTTTCGCTATTTCCATTGAAAATGAAATGATATTCGGCCCCGCTGAAGATGGAAAGTCGCTCGTCCAAAACTTGAAATCGCGCGTAAAATGGCAGGTTTATCGAATTCATGGTCAAATTTGAAGTGAGGGACGAACTTGAAATGATACCCAATACCGGATCAATGTCCGACCCGAAAACGATTCCATCCACTTCAACCGATAGCGATTGCTGACTATAACCTGGCGCAAGCTCCAAAGACAAAATTTTCGAGAGGGCATATTGTCCGATTAATCCAAGGTCGAAACCATAACCCGGAACAATTTTAGAAGTGATGCCGTTTTGCGTAAATATGGCATCCTTCGCTTTGCCCGAAGTCGCATTGATACCAGCATAAGCGCCAAAATGAAATTTTTGTTCTGTAACTTCTTCTTCGGCACTCACCTCTTGGCCCTGAAGCCACATCGTAGAACAAAGGAACATTAAGCCGGTCAGAAGCAGTTTGCTGTGCATAGTTTTTCGATTCAAGTGATGAAAGTAAACTTATTCAACAGACGTAGTTTATTCATCGTAGAACATTTGACTGTCAATCAAGATTAGCTTCATCTCAGCCATTTCTGTGGGAACAACAATTCTTTTTGCATTCGCCCATTGATTTTGTTCCCCAATTGCTTCCAGTTTCTTTCTATCAAAACCCTCCCCGTCAACTTTAATGTAAATTCCATTTTGAAAGTCAAAAAGATAGATGACAAATCCATCAGAATACGAGGGCGATTGATAACCCAGCACTTGATAAAAACCATCGTAGCGAAAAGTAAAAAGCGTGTCGCCTTCGGTAGAAAGGGCAAAAGCATTGTCCGACTTTTCATCTCGTTCTTCTGAATAGCGCTTGTTTCCATTTTCGTCCACGCTCCATTCCTGAGATATAATTGGATCGACAACAAGTAAGAAGTGATTATAATCAAATCGTTCGGCCATAACCACATGTTTTCCTTCAAAACTGACCAATTCATTCCCGCTGAAAGTGTACAAGCCTTCGCAAGTCAAAAAATAAGATGGCGGGTAAAACTGCACTTCCGAATCACACCAAAAACCACCGTGTCCATTAACGCTAATCAACTCACCACTTTTGTAATTGACAATGGCCACGGCATCATAACAATCATCTGTTTCGGGCACGCAAAAAGTGCCGACAGGACTAAAATGCCGTTGCTGGCATCAACATAAAGCAAGTCAATCCATGGACGCGGACATTCCATGACCATTTGTTTGGAAATCGCTCCAGCGAAAAGCATTTTATCAAATTCAAAATACTTTATCTCCTCTCCTTCCGCAACATCGACCTGAATGCGGCCATTGTGAAAATGTCTGTAAATTTTTTGTCGATTGCCGTCCTTCTTTCGCTCTTCGGTGACCACGAGCGCAGAATCATTTAAACAATAAGAAACGATACTTAAGGTCAAACTGGCGCTTTCGTGGGAAATTATGGTGTCAATCGAAACCTGATCTTCCCCGACATAACTATAAAAATGCTCTTCGTGAAAAGTCGAATCTGGAAGATCGGAAGTTGGCGCAACTTGCTTGTCAGCAATAGATGAACAAGCCGATCCAATAATCGCTAAAAGCAATAAAAACCCGCACGCCTTGACCGTAATCTGACCTAGAACTCGCATTAAATATTTTCAACCAAACCGCCTAACAACAGCTCACATTCCGGAATGTATTCTTCCAATAAGTTCTGAGCCGTGTAGGTCACGAACTGCACCGTACCGTTATCGTTGGTGTAATAGTATCCGTAGTAGGAAAACTTAATGCCCTGCATGGTTCCGCTCATTTGAAGGAAAAGCATTTTCAGCCCATTCACCGTGCGATACTCTTCTTTATCAATGTGTAAATCTGGGGCTACCGATCGACCATTTTCAAGCGCTATGCCACGCAATGTTTCCAACGGAATAGCCACCCGTTCTGAAATCAACATGCCATATAAATCACCGTCTTTCAATTGAAACTCATATTCGGCTTCACTATTGACCTCGGCTTTTTTAAAAGTCCATTTTTTAGGATCGAGCCAAATGCCCATGTTAGTTCTGTTGCTCTTCAACAAAAAACTTGACTTCGAATCCTTTTCAAATGCCTTCGGATTCAGTTCAAGCGTTTCGAATTCATAAGGAGCAGGATCGCCAACGAGGGTCCAACTTCCATCATCATAGAGGAAGACTTCATCCCCGTTTTCAGTTATGGCTTTTAATTGGGCGAAACCAGCAACAAAACAGAACGAGCAAGAGATTAGGAGTAATAATTTTTTCATAGGATTGCTTTAATACAACAACTGATTGCGCATTGAAGTGGGTTTGTTTTGGACGTCAAGATAAGTCAGTCCACCTTATCTGAAAAGCTAAAATCGAATAAACCGATTAAGGCTTTACATGCTCGATCAACAACACATTGAAAGCAGCTTCATCTTCTTCTGAACGAAAGGCCGATTTAGGCAAATAAATAAACTGGCCTTTGGCAATATAGAGCATCCAAAAAGCCTTGCGCTCGACCACACGAACAATGCTACTAAAAGGAATTTCAGACTTTAAGCCGTCTTCCGAATCTGAGGCCAGTTTGATATCGTCAATAACAAAGCTCCGCGGCTTATAAATGGCTTTATTCTCCTTGGTATGCGCAAAATACCATAGATGTCCAAAAGAATAAATCGGATAAAAAACTGAAAACAAGACAAAAAACTTACTCAGGTCATCTTCAAAAAACCTTGGCAAATAAAGCAATGCAAGCACCAGAATCCCAGCAAACAACCACCAACTTTTGCGAAGCCGATTCGTGGCGATAATTCGAAAATATTGCCTTGGATTTAAGGCAAACGTTTCAGTTTCTATCATTCCTTGGGCGGATTGAATTTCAACATAGGTTGCAACGCATAAAACGCGATATGATCGATGTGAACGCTTATTCCAGCACCATCTGTTAAGGGCATGATTTCGCCCTTAAAATCGACAAAAACATGACAAGATTTGAACATTTTTCCATGTGAGCGAAGAAGCTTAATTTGCTTTTCACTTAATTCAGATAGTTCATCCAATCCATCCGATCGCTTAAAACTACTCGTTCCGACTATAGCATAGCCTTCAGGCAGACAATTACCCGCCATCAGCTCAACTTCGGCCTTTTTGCAAAACTCTTTTTTGATGAAAACAGATTGAGCATGGCTAAGAATGGCCATCAAACAAAAGCAAATAATGGAAAGAATTGGTTTCATAGTAGGCTAGTTAAGTTCAATAGGAAAGAATTGGATTTCGAAAGGGACGCAAAAAAAAGGCGTCCCGTTGGGACGCCTTAAATATCTTGAATCGCATCTCACACCCTACTTTGGTCGATACACCGTAAATACTCGACTCACGTTGAATCCAAAGTGGATGCCGCCTTTCAGCCAGTCTTCCGTTGTTGATGTCATAAAGGCATTTTCAACCATTCCAGTGCTGTTGGTCAAATGCAATTGAAAAACATGTCCGCCTGTTTCAATGTCAAATCCAACGGACAAGCTGTTTTTAAATCCACCTGCGGGATCGAGCTGATCGGGCAGCACATAATAGTATTCAATATTCAACGCAACGCGCTTGGTAAGCTTAGCCCGTCCACCGATGCCCATGACAAACACATCATTCGATGATTTGCTCGAAGACACTAAGTTTCGGTGCACCATGGTCGGCATGATTTGCAGTGAAAAGCCTTCGCTGAATTTTCGACCTATGATCAATTCATGCGTAAAAAACATGCGGTTCGAAAAGGGATAGTCTGTAAAAGTTGGAGCTATGCCTTGGGCAGCCATGAGTTGTTCCTTTTTTGTTGCTGTAATCGCTACATCAGCCACATAAACAATATGAATCGGAATGTTCTTCTTTCCTGTTTGCTGTCGAAGGAGGCGCGCCTTAGCAAAAGCATCGTAGAATTTACCCACGTTGCTCCGTCCTACGCCTACATTCAACCAAGAATTTACGCCATAGTCAAGCCCCAATCGCATAGAAGCCTGATCGAGCCCAAAGAGCTCATATCCTCCCGCTGTTTAAAGCGCCAAACCGGTGGGAAATTTTAAAGTCCATCACACCATGGCCATTCATTTCAAAGGAATGACCATTGATGATGCGTGTCGTTTTAAATCCTGCTGTGGCATAATCGACCGTGGGTTCATCTTCGCCTAATAAGTCCAACAAACTGTCGTCATCTTGAGCAAAAGATGCCATCGAGCTAAAGGCAATGGCCGCGACAATGAGCGCAGAAAATCGAAAAATCCTCATCGAATTGATTTTAAATTATTTGGTCAGGGGACCTAATTTGGCATCGACCGTAACTTCCAATTCTTTGGCGATTTTTTCGCGAACGGTGTTCGGAATTTCGATCTTGTAATCGTCCGGATTAACCATGAACTTAGAACTCAAGTGATACTCTTCTCCTGTTTTGCTCATTGTTCCTGGAATCTCCACTTCCTTAGAAACCCCGTGAATGGACATTGTTCCAACCGCCATCACTTTTGTTTCGCTGCCATAAGCACCCGTTTTAAAATCTTTAATCGAACCTTTGAATGTGGCCTTCGGATAGGTTTGAGACTCCATATAGTTCTCATTAAAATGCTCTTCCATCAACGCCTTTTCAAATTCGAAGGACTTGATTAGAGCCGAAAATTCGACTTTACCCGTTGCTTCATCCAACACGACCGTCACTTTGTGATTGTCAGCCTCGATGTCTTCGATTGGTGTAGAACTAAAGAACTTGATGTGTCCATCGCGAGAAAAATATTTCCCTTGAGAAAAACCTGCTCCTGCGATTAGCAAGGTCACGGCTAGTATGCTAAATTGTTTCATTTGTTTGTTTGGTTTTATGTTATTTGACTAAAGCGCCTCTTTTTAACTCTACGGTTCCGCCTGGAAGCATGGACTCACTGTCGCCAATGAAGCCAGAACAAACCCCTTTGATTTTAATTTCGCCTTCAGTCATTGCTTCAGGACTCGATTGAAATGTGCAATTCACAATGGCAAATTCATCGGAAGAAATTTTCACTCCAGAAATGTGGCCATCGGCCTTCACAATTTCAAATACCGGGCCGCTTACTTCAATTACTTGATCGATGTATTTAGCTGAAGCGGCTGCTTCATCATCTAAAAATTCTTGCACAATGGCATCAGCCGACAGCGAAAATGCCGCTTCTACATCAGCTGTTTCATCATGTCCTTTCTGCGACATATAAAAGCCTATTCCACCGCCAACAATGGCAAGCGCAACAACGGCAATGAGTATTTTCTTCATCATAATCTAGGTTGGTTTAGTCGTTTAAAGCTCCGTTATTTATCCACCGTTGCAAGTCGTCCAGTTGTTTTTGGGTTGGCTGTGGGCTTCCAGAAGGAGGCATAGACTTATCGGTTATCGCTCTGGCTTCAATTCTTGAAACTTGCAGCTTTATGTCATCATAGGACACCAGTTCTGGATTATTCGCCCCAACGGCATGACAACCCGAAGAAGTAGCGCACGATGTGGCAATCATCGGTTGAATATCAGCAGCAAAACCAACGATGGTATCTGCTACGACCACAGGCGGATCTGGATAGAGTTTATCGGCATTATCGTAATAGCATCCTTGCAAGGAAACGGCTACTAGGAATAGAAAAAGGCCAGCAACATAAAAATGCTTTTTCATACGTTAATTAATTGTTTGGCGTTCCGCCATTAACCCAATTAGCAATAATATCAATTTCTTCTTGAGTTAAGGCTGTGCTCCCTGACGGAGGCATTGTTTTCGCAGTAGTTCGAGCTTTCACCCGGGCCCCTTGTGCGCTTATTTGGTCATAAGTCGACAAGGTTGGACTCTGACCGCCAGCGGCATGACAATAAGGAAGTTCACAGTTTGCTTGAAAAATTGGCTGCACCTCAGCTGAAAACGAAGGAGCAGGAATTGTTGTCGTATCGTTATCTGCACAGCTCAAATCCAAAGCGCCTTGGTTGATCCACGTTTTGATTAAATCGATGTCACTTTCACTCAACGCAGGTAATCCTTGAGGCATACGTTCATCATCAGATCTCGCGAGGGATTTATAGAGTTCGCTCTCTGAGGCAATTCCTGCTTTCACTCCACCTGTAGCTATTGTTGTTTCATACGAAGTGAGATTTACCCCTTCCGCCTTTGTCGATGCATTATGACAGCCTTGCATTCCACAGTTTCCATCCAAAATAGGTTGGATTTGTGCGTAATATTTAACGGCATTTACATCACAAGAATCGGCACTTGAAACAGGGAGATCAAAAGGTTGATGTTCACAGGAAGAATTCAAAGCGGCCAAGGCACAAGAACCGAACACCAACAATACAAGAAGTGGTCTAAAAGAAAAGGAAGGTAGAATCATTTTACTCAATCGTATTTGACAAATCTAATTTTTTCCATTGTGCCGCATAATTCAATTTTTTATTTCACACCATTATTCCTACCTAAGCTACCTCACTCCTAGTTTATTAAGTCGAATAAAGCCCATATTCGTTTGGTCGCTAACGGATATAAAACCAATGTTTTTAAACAAAATTCACACGTAGAGTAAACCGTTCTCAAAAAAGCGCGTCTTTCGACTGATATCGACTAATATTGTAAGAACTCTATTTTTTACTGATGCGCCAACTCATTTCATTACTCGCTCTGATTGCTCTTTTTCAGATTTCAAGTGCCCAATCCCCTGCCGATTGGTGGTATTTTGGAGCAAATGCTGGTTTACATTTTACTGGGAGCGGTCCTGTTGCCGTTACGAACGGACAAACCGTAACCCAAGAAGGATGCGCATCGATATCGGATAATAATGGCAACTTGCTTTTTTACACCGATGGAAGTACCATTTGGAATGCCAATCATAACACGATGACGAATGGTACGGGTTTATTGGGAAATAACTCATCCACACAATCTGCCATTATTGTTCCCTACCCAGGTGTTTTGACAAAATATTACGTATTCACAGTTCCTGTTACTAGCTCTGTTGGTCTCCGTTATTCTGTTGTCGATATGACCTTAAGTAGCGGTCTTGGAGCGGTTACCGCGATAAAGAATGTACTAGTTAGCACTCCTGTTGGAGAGAAAGTAACTGCCGTTGCGCATGCCAACAATCAAGATTATTGGGTCATGTGTGTAAAAGCAAATGCAGATACAGTTCGTGCTTTTCATGTTTCTGGCTCAGGAGTCAACACAACCCCGGTGAATTCTCCTTCTATGGTGAATTTTTCATCCGGCATCGGTTACTTAAAGGCTTCTCCAAATGGTTCGAAAGTGGCCGCTGGAATTTATCAGGGAACGAGTGGCGGTTTATCGCTTTGGCAATTTAACAATGCTACGGGAGTACTATCCAATCAAATCCATATCGGATCAACCTATTTAACCAACGGCTACAACATATACGGAGTTGAATGGGCGCCCAATGACACCTTGGTTTATGCTGCCGCGAGCAGCGCGATTTATCAAATGTCTACAGCCACTTGGACCACAGCTGGCGTTGGAAATTCGAAATATGTTGTCCACACAGGCAGCAATCAAGGTTGGGCATTGCAGCTTGGTCCCGATGAAAAAATCTACAATACAAATTACCTTCAAACGAATCTAGGTAGGGTCGCGAATCCAAATATTTCTGGTTCGGGATGTAGCTATACGAATAACGCCATTTCACTCTCAACTGGCGTTGCGCGAATTGGGCTCCCAACTTTTATGCAAAGCTTTTTTAGCATCAATGTTTCCTACGAAGGATTGTGCTTTGGCGATCAAACTTGGTTCGAAGCCGACTCTGCCAACATCGATTCTATCTTTTGGAATTTTGATGACCCCAGTACAGGGGCTTTAAACACATCGTCAGAATTTGCGCCTTTCCATGTTTTCTCAGACACGGGAACCTATAACGTGTTGGTTGTGGCGTATTCAGACTCCGCTGCGCTTGTCGATTCCAGCTATCATGAAGTTTACATTTATCCACGTCAAACGGTTGATTTGGGTCCAGACCAAACCCTTTGCGTAGGCTTGGAAACAACGTTCTCAGCCGATCAAGAATTTGCATCCTTCGAATGGTCAACAGGAAGTACGGATTCTGCCATAGTTGTCACTTACCCCGACTCCATAATTATGGTAACGGTTACAGGATTCTGCGATACGGTTTCCGACACGGTTATCGTGCATTGGTTCTATCCCTTTGTAGTTGATCTAGGAAATGACACCAGCTTATGCACGTACGACACCGATGTGATCACGACAGGGTTGAGCAACTCATTGCAGTTTCAGTGGCATTCTGGAAGCACCCAACCCAATCATAATGTGCTCGATACCGGTTTGTATTCAGTTACTGTAACAGATGGAACGTGCACCTATTCGGACTCAGTACATTATAGTTATTATCCTGAAGTCTTAGTAAATCTGGGTAACGACAGTAATTTCTGTTACGAACCCTTAGTGACGCTTGCGCCAAAATCTCAAAGCAATGTGGTCAGTTATCATTGGTCAACAAACTCGACCAACTCATCTATTCCTATCGTTCAAACTGGTGTTTATACCGTGACAGTATCTGGCATTGGCGGACACTGCCAAGCGGAAGATGAAGTAGAATGGTCGCTGTGGTTTGAACCTATGGTAGAATTTCCGCAAGACACGTATAAGTTTTGCAATAACGGCAATGTGACGCTCTACCCTGAATTGACTTCTCAGTTCCAGATGGAGTATTTGTGGAACAACAACAGTCAAGGAACATCAACGACAACAAATCAATCTGGGCTTTACTGGATTCAGGCAAGCGATGAACATTGCACCATGCGCGACTCTGCTATTGTTGCCATGCACCCACTTTTAACTGTGACCTTAGGTGAAGACATTCAATCATGTGAAGGCAAAACAGTAAACCTACGCCCAATAAGCAACCAGCCTTTGGTTGACTTCCATTGGAGCGATGGCAGTCAAAACACCACTTACTTGGTTTCGGAACATGGCACTTATGGCATCACGGTTTACGATGAGTTTTGTTCGGCTAATGACCAAGTGAATGTGTTCATGTTTAAATATCCGGAAGTTGACCTTGGGCCAGATACGAGTGTTTGTCAAGACACGGAGTTCACCTTCGACATGTCATCCACAGAAATTTATAATTACGCATGGTATGACGGTTCAAATCAGCCCGTGAAAATAGAAGCGGCAGACAAGAAGAAAACGATTTGGCTGTCAGTAACAAACGTGGTTTGCACGACCACCGACAGCATTTCCATTTTCCTTTTTGAAAAGCCACAAATCAGCTTGACCGAAGACACCAATTTGTGTGAAGATCAAACCATACTTATAACCGCAGAAGGTCAAGGTGAATACAGCTATCGCTGGTCGAACGGAAACGAATCGGCAAGCACGCTCATTCGCACCCCAGGAATTTTCACTGTAACGGCAAGCGATGGCCATTGCGAGGCTCAAGCATCAATTGATGTGCATGGTGTAGCCATTCCAACCCTTAATCTCGAAGCTCCAGAATTTATTTGCTTAGGCGAAGAAATTGTGTTGGACGCAAAAACTGAAAAAATTCAATTCTATCGTTGGGATGATGGTTCAACTCAACCCACGCGAACAGTTGACGCGCCAGGTATTTATTATGTAGAGGCTAATCACGAATGCGCGAAACTGACCGCTACGGTGCTCATTTGGGATTGCGAATGTTTTGTTCGCCTGCCAAATGCCTTCCATCCAAATGGCGATGCCAACAATGAAGTATATGGTCCTTCGGTTGACTGTCAGTTCATAAGCTATCACTTTGAAGTATGGAATCGCTGGGGCGAATTGATGTTCGAGACGGACGATGCTACTAAAGGCTGGGATGGCACGCATAATGGCTATGAAGTAGAACCAGGAGCCTACGTTTGGAAGCTTGAATACGAAGCCATTTTAAATGGTGAAATCGTATTTAGAAACGAACAAGGATCGGTTGCTTTGTTGCGATAGAACAGGTCATCGGCACAATTCTTTCCTTCTGTGCGTAAAATTCATTGAATTACTCGCAACCTAAAAATGCTCTGTGCGTTTTGTAGGTGAACCCAATGATTTAAATTTGACGCATGACGCTAAATCTCAGAACCTTAACCGGCCTTGTATTTGTACTATCAAGTGTAGTGGCTTTTGGTCAAGCAAACCTTGTCAGTAATCAAAGTTTAGAGACATATACAACCTGTCCAACTTCCTTAAGTCAATTGAACAATGCGACTGGTTGGGGACAACCTACGTTGCACATTGGATCACCAGATTATTTTAACGCTTGCCAAACCAATACAACCGCTGGAGTTCCTACGAACACCTTTGGCACCACAAACGCAAATGCAGGTCAAGCCTACGCTGGTGGTTACACCTTTTTGAATTACACGGGAACCTATGCCGCATATCGCGAGTATGTTGTTGCGACCTTAACTAGCGCGCTTGTTGCTGGTCAATCCTATGTGGTTTCCTTCCAATATGCGCGTTCAACCAATTGCAAATTTGCTTCTGACGCCTACGGTTTTTATTTAAGTAGCGCCTGGCCTTCATTGGGATCTTCAGGTTTTGGGACTTTACCTGTCACCCCGACCAGTGTAAATCCAACCAATAATTTCCTTACTTCCACTTCATGGAACACTTATTCGGATACAATTATCGCTCAAGGAGGTGAATTATATCTTACAATTGGCAGTTTCACTCAACTTGCAACTGGTGTGCTGGTGAATAATAGTGCAAGCATCAACGGTGCTTATATGTATGTGGATGACGCAACTGTCGTGATTTACAACGGGATTTTTGGTGATTCGAATATTTGCGCGGGTGACACAGCTTTGATCTATGCCGTTTTAGATACAAACCATGTCTGGGTAGATTCAGCATATCCAAATGTGGTTTTAGGAACGAATGATTCCCTTTTTGTAACGCCTTCCCAAAACACGACCTATTGGGCCATAACTTATAACGACACATTCGCATTTACGGTCAACGTCCATAATCCACCAACAGTTTTTGTTGGGAACGACACTACGGTGTGCGGTGGCGATACCTTTATGCGCCTCAACAACTTAACTGGATACGGCTTCTTGTGGTCGGACAACGAAACCGATTCTGCCTTGACGGCCACAGACAGTGGTTATCATTGGCTTGAAATTTCGATCTATGGATGTACCAAGCGAGATTCCTTCCATGTGGCTTATCACGATTTCCCAGAATTTGAACTCATTAATGACTCCACATTGTGCCATTACGACTCCTATTACCTTTCCACAGGTTTAACATCGCCCCTGCTCTTTCAATGGAATACGGGAGCGAGCACGCCTGGCATATCCATCATTGATTCTGGATATTATTCCGTGACGGTTACGAACGAATATTGTTCATACAGCGATGACGTTTCCTTTGATTACTACCCCGAAATCACGGTTAATCTTGGGCAAGACAAAGACTTCTGCTACACGGTTAGCGGAACCATTACTCCTGTTGTGACGAATGCCAATCAATATACTTGGTCAACCAACCAAACTGGCCAGAGCATAACGGTGAATACGTCTGGAATGTATTATTTGACCGTTTCCAATGGTGGTTTCTGTGAAGCGGTTGACTCGGTTGAATACAACTTCCATTTTGATCCTACGGTTGAATTTGGAGATGATACAGCGCGCTTCTGTATTGGAGAAAAAGTTGAGCTTAATCCAGAAGTTTACTCTTCTTTAAATGTGGAATACCTGTGGAATACTGCGGACAACAGCTCCAGTATTTTGACAAATCAAATCGGATTATTTTGGGTAGAAGTTTCGAATGAAAACTGTTCTACTCGAGATTCCATCATCATCGAAATGCACGATGTTATTGGTGTAACGCTGGGCGAAGACATTAAAATTTGTGAAGGTAACTCAGTTACGCTTCAGCCTAAAACTAACGTAATGGTCAATCAATTCACTTGGAGCGATGGATCTCAAGGATCATCGCTTGTAGTGTCGGAACACGGAACTTATTCCGTTTCTGTTTCGAATGGTATTTGTTCTGATGTAGATCAGGTCAATGTGTTTGTTTTAGAATACCCTGTGGTTGATTTAGGCAATGACACCTTGATTTGCCCAGGCGATGAATTGACACTTGATGCAACACAAGATGCGGAAGTGATGAACTATAATTGGAGTAATGGTGGAAATGCATCCGTGCAAACCTTCCAAGCAAGCGGCTCGAGCTATTGGGTTCAAGTTTCGAATGAACATTGCCGAACAACGGACTCCATCAACATTGGCGAACATCAAGGACCTTCAGCTTACATAGGCGAGGATACGGTCATTTGTTCGAATGAAGACTTAACGCTAGCTGTAAGTGAAGATCCAAACATCGTTTCGATTTTATGGAACACGGGGGACGAAACTTCAGAAATCTTGGTGCGCAGCGAAGGTGAATATGCCGTCAGCGTGACCGATGCAAAATGTACGTTGACGGATCAAATTACCGTCACCTACGTTAGTGAGCCAACGCAAGAAGATGTAGCGTTTGACATACCAAACACCATCTGTTTGGGTGAAAAGCATCATGTTGATTTAGACCACAATTTATTCTCGGCTTTCTTATGGCAAGATGGTTCTACCAGCTCAAATTACACGATTGAGAAAGAAGGACTTTATTGGGTAAAAGCTTCGCATGAATGTGGCAGTTTATCAGACAGCATTCACGTCACAAGATGCGAGTGTCCACTTTGGGTTCCAAATGCATTTAATCCAAATGGCGATGAAAACAACGAGCGTTTTGCGCCTAAACTTGACTGTAATCCAATTGACTATCAGTTTAGAGTTTTTGACCGTTGGGGTGAGTTGATTTTTGAAACCACAGATATCAACGGTTCGTGGGACGGAATGTATCGCGGAGTGCTCGCTGATGGTGGCGCCTACGCATGGTATGTGACCTTTACAGTTAACGATCATGGCGATATCATTAAGGCCGAAGAAAGCGGGATGGTCTTATTGTTGAAATAACAATATTACTCCTTAGCTCTCCTTTAGGTAAACGGTTGGAAAATAGACGAATCAACGTGTTTTATAGTTTGGACAAACAGATTAATAAGACTAAATTTGGCTTCGCAGATTTTTTTTGATCCAAAAGGCTGCTAAACGACAACTTATACGTCATACAATCATGATGAAAAAATTACTCCTTTTACTATCTGTAATTTTTATTACAAATGCCTTGCAAGCCCAAGTGCAGCAGGCTCGATGGTGGTACTTTGGTAGCGGTGCAGGTGTTGACTTCAACCCCACCCCAAGCGCTGACCCGAATGGCGTGCTTCAAACCTATGAAGGTTGCTCATCCATTTCTTCCCCTATTGGAAGTTTGTATTTCTATACAGATGGCAGCGTTGTAGTCAATGCAAACCACAGCACCATGACGAATGGCTCGGGGCTTACTGGCGGTGGATCATCAACTCAATCTGGTCAAGTTATCCCTTACACAGGGTCAAGTACGAAATATTATGTATTCACTCAAGCCCAAAATGTCGGAACCAATGGTCTCCGCTATTCTGTTGTTGATATGACTCTTTCGAGCGGTCTTGGCGCAGTAACGGCAACAAAAAATATTTTTCTAGGAAACAGTTTCGCTGAGAAGGTAACCGGTGTGAAAAAGTCCAATGGATATTGGGTTTGCGCATTGAAACTGCCTGGTGATACCCTTTATGCATACGAAGTGACCGCTAGTGGGGTGAATCCAGTTCCTGTAAAAAGTAACACGGGTATCAATTTAAGCACAAACAATTTCTATGGTTGCATGAAAGCGAACACGCAGGGAACCCAACTAGCTGCTGTCCATCAAGGTTGGACAAGTGCTGTACACGTATTCAACTTCAACAAACAAACAGGAATGGTAACAAGTACCATGACCTTAACTACAACAACTGGTGGAGCTGGTGGAAATACACCATACGGAGTTGAGTTTTCTCCAAATGGAAATTTACTCTATATCCAAAGCTGGAACGTAGGCGATTTAAAGCAATATAACCTTACTGCAGGAACTGCAGCGCAAATTTCATCCTCTCAAGTTTTCTTAGGAAGTAACAGCAATGCTGGTGGTGGTTCCATTCAAATGGGCCCAGATGGAAAAATGTACGCAGCTCGATTTGGACAAACTTTTATCAGCTCGATCACCAATCCGGATGTTCAAGGAACAGGATGTGGTTACACCGCAAATGCAGTTTCACTTTCCTCGGGTGATTATTGTCGCTGGGGACTTCCCCTGTTCTTAGGTGCTTTCTTTGGTGCATCTGTTGAAGTTGAAGACAACTGCTATGGCGACACCACTTATTTCACGGCAGATACAACAAACGTAGACTCCATGATTTGGGAATTTGGTGACACTGCTTCTGGATTAAATAATTATGCCGAAGGCCTGCTTAGTGTAGGACACCTTTATACTGATACAGGAACCTATACCGTGACCTTAGTAGTTTTTAATAACAACTATTCAGACACGGTTACCGAAGTTGTTTATATCTATCCTCGACAATATGCTGATTTGGGTCCTGATGATACAACTCTTTGCGTAGGTCTGGAGTTCACGCTGGACGTAGGCCAACCCCATGCCACCTACGAATGGCATGACGGCACGACCGACTCAGCTTATACTGTGGCTTATCCTGATTCACTGGTTTATGTTACCGTTTTTGGAGTCTGCGATACCGTTGCCGATACCATGGTTGTTAATTATTTCTATCCTTTCGATTTGGATATTCAGGACGACACTTCTATGTGTACGTACGACAACATGAATATTTCAACCGGACTTCCTTTGAATCAATACACGCATCAATGGAGCAATGGAAGTACACAGAACAACATAAACATTACAACTCCAGGAACATACGGAGTTACTGTATCGGAAGGAATATGTGTTTACACGGATTCGGTAAACATTGATTATTATCCTGAAGTAACCGTGGAGTTAGGAAATGACAGTAGTTTCTGCTATGAACCACTGGTAAATCTGGCACCTAAGTCCATTACAAATGTCGTTTCATACAAATGGTCAACAAACGCCACATCTTCAAACATTAACGTTGCTCAAACTGATGTTTACACCGTTACTGTGAAAGGAGTTGGAAACTATTGCCAAGCGATTGACTCGGTCAAATGGAGTCTTTGGTTTGAACCACTTGTGGATCTAGGGAACGATACATCGTTTTGCCATGATGACATTCTGAAATTAACTCCTTACGCCAATTCAGCGTTTCCGATCAATTATTTATGGAATGACAACAGCAACAATCCTTCTCTAAATGTCAATCTAGTTGGCCTTTATTGGGTGGAAGTGAGCGATGAAAACTGCGCTATTCGCGATACCATTATTGTGAATCAATATCCAAAGCTGGATGTATCGTTAGGCGAGGACATTAATACCTGCGTTGGAAAATCAGTAACCTTGACTCCGCTGACTACCATTCCTGTCATTAACTATTATTGGAATGATGGTTCTACAAATACATCTTTAAACATCAACGGGCATGGTACTTACACAGTATCTGTTGATAACGGACTTTGTGATGCAAGAGATGAAATCAACGTTTTCTACTTTGACTATCCTGAAGTTGAAATAGGAAATGACACCGCCATGTGTCCTGGAACGACCTTATTACTCGATGCGAGTTCACCATTTGAAATCGTAAACTATCATTGGAATACAGGAAACAATGCAGCCGTTCAACAAGTTCAGGCAATAGACAGCGTATGGTATTGGGTTGAAGCTACAAACGTAGTTTGTCGTTCTACGGACTCCATTTTCATTACACTAAGAGATGTTCCTAACACCTTTATAGGAAAAGACACTGCAATCTGCTACGGTGACGAACTCACGCTCAGCGTAATTGAAGATCCCGCAAATCAGTCCTTCTCTTGGAACACTGGCGATTCGACACAATCCATTACTGTTTCAGACACAGGACTAATCGTGGTTCACGTAAATGATGAATTCTGTTCAACGCCAGGAAAGATTAGGGTTTCTTATAAGTCTGAGCCAACAGTTGCTAATGTTAAACTTGAAGCACCGGAAACCATCTGTGTAGGAGAATCCATTGATTTTGATGTGTATGACCCACGATTCAGATCATATTTATGGCAAGATGGATCAACTTCTGCTAAATTCAATGTAAAGTCAGAAGGTCTCTATTGGATTAAAGCTACGCATGATTGTGGAGTAGTAACAGACACGGTATTTATCGATAAATGTGAATGTCCTATATGGGTACCAACAGCGTTCAATCCAGATGGAAATGACATTAACGATGGCTTTGCGCCACGTTCAGACTGTAAGTTCATCGAATACAAATTCTTTGTGTACAACCGTTGGGGAGAGGAGATTTTCTACTCTGAAACACCTGAAGCTACTTGGGATGGAATGCACTTAGGCTCTAAGGCTAATGCAGGTACTTACACTTGGCGAATGATCTATACCGCAGAACACGAAGGTGAACGCATTGAAGATCAAAAATCGGGTGCTGTGCTTCTCATGAGATAAAGCGATTTAACAACACAGAATCCCAATAACAAGAAATCATTTCTAGTTATTGGGATTTTTTTTTATCCGATGATTATAGAAAATCTGTGGTTACTCACCAATAAACGCTACAACTCGAGTGATCACATTAGCGTCCTTTAATATTCTTCTATGTCCCAACTTCGGTACACGCATGACTTCCATTTCGGGCTTGATTTCAATCAACCGATCTAAATGAAAAATTCCGACATCTATATCTTCTTCGCCATGAATGGCAAGTACTTGAGATTTCACGGTATGGAATGTTTCTGACATCGAAAACGAGTCAAAAGCTCTACCATATTGTTCTATCGATGCAACGCGAATGGCATCTTTGATCTTTGGACTTCCATTAATCGTTTGACGAAAGGTCTCCAAAATATCCTCCCCGATGGATGGAGCCCCAAGACAAACAAACTTCGGTATTGCAATACCCTCTGATGCGACAACCGGTATTGTAGCTGCACCTAAGGAATGACCGATAATTGCTTTGGTATTTGGAAACATTTTCAGCAATGACTGAACCGCAGCTGCAAAATCTAATAAGCTGGACTGCTTGCCTTCAGATTGACCGTGTCCCCATGCATCAAAGCTTATGAAAGTAAATCCTGCATTAACAATAGCCTCTGAAATGGCAGCAAACTGCGAAGCCTTACCTGCCCAGCCGTGTACGCAAATAACTTCAGGTCCCGAACCTCTTCGATAACCAACAACTTCATGTTCTCCCGCCCTAAACTTGAATGATTCAACCTGGTTCAAGAACCGATTACCTTTTTCGGTATATGGCAACCGAATCGGAGACAAGAAAAGTTTAACTGCCCATTTATAGGCATATTTAGGATACACGGCTTCTGTAAAACCAAAGGCTATTTGAATTGTGCGAAGTGATAATGGAACTTTTCTGGCCATTTCACAATGATCGGCATTTCCTATGTCATTTAGCTAATTTCGCGATCTTGCAGTATCAGGGAATCGTATATATTTTGCTCTCATCATTGACTTACGCTGTGGTCAATTTTTGCGTAAAATTCCTTCATCACATTCCTACACATGAGATTGTGTTCTTTCGATCCGTAATCTCCTTCACCATTTGTGTTTTCTGGATTAGAAAATTGGGTATTCCATTTTTTGGCAAAAACATCAAATGGCTTTTAATTCGAGGAGCTACAGGCATGACAGCACTTTTTCTTTTCTTTTTAACGATTAAAGAAATGCCCTTGGCAAGTGCCACGACTATCCAATACATTTCTCCCATTTTCACGGTCTTATTAGCTACTCAGTTATTGCGAGAAAAAGTTAGACCCATTCAATGGCTACTCTTTTTCGTTGCCTTCATCGGTGTCTTAATGATTAAAGGTTTTGATGAGCGTGTATCATACTTTTACCTTGGCATTGGTGTTGTGTCAGCCTTTATTTCGGGCATTGCCTATAACGCGATTATGAAATGCCGGGAAACGGATCATCCCATTACTGTTGTGCTCTATTTCCCTATGATCGCAACACCTATTATGGGCACAGCCTGCATTACGGTGGAATGGGTAATGCCTATAGGTTATGAATGGTTGTTGCTTTTACTGCTTGGTATCTTCACACAAATTGCTCAGATATACATGACAAAAGCGTTACATGCTGATCACAGTAGTCGTATTATGCCATTCAAGTATTTTGGAGTGATCTACGCCTTAGTAATTGGCTTCTTCTTTTTTAACGAAGAACTTCCTTGGCTGAGTTTTCTAGGAATTGCAATTGTGATATCGGCAGTAATCCTGAATTCATTTTTGAAGAACCCAAATAAGCAACTTCCACCTACCCAAGGAGTTGTTTAGAATCCAGTAACCTCACCGGTAATGGCGATGTTGATTTCATCTTGAATCACCCGTTCGATATTCTCATCATCCCGATAGTGCATGATGAAATGATAAGTCCCGATTGGAACCAAAGCCCCTCCGGGATTGCGTCCATCCCAGCCTTGAGTTTGACGAACCGTTCTGAACACTTGTTCACCCCAACGATTGTAAATTTCAAGATTGAAATCTTTCAATTGAACTCCTTCGCTCAGTACGAAAAACAAATCATTGTCTCCATCTCCATTCGGGCTAAAACTATTCGGATAATAAATAATCGTCTCTTCCTTATAGTCTAGAAACACCCTCGCTGAATCCAAACACCCCTGCTCGGATAAAACAAACAGATCAACTTGATATTGATCTTCTCTTTCGTAGAATTCATAGCTCATAACCGTATCATTCCACATTGTGTCACGATCGATAGTCCAATAGAGTCTTTTGCCAGAGGTTGACGTATTGGTGAAAGTCAGAAATGGTTGAATGTTACTCGGATTCAATGGCTCATATACAAAACTCGCTTTCGGACTTCGCAGAATCTCGATTGCACATTCATACGGAACTTGGGTTTTACAACCAAAATCAGTTTCTACCAATAGTGTAAAATCGTAACATCCCGCGTTCGCAAAACGATAGTTTAATGAATCGTATTGATAGTCCGTGTACACGTCAAACGTATCCACTATCCAAGTGTAATTGTGACGAGCGTTATAATCATCAATTGAAATAACAACATCAGCCTGCTTACAGGCAATTGGCGGAGTAAAAGACATAGTTGGATGGGCGGTGTCACCAACGTAAACTACCAAGGTGTCCCATCCTGGCTTCGAGAGACACTTGTCTTCAATTTTGACCACATATTTGGTGGTTTTTAAAGGACGAATAAACTGAACGTTATCATGGCTTTGGTTGAACTGCCAAGTAAAAATAAACTCTTGAGGACCGTGGAATCCTCCCTTGCCTGTAGCAATCATATAGATTGACTTACCCGCGCATATAGAGTCATCCTCAACTCGGATCGAAGCACGAATATCATCATAGCCACCAACCTGAACCTTCACGCTGTCGATGGCATACGGGAGTGCCACAAAAATCTGTAACGGTTACCACGTAATACCTTGTTTCGTCCGGGCTAACGATAATATTCGGGCCGAAATTTCCAATTTCCCATGCAAAGCTGTAAATGCTATCTCCTCCTATTCCGATCGCTGAAATATCGATGGTATCGTAAGGACAAATGGTATCGACATGAGTAAAATCGATGTCTAAAGGTGGTCGAACTTTAACCTCTACTTTGGAGGTATCGCCAAAGCACCCATTTCCATCATATGATTCAACAAAATAGGTTGTTGTCACAGATGGAGTTACCGCATCTGCTGATGAAATCGAGACTACAGGACCATTCAACTTCCCTTTATGCCAGATGTATGAAAAAGGCGGTGTGCCTCCACTCGATGCTGCAACGATAGCGGCTACACTATTAATGCAAATCATCGTGTCGCCATAACCCGTAGTTATGATAGTATCCGGAACTTCAATTTCCACAGAATCGATTGCTGTGCAACCCTTGTTATCCGTAACAGTCACAAAATTCCAACCAGCACAAAGCGTCATAGCTTGTTGCACATTTTCATTTCCTGTCCAGTGATAACTGTAGGGAACTGTTCCACCAGTCGGAATGGCCCTTGCTTCAGCATCGCAATTGCTGCTTTTAGGACATTTTGTTTTTGTTTCATTAATAATGTTTACCCCAAGTAACGTTGGTTCGGTCACAAAAAAGGTGTCAATTCGATAACAGAGGTAATTCGGAGAACTGCTCGACACATCCTGTACCGTAACGATGTACATATCATCACAAAGCGACTGCAAATCTTGAGAGGTACTCGAGGTATTCCAATTATAGGCGTACGTTCCTGTGCCACCTCCAATGGTCAAGTCAATCTCACCATCGCACACATTCTTACAGGAAGCATTAGTGACTAGGCCGTTTATCTGAAAATTAGGCGGAATTACTTGAACTATGACAGAATCATAATTTGTATCGCATTGATAAATCCTCCGTACTTTATACTTTGTTGTGTCTGGAGGATAGGCCATTGGGTCCTTAATATTCGTCCCGCTAAGACCAAGTCCTGGACTCCAGAGATAGTTGACGCCATTATCTCCAGCGTCTAATTGTACGGTATCTCCTTTACACATATTGATTGTAGCAGGTAAAGGATTCGAAACGCTATCAATTGGAGTTCCGATACAAAACTGCTGTAAGTTGAAAAGGCTACTTGTCGTCCCTAAAAATCCCCAGTAGACATGTGCATCTCCGCCAAAGACATTATTGATCAAATCGCCAGTATACATAACCCGCATGCTGCAATCTAGATAGACTTTTAGCTTTTGAGTTGAAGGATTCCATTTAATGTGCATCGTGTGGTAGTTCCCATCTTCAATATTGTTGTTGCCAGCTAGAGCCTGAACTGGTGCCGCCAACACATTCGCGCCAGTGTGAGCCACCGAACCATTTTTTTGAATACCAATATGATCAGAACTAGGATCTCCAGAATTTTGATAAGTATCAACCTCAATTCCTAAAGAATTTGTGGTCATGCTGGACGCATCGAAACCTAGTGCGCCCCCATTCGATCCGATTAATGGCGCAACCAAGCTATCTCTCAATACGAACATAATTCCATCCGCACCTTGCGCATTGGTTGAACCCAAGTTGATTCTAAACTTGAAGTTGATCGTATCGTTCAAATTGATCGGAACGCTGTTATAAACATATCCCGCTTTATTCGTGGCTCCTTGCGTTAATCGAAAGCATCCGTTGGCAAGTGTGGCCGCGTTTCCACCAACCGTATATTGCGCAACAAGTGTCGAGTTAAACCCTAGGGTAATAAGACACGCCAATAAAATTTTTAAACTTGATTTCAATCCTGAATTTCTTTTCTCGAATAGAGACGTTATTCGCATCATTAAAGTAAGCGCGCGAAGTTAAGGAAACAACGCTTTGTTCCGTAAAAAGACGCACTATTGCTTTAAGGTTGGCATCAATATCACATATTCGTGAAAATTGTAGTAGAAATGCGGATTGATAAATTTATTTGGTGCGTTCGCTTGGCAAAAACACGAAGTCTCGGTGCAGACTTGTGTAATCGAAACCAAATTAAAATCAACAATTACGAACAAAAGCCTTCAAAGGAAGTAGCGTCAGGCGATATCATTTCCGTGCGAGCCACTCCTATATGGCGCGTATACACGGTCATTGATTTACCTAAAAGTCGGGTTGGCGCCAAGCTTGTCAAAGATTATTTGAAGGAAATCACTCCAGAAAAAGACTTGATGCAGTTGGCTGAACTGCGGAGATTAAACCAACAAAATCGGCTGGTTGGATTAATTGGCAGACCGACAAAAAAGGACAGAAGAGATCTCGATGAATTTAACAAAACCAAATAGTTCATTTCATCCATTCGCTCAGCGTTGTAAAGCGAATAAATCTGTTGTCAGTTAAACGAATTTAAAGACCTTCGCAGCCGCAATGAAGAGCCTTGTTTTTACTGTTACGAATGACTTAAGTTTCGATCAAAGAATGAATCGAATCTGCAGCACCCTTGCTGATAATGGGTTTCAAGTAACACTTATCGGTCGTAGAAAGTGGGGTTCGCTCAAACTAATCCCACAGAATTTTAAGCAAGTTCGTATTCCGTGTCTTTTCCAATCTGGAAAGCTGTTCTATTTGGAATATAACTTCAAGCTTTTTATTCGCCTGTTGCTCACTCGATTCGATACGGTATGCGCGATTGACTTAGATTCCATTTTGCCGGCCTACTTAGCTTCTTTTTTAAAGGGAAAAAAACTTGTTTATGACGCCCACGAATATTTCACCGAAATGGAAGAAATCGTCCATCGTCCTATGATCAAAAAAGCATGGCTGGGTCTGGAACGATTCATTATGAAACGCATCGATCATGCCTATACGATCAGTGAAGGCTACGCCTCACTTTTCAGAAAGCATTACGACAAAGAATTTGCTGTTATTCGAAATGTTCCTGTTTTACAACCCGTAACCAATGTGACCCCACAAATTGAACGTTACATTCAGTATCAAGGGGTGCTGAATGTTGGTCGAGGATTGGAAGAAGCCATCGATGCGATGCGTGATTTGGATGAATGTCAACTTAGAATCTTTGGCGATGGTCCCTTCGCTGGAGTATTGAAAGATCGCGTTCGCGCAGCATCATTACGAAGTAAGGTTTCATTTATGGGAATGGTGCGACCAACAGAATTGCGGGAACAAACGGCAAATGCTTGGGTTGGACTGACTCTTTTCTCTGAAACCGGTCTTCATCATCGACACTCACTTGCCAATCGCTTTTTTGATTATCTCCATGCCGGCATTCCACAAATAGCAATGGATTACCCAGAATACAGGGCATTCAATGATAAGTATGGCGTTGCCATTTTAATCACTGAACTAACTCCTGCAGCCATCGTGGCGGCTGTAAAATCACTTTACTATGATCCGCTTCATTATCAACGTATGAAGGAAAACTGTCTTTGGGCAAGTCGGGAGAATTGTTGGGAACGAGAGTCCGCTAAATTGATTTCATTTTACAAGTCATGATTAGGTATAGTGCCATTTTATTGTCCATTCTGCTTTTTGGATTTATGGTTCCAAAACATGAGTTCTACGTAACAATTACAGATTTAATTGTTTCAAACGATACGCTTCAAGTTGCGATTAAAGTATTCACCCACGATTTTGAAGAGGTGATTAAAGAAGAAGGCGGAGAATTCGTTTTTTTAGATCAATCCACAAATCAGGATATCGCTTTTAGGAAAATAAAAAACTATTGTGCCGAGCATCTACAACTTGCAAACCCGACCAATGTATACGACCTTCAGTGGGTTGGACATGAGTATGATGATGATGTTACTTGGATTTACGCTTATACCATTCTTGATCCAGATTCAAAAATGCTCTTTGTGAAAAACACCCTTTTTAGCAGCAAGTTTCATAATCAAAGTAACATGATTCACTTGAGTAAGGACGGGACGGTGCAATCTGAATTATGCACTTCTGATCGACCTGAAGTTCGATTCTTGATCAAATAAAAAATGCAGACCGATAGGATCCGCATTCATTTGTATTTTGAATCGATATGCTAGCTTCCTCGCTGTGACCCGCCCGCTTTTCGCGGTGCAGCTCCTCCTGCAGATTTCGCTTTTGCCGCAGCTTTAGGCGCTGCCTTTTTCGTTGCTGGTTTAGCCGCTGCTTTTTTAGCCGTTGACTTCTTTGGTTTCGCTTCTTTCGATTCTGATTCTTCTGTTTCGGCCTCCTTTTTCTCCTCCTCAGCCTCTTTCGGATCGTAAGCGTTGTTTTCAATAAGTATGTTATACCATTTAACAACTTTGGCCATGTCGCTTATGTAAACGCGCTCCTTATCGTAATTCGGCAAAATGGTCTCAAAGAATTTCTTTACCTCCTTTTGATCGCCTTTATGATCAGGGCCTGCTTTACCGCCTTGCTTTTCAAATATATTTTTGAAAATATCCTTCAGCGGAACTTCTTCCTCGTCCGTATATATGCTGATTTCTTCCAATGCACTCACCTTGGCCGAGCCATGCACCGGAAATCGTTTTCCATCGGCAATGCCTTCAACGATGATTCCGTTCTTCATTTGACCAACTAATCGATAGAGTCCTGGTTTCCCAGATACAGAAAGTATTTCTTCAAGCGCCATGTGTTGTTTTAAAAATGGTGGGCAAAAATAGTTTTATTATATAATCTTCAAGGCTTGATAAGATCGACCGTGAGCGTTCGTTCAAAATTCTCCGAGTGAACTTTTAAAAAATATACTCCAGAAGCTTGATTCTTTATTTCCATGTCATGAATATTCGGACCGGCATAAAAGTATTGATCTGCAAAGCTATCGACTAAAACTCCTTGTCTATTGTATAATGTAAAGCTCAAATTGCTTTCTACTTTCAAGTCAAAACTTATACGAAATCGACCTGTTGTCGGATTAGGAGATAATGATACGAGTTGAAACTCTTTAAAAATTAGATCTGCTGGATTGAACCCATTGTGACGTTTGAAAGCTGAATCGGCAACAATAAGTACGTTTTCAATCGAATTATCGGACATAAAAGCAAATGCGACTTTAGTGGAATCACCCCTTTCGATGTTTATTCCACCCGTGGAAACTACGTGACTAACATCCGTTCCAAGTTCATCCATTCCCATTTGAAATTGATTGGTCGTTAAGGATATAAATTTCTCTTCCGTGCTGTAACCATCTGTTGAAATATCGATACCACCGCTACCATTATTTGAATTATCAATCATGTAGCTGTAAAATGGTTTATCCGAGTTTAATTGCTGAATTCCACCAACCAATTGATTTTCGGAACTTGAATAAACGTATCCCAGTCGCTTTCCATATGCCGTTTCTCCACGATTCTCGATGGCATTTACAACATCCCAATCTGCATACATTCCGACAAAAACGTCCGTTAAATCCTTCTCACTCACATTCTTAATAGTGTATTCTACAATCACATAGTTTCGATGTCCTTCATCGTCAAATGCCGTAACTTTTTGAGCTATTTCCAACCCAATCTCATCAATAATGGCCGAGGTATCGTTAAACTGACCATAAGCTCGAAACGCTTCTAATCCTTGGTTTGGTTTGATTCGAACGGCAGACATTGGCCAAAAATCGCGATCTACATTTTCGGTGCCCCGCACACGGTCGGTGACTTTGGTATATCCGTAAGATTGGGTTCCGATCATTAAGCCCGCTTCATACAAAAGACTTCCTTGATCTTTGAATTCAAATCCTAAACCATAGGTTCTAGCATTGTTTGCATAGCCCACATGTCCCGTACTGCTGATGGTTGTAGCCACATCATTGACCGTAACATTAACAAAGTCAGGATTGATGAGCATTCGAATGAACTCATGCTTGATATAGCTACCTGACACGATTGTTAGTTTCAAATCGACAATTTCATTATAACCCCGCAAGGCATTGATCTCAAAACGGAATGGATTCGTCAAGTTATTCGTTCTGCTGTTTTGACCCAGTGCAGGAAACTCTCTTTCGCCTTCGGTGATGGTCACAATCGAATCGAGTGAAGTTAAGGTCACATGAATGGCATCGGTTGAACCCAAATAATTGATTAGCTCAATACCAAGTTCTAATTGATCGCCTTGCACAAAAACTAAATCGCCATTGTCCGTTAAATCATAGTTCTCCATTCCTAAGGCAATTGTTGCCAACGCGTTGACTGAACCGAACATATTTAAGAGTCCTGAACCCAGCCGATTTTGATAATTCATATTATCGCCTACCGTGTCAATATTGGTTGCAGTCTCCATCAACTGCGCCTTGATTTGCGCTGGAGACAATGTTGGAAATCGACTTTTCACTAAGGCTGCTGCTCCGGCAACAATTGGTGACGACATGGATGTTCCATTGTCATAATCATAGGTTCCATTCTTGGTACTGAAAACATGTTGACCCGGTGCCGAAATGTCAACTCGGTAATTGTAGCTGGAAAAAATAGCTTTCCCGTCTAGCGAATCTGTTGCGGCAACGCTCATAGCAACTGGAAACGATGCCGGGTAAAAATCATAATCGTTGTTATTGTTACCCGCACCGCAAACCACTAACTTCCCTTTTTCAGTGGCATATTTCACGATGTCATGTCCGAACTCAGTATATGAAGTGCTTCCCCATGAACAATTAATGATGTCAACATCTCGGGAAACGGCATATACAATGCCCTCATAACCATGCGTTAATTCTAATTTATCGCCTGCTTTTATGGGTAAAATGCTACACGAATAACTTGAACCTGCCCCACCGACCCCATTGTTGGCAGAAGCTGCTGCTAAACCGCTCACGTGTGTGCCGTGCGACCAACTACGCTCATCTGGATCATTGTTGTTATCATAGAAATTCCAGCCTCTATAATCATCCGTATAGCCATTGCTATCGTTGTCTTCGCCATCAATTGGATCGAGGTCGTTGTATTTGATTGCATTAACCAAATCTGGATGATCCCAGTCGGTTCCGGTATCAATTATTCCGATTACAACATCTGAATCACCTGTGTCAACATCCCAAGCTTCATACGCATGAATGGCTTCTAGGTGCCATTGTTTGAATAACAAAGGATCGTTTGGTTCAAATAAAACTTGTGAGATGAACGCTGGTTCCGCGTATGCGACAAGCCCGGTTTGTTTTAGGATATAAATTGCCTTTCTCATATCCAATTTCGCGCTATAATGTAATTCATAAATCAACGAAATATCCGTTACCTTATAGGTATTCGGGAGAACTCGATCGGCCTTTTCAATTGGAATTTGCTGGAATTTTCGTTGCAAATCATCCGCTTGCAATCGATCCATTACTTCAAGCATTTTACGATGATCAATAGAACCGTCTGAACAAGCGGAACGGTGTTCGTTTTTCACCTTAAAAATTATGGTATTGGAGCGAAATGTCGATTGCTGAGCCATCAAATCCTGAAATGGTAAAATCGCTACCCAAATGAAAACGAGTAGGTACCTCATAATTTGACTAATTGGATATGTACAGAAGTTGTTTCGGTATACAAGTTCAAAATATAGACACCTGCATTCAAATAAGAAAGGTCAAAGATTTGGGAGTCGGATACCAATTCGCCAGTTTTCACTAGCGCACCACTTAGGGAAAATAGTTTCCAAGAGCTGTTCACCGCTTGAATTGGTGCGGTTATGATGATGGCGTCCTTAAATGGATTTGGTGAAATTTGCCAATCCATGCGCGTTAAATCATCTGTATTCAGAATGCCTATTTCTACTGGATTTGACAACCATTCGCATCCATTTTTATCTATTAACGATGCGATATACGTTCCAATTTCAGTGGCTTGATACGAAGAGTCCGTTTCGCCATCAATAATTTCATTGTTCCAATACCAAGCATACATGCTGTTTGTGCCGCTATCTGTTTCAATAACAAGGACGTCATCGAATTTGTGCCAAAGATTGGGACGAGCCATTTCTGGGAAAAACTGAAGGTCGATCGAATCCGAATAATTAATGCAGCCATAACTGTTCTTAACGGCACAGTAGTAGAGTCCATTTTGAAGAGCTTCAATGCTATTAGTAGTCCTGCCATTTGACCATAGATACGATCCATAATTGTTTGCTACACTCAATGCTAAAGTTTCATTTGGGCACGAAGGGTTGCTCCCGGATACCAACAGAATAGGCTTTAGTGGCAAAGGACGCCTGAAAACATCGACCGAGTCGGAGTTTCCTAGGCAACCCATTTCGTTGGTTACTTGAGCAAAGTATTGGCCGCTTTGTGTAGCAAAGATTCCCGGGTTAGTTTGACCTGATATCCATTCATAGGCATTGTAATTTCCATTAACGGCAATTGAAACCGAATCGCCAGCGCAAAACGCTTCGGTTTCTACCGATAAGCTAGGATGAGGCGTATGAAAACGTAAGGTTTTTACTGCATCTACTTTTCCATTTCCCCATAGATCGTTTGGAACCGTCCCGGTGAAAGCGTCTGAAACAGAACCTTGAGCTAAGGCCGTTTTAAAATCCAGCCAGTTTCCATTTGGACATTTTTCTAAAAAAAGTGCGGCCAATCCTGCAATCACAGGAGAAGCGCTACTAGTCCCTCCCGCTCTGTTGTGTAAGCCTCCAATGGCTACACGATTTCGCTGGCTCAAATTCACCAATTGAGCCTCGATTTGGAACGATGCCCCTGCTGTCAATGTAATGTCTCCGGGGGCTACGACTTCAGGTTTTAAGTCTCCAAGTCTGTTCGGCCCAGAACTGCTGGTCGAAGCTATGGCCCCAGCAGTTAACGATGCGAAGGTTACTGTTGCCCCATCCACATCGATGTAGTTTTTGCGATTGGTGAAATTTCCCACTGTAATAACATGATCTGAACAAGCCCAATTGCTCACAATTTGTTGCTTATAGTCCGGCAATTTGTAATTTGATATTGCGGGGAAATCCAACGTTGAAGGCAAGTTTTGATAAACCATATCATACAAGTTGATGATATCATCGGATGTACTCCACACATCTATTCGACCTTGCCCAGTGGTTGAAAGTCTGAAGTTATATTGAACCGAATCAATATGATGGGCATAAATCTGCAGTCTGTATGTGCCGTTTATCGAATCTGCCCAAGTTTCTACAACGCCTAAATAGGTTCCATTGATGCTCCAAAGCGTGTCTGTAACATTGATAAATAGCCTATTTTCTATGCTATCGAATGGGGTTGAACCTCGGAATTCATACGATGGATTCACCTTATCTGCACCAATTGAAAACTGAAGCGACTCCATTTCGCCAACATTGCCAAAGCCTTCGAAAAACACCACGCCATTGCCAGCTGATGCACTGGAAGCTGTTTTAAACCAAGTAAAGCTTGTATCGTTTGTTGCCTCATAGCCTAAATGATATGGATGCGCTTCTCCAGAATTTCCAGCTGCGCACACCATGATGCGACCTGACGATTCATCAAGTTTATCATTAATAAGCTGTGTCGGAATATCTCGCCCATCGTGCGACCCCAAGTAGGAACCGATCGAAGCGTTTATCACACATGGTTTGCCATAAAACTCGGCACGCTCGAAAATGTAATCAACGGCATCAGCCACAGTCGAAGTCCAACTGAAGGAAGTGAATTTTGATGAAACAATAATGAGATCAGCTTGGGGAGCACAACCGGTAAATTGGGCATTGGAAAGTCCGTTGCCCGCGGCTATCCCGGATGTATTCGTTCCATGACCATAATAATTGGTTTGATCTTCATGAGGACAGTTATTGGCGTTGATATCCGTGCTATCGAAAACCTGACCATAGCCATAGCTTGGCGTGCGCAGGGCATTATATCCCATAGTTTGATCCCATAATTCAAGGATGCGCGTTGATCCATTTTCAAATTGAAAATCCGGGTGTTGTAAGTCTATACCAGCATCGATGACGCCCATAATAACGCCATTCCCTTTATAGGCTGCTGGAAGATTTGCTGTTCCATCGTGCACCGCTTTTATCCGACTATGAATCCTTGATTCATTCAATAAAACTTGACCCTGGCCCAATTCAAAATGAATCGCTTCAACTTGGTCAAAATCGTTCAAAAGTTGTAGGTTTTGAAATGGAATTATTGCTGCTGTGTATTGCTTATGTGTGTATTTATAATGTCCTTCTAATGCAGTGATTATAAGTTTCAGCTCATTTACATCGCCTTTGAGGAATAGATGCATTTCTTCATTTTCCGGAATTTGATCCTTAAAAACCTCAAGTGATAATGGCAGTTTTGTCATTCGGTTTTGACCAAATGAATTGCCGAAATACAATAAAAAAAGAAAGAGGCAAATTCGGTTCACGACACGGTAAATTCTGGTAGATCGTTTATGAAGACGTATTTATTCAATTCAGGTCGAAACTCGGAAAAAATATGCGTCAAACCATTGGAAAGGCCAATATACTTTGGTTTTAAAACGGAACCATAGGTTAGTGCTTGCTGCCAAACGTTTTCATCTATGGCAACATCACTCGCTTTTAATTCAACCACCAACCAAATGGAATTGTTCATATTGACAACACTTATATCTGGCCGCTTTCTCACCTTGCCATATTTTATCTCTGATTCCAGCATAAGTGCTGATTCGGGTACCATTTTATGGGAAAGCAAGTAATGCGCAAAATGTTGCCGAACCCACTCTTCGGGAGTTAATACAATAAATTTTTTACGAAATCGATCGAAGATTTGAATCTGCTCCGAAGCCCTTTTAACTTTGGCCTCCATTGGAGGTAAATTCAGAGGTGGAAACTTCTTACGATCTATCAATGTTTAAATTCATTTGATGCTATGGCGAAATTAAAGCAGTACATGGACATATTAGTAAGCCTGAAAAAAGGCGACTATAAACCATTGTATTTGCTGCATGGTGATGAACCTTATTACATTGACAAAGTCAGTAAATTCATTGAAAAGCATGCGTTAGAGGAGCATGAAAGGGACTTCAACCTCAACATTTTATACGGCCGCGATCTGAAGAAAGACGATCTATTGGATACGGTGAGGCGATTTCCGATGATGGCACAGCGGCAGGTTGTGATTGTTCGCGAAGCGCAAGATTTTTCAGGAAGATGGGCTGATTTAGAGGGCTATTTTCAAAACCCAATGCCTTCAACTGTCCTTGTAATCGACTATAAATACAAATCGGCAGATGCCAAAACAAAATGGTATAAAGCCATTCAAGCCAACGGTACAATTCTTCAATCTTCGAAGCATTATGACAACGAATTACCGGAAGTGATATCTGGATTTGTTCGTGAGATGAAGTATCGTATCAATCCGAATGCGGCCCACTTAATGGCCGAATATCTCGGAAATGATTTGGAAAAGATTGAGATGGAATTGGGTAAACTGACTATTACCGTTCCGCTTTCTAAGGAAATTAGCGTTGATGACATCCATCGACTTATCGGTGTGAGCAAAGAATACAATGTATTTGAATACCTCAATGCGGTTTCGTCAAGGGATGCATTTCGAAGTTATAAGATCGCTCAATTTCTCGGGAAGAACGAGAAAAACAATCCATTTATACTGATAATAGGCACACTATTCGCACACTTCTCAAAAGTGATGATCTATCATAGTTTGAAATCAAAAGACCTTAATTCTGTGGCGGAGGCCTTAGGTATGCGCAGCACATACGCGGCTCGTTCTATTCTGGAATCGGGTCGGCATTTTACCTTCGCTCAAGTGGCGCAAATCATCAACCTACTTAGAGAATTTGACGCTCGAAATAAAGGTGTGAATGTGGCTTACGGACAATCGTCAGAAGATATGTTGAAGGAATTAACCTTTCGAATGTTGAATTAACGTGCTATGTCAAGCCAAACGATCTTTTTCGTTTCAAAGAAGGGATCTTCAAAGCATTCATCCACGTACCAAATTCGGTAATTGCAACCCAATTCATCCAATTCATTTTGGAAGTCGCCTCCTTTAATATATATGAGTCCATTTGGAAGCTCACACTCCCTGCCTTTTTTGATTTTCCGATTCAACCAGGCTGTCATGGTGGGCAAACTGCTCACGGCACGACTGACCACAAAATCAAAGCGTTGGTTTACTTCTTCCATTCGAACATTCATCGCCTTGACGTTCTTTATGCCCAAAGTATCACACATGTTTTGAACCGCTCGTATTTTCTTTCCAATTGAATCAATCAAAACAAACTGTGTTTCAGGAAACAAGATGGCTAAAGGTATTCCAGGTAGTCCACCGCCAGTACCAACATCAGCCACAAGCATTCCAGCCTTAAACTGAACCACTTTAGCAATGGAAATGGAATGTAAGATGTGCCTCGTCCAGACAAATTCAGTTTCCTTACGAGAAATTAAATTAATCTGCTGATTGGTTTCGAGCAGCAATTGCTCAAATGCAAGCATTTTTTGTTCCTTTTCTGGAGTTATCCAGTCGAGGTATTTTTTAAGGGATTTATCCATTTCGATTAAATGCCCTTTCCAGCATGTTTAAGGATTTCAAACATCAACTCGCGCGCACGAAAAAGCTGTGCTTTCAAGGTACCTAGAGGTAAATCGAGTTCAATAGCTATTTCTTCATAGCTCAATTCTTTGAAATAACGCAATTGAACCAGATACTGATATTTCGGTTTGAGTTGTTCCACAATACGGTGCATTTCCTCAACGCGTTGATCTTTCATAAGCACCTCTTCCGGATTGAGGCCTTCAGATTCAAAATCGATACTCCGTTCTTCGCCATCCGCGCCAATCGATCCCGTGTCGATAGAGATAGTCATTGACTTTTTCTTTTTTCGCAAGAAATCAATGCAATTATTTGAGGCTATTTTGAAAAGCCAAGTGCTAAATGCATAATCTGGTCGGTATTGATCGAGACGCTTAAACGCCTTTCCGAATGCCTCAATGGTCAAATCGTCTGCGTCATCCTTATTCATGACCATTTTCATCATCATGAAATAAATATTATCTCGATAGACAGCCATGAGTTTGGTATAGGCCCGCTGATCTCCACCTAGTGCTTTATCCACTAAATCAAGGTCTCTTTTGGCGCTATCACTTATGTTCTGCTGATCCATTCCGATGGTTTGCTAAGCTGACTAGCCACCGAAAATACGGGATTCATAAGAGACAAAATTATTTCCCATAAAAAAAGCCGCGACAAGCCTGACTTGTAGTTGGTTAGGCTTTCTAACCGTCTAATAGAAAGAAAATAGAGTGCCAAACGGAGGGATATAATGGCAATGAAGTATGGAAAGAATTCATCGTTAAACAACAACGGAGAAACAAGTAAGCCCAACGCAGCAATAAAGGCCGATAATTCAATGACTGCTAAAACTACTAGGCTAGTAAAGGAATAGCTGGACCCAGTGCTTAAGTGGCGCTTCTTTTGAAGGAACCAAGCCCAAATTGAAACTGGAGCATCAGACAGTGTTAGTGCCTGTGGAACTGCAGCCACTTGTACCGTTTTTGGTAATGATTGAATGAATAAATCATCATCTCCACTGGCAATGCCAAGGTGGCCTGAAAACCCATTTACTTTTTGGAATACTTCTCTAGTATAACCCATCGATCGCCCAACACCCATGTATGGTTTCTTTAGCATTGCTGCCGTCAAATAGAAACTTAAAATCCGAAAGGAATCAAGTCGATAAAGGGCATTCAGCATACCAGATTTATGATTAAACATTCCACTTCCTAGAACGACATCATTCTTCTTATAAAACGCATATCCAAACCGCCTCAGCCACTGATCGTCCGATGGTTGACAATCGGCATCTGTAAACACGAAATAATCTCCTTTTGCCTGTGTAATTCCAAAGGAAAGGGCAGCTTTCTTCCCTTTTCTGTCCGAATCATTGGCATAGGAAAATGATCGCAATAATGGATGGTCGGCCTTTTGCAAAACGACCTCTGAATCGTCCGTGCTGTCATTGTTTACAACAATAACTTCGAAATCTGGATAGTCCTGTTCCAACACAAAGGGCAGGAATTTCTTTAAATTATCGCCTTCATTCCGCGCAGCAATGATGATCGAAAGAAAAGGTAATTCATTGTCCGCACAGTTTGGATAAGCGGAAACACGACTCATGGCCCCAAGTATAATGGTGGTTAGCAGCAGTTGTAAGACAGCACAGATAATAAAAAGCCAAATCAAGGCGAATGACTTATTTAAAGAAAATAAGGTAGGCCACAAAGAATAGCAGCAAAGTGATGTAGATGACCGTCCTATTAGACTCGATGATGGATTTTCTTCTGTTTTTGGTTTGCCAAGCATTATTCAGCTGATTCCTAAATGGATCAGCTTGACGCCCAGATTGGTCATCACGAATTTCTTGCTCTATAACCGCTTTTCGTGCTTCTAGAAATTCACGAGACTCGTCATATATCCTAGGTCGGAAACTGAAGCGTTTTGGCTGGGGCTGTTTGAAGAGAAATCGAATCATTTGGACAAACCTACATCAAAATTTACGGCTATTAAAACGAACGAAGGCAAGTGCTAGATATTGTCCAATTCTGGTTTTGACAGTAGGGAGAATTTCACATTAAATGTCGGTATAATGATTTATAACAAATCTTTATGGATAAGTACCTAAATCGCGGAACCAGCGTTGGTTTGAGTCCGATACCTTTACATTTCTATGCAATACGCAACCATATTACGAGCAAAGGCAGTTTTAACTGTTGGCATTGTCGGCATGTTGATGCTGTCGGGAAGTCCCGTTTCGGAAATGGATGCTCGGCTCCATCCTTTTTCACCAATATCCATAGATGAAGCAGATTCGCTCATGGCACGATTGGATGATCAGGAGCGCATTGCCCAGCTTTTTGTTTCTCGCTCGGTTGATTCAGTCGATGTTTTTTGCGCAGGATACTTATACTCTTCAGCTTCAAATTTGATGCATAGGAGCGAAACAGATCCAAATGGAATCCCTTATTTCATTGGACTTGACTTAATTGAATCAAAAGACTTTTCGATTAGCGAAGAACAACTATCAGCGACCAATGATTTAAACCTTGTTGGAAAATATGCTCGTGCCATTGGAGTAAATTTGAAAGCAAAGGGATTCAATTTCATAGTTGGTCCTTCGCTCGATCTGCACACCAATGATTTCAATCCTTATACGCTAAAACACTCCTTTAGTGATGATCCTGAGGTGGTCGCCAGGTTTGCAAATGCATATGTCAACGGATTGCGTTCGGCTGGACTATTCTCAGTAGTTGGTAGTTTTCCAGGAATTGGAAATATGGAACATGTTAGCGATCAAGAAACGCCACTGATTGCATCGAAAAAATCGCAACTTTTTGGTCATGACTTAATCCCATTCAAAACACTAATTAATGCTGGCATTCAAAACATAATGGTAGCCAATGCCTATGCTCCAGCACTTGATTCGAGCTTTCAGGCTTTAGCTTCATCTTCGATTAGAGTTCATAATGCTTTGCGGGGCGATCTAGGATTCAATGGGTTAGCTTGGTCAGATTTGACTTATGTTCAAACTGGAAAAAAAACGCAAGAAATGGTGGTGAACCATTTGAAAGCTGGGACTGATGTATTAATTGTTGAGGGCGATGTTCGAGAAAACATTCGATATATAGAAGAAGCAATAGAGAAAGGTTTGATTACGCAAACCTTGATCGATGCAAAATGTAAACGAGTGATTCAATCGAAGCTTTGGTCTGAACTCAACGCATCAAAATCAAAACCAGCAAAGCGCCCAGAATTGGATCAAGTTCTACGCGAGCGTGAAGTCATCCAAAACTCGCTAACCCTTCTGCGAAACGATGATAACCTTATCCCTTTAAAACGACTTGACACGCTAAGCATGGCTATCGTTCGGATAGGTGACCAACCTGACCCAAACTTGGTAGAACATCATTATCGATACAGCGATATTCCTGTTTTTGAGCTGGGATTTGAAAACCTCGAATCTGATTTTTCTAAATTCCAAAAGCTTCAAAGTCAATATAATTTGGTGATAATCATCGCCAATCCAGAACTTGAAACAGAACGCAAAGGTTTTGGTATAGGAGCTCATTATCAAAGTGTAATAGAACGACTTGCCTATCCCCAACAATCCATTTTTGTTTGGAATGGAAATCCTAAGGCGTTGCTTTATGTGAGCAACATTCCATCTATCCGGGCAATCATTAGTGGTTATCGAGAGACCGATTTATCCAGCGATTTCACTATTCAAGCAATTTTTGGTGGTCGCCCTTTCACGGGACGCCTAAAGCGTAAAATCGGAGATGAGTTTGAACGCGAATTTGGTATTAGCACAACCAAATCTAGACTGTCATACGGCATTCCTGAGGAAGTTGGGATTTTAAGTGAATACTTGGTGGACATTGATAAAACCGTTTACCTAGCCATATCTAGCAAAGCTACACCAGGAGCGCAAGTATGGTTTGCCAAAGATGGAATGGTGGTCGTGGACGAAGCTTATGGATATCATCGCTATGATGATGAGCCGATGGACACCGTCCTTAAATCCGATTTATACGATTTGGCTTCGATTACGAAGATTGCTGGATCGGTGGCTGGTTTAATGAAACTTTCGCAAGATTCATTGTTCGACCTCAACGACAATCTATGCGACTACCTTTCTGAATGGGTGGATACTACAGAATATATGAATATGGGTTTGCGCGACATGCTCGCTCATCAAGCAGGCCTTCCCTCCTTCATACCCTTTTATCAGGCCACATTAAACAAGGGGATACCACGATACGATATTTATAGCATAGCACAAAACGACATCTATCCATATCGTGTTGCTCGCGAATTGTACATAAACAAGGCTCAGCCAGACAAAATGTTCCGACAAATTTTGGCGCACAAAATCAAGCCCGATAAGAAGTATTTATACAGCGATGTCGGTTATTATTTCATGCTTCGAATCATCGAGAAGCAAAGCGGAATGAAGATGGAAGACTACCTCGACCAGGTCTATTACCGACCGCTTGGTTTGTCGACTATGACATACCGACCATTATTGAAATTTGATAAATCACGCATTACCCCAACGGAATATGATCGCTATTTCAGAAAGCAACTGATTCAAGGTGATGTGCATGATCCTGGCGCAGCCATGCTAGGAGGTGTAGGTGGACATGCTGGATTATTTTCAAATGCAAATGATTTAGGCATTCTTATGCAGATGTATTTAAACGGTGGAATCTATGGTGGTGAACGCTATTTTGATAGCACCATTATTGCCGACTTTGTGCGTTGCCAGTTTTGTGAAAATGACAATCGTAGAGGTGCAGGTTTTGACAAACCGCTTACCAGTGGAAAAGCGGGTCCATCCTGCGGATGCACAGATTTAGAAGCATTTGGTCACCAAGGATTTACTGGAACGGTTACTTGGGCTGACCCACGAGACCAGGTTGTGTATGTTTTTCTCTCAAACCGAGTTTATCCAGATGCGGAGAATCGAAAGCTTGCTGAAATGAACATTCGAACTGACATTCAACAAATCTTTCACGATGCTGTTAAAAAGAGCAAGAACCAACTTGAGGCAGGAACGCAATTATGAGTGAAACTAATCCTAAAATCCATTCAATAAATCGTTCATTTGCCCATTGTGATTGATGGATAAAATGCGCATTGGAATAGTTTGTTACCCAACCTTTGGTGGCAGTGGCGTTGTAGCTACAGAACTCGGTCTCGAAATGGCCGCACTTGGTCATTCAGTTCATTTTATCAGCTATTCTCAACCCGTAAGGTTAGACCTGTATGCACCGAATATTTACTATCATGAAGTCGTAGTCACGGATTATCCGCTTTTCGATTATTCGCCTTATGAGCTCGTTTTGACTTCAAAGTTGGTGAGCGTTGTCAAAAACGAAAACCTCGATATTCTTCACGTTCATTACGCCATACCTCATGCTTCTGCCGCCTTCATGGCGAAAAAAATTCTGCAATCAGAAGGAATAGAGATACCAATTGTCTGCACCTTACATGGCACCGATATTACCTTGGTGGGCAAGGATGCTTCGTTTGAACCTGTTATCACATTTGCCATTAATGAAAGTGATGCGGTAACTGCAGTTTCGCAAAGTCTCAAAGACGATACACTCAAATTCTTCAACATCAATCGCAACATTGACGTTATTCCAAATTTTATAAATCTTGATCGATACAAGGACCTCAAACCTAATGGTCTGAGAGATCGGTTTTCACCAGATGGTGACCCACTCATTATGCACGTTTCAAATTTCAGGAAGGTCAAACGAGTGGATGATGTAGTGCGTGTTTTCATTGGAATTCGTTCAAAAATCAAGTCGAAACTATTGCTGATTGGCGATGGTCCTGAACGGTATAATGTGGAACAAATGTGTCGCGAACTAGGTTTTTGTAACGACATCCACTTTTTAGGTAAATCAAAAAACGTAGAGCGCTTTTTAGCAAATGGCGATCTGTTCATTTTACCTTCAGAAACAGAAAGTTTTGGACTGGCTGCGTTGGAAGCTATGGCGGCTGGCATGCCTGTTATATCGACCAATACGGGTGGCCTTGCAGAAGTCAATGCGCATGGGTTCAGTGGTTTCTTGAGTGATGTGGGCGATATTGAAGATATGAGCCGCAACGCGCTAAGAATTCTTTCCACACCGTCATCATTAGAGCACTACAAGGCCAATGCTAGGATTCAGGCTGCAAAATTCGATCTTCCAATGATTTTACCGTTGTATATCAAACTATACCAAGACTTGGTTTTACCTTTGGTATGATCCTTGGCTAAAAGCAAATAAATTGACCATGAAAAATTTAATGATTCTACTTGCCGTTTGCGCGGCTTTGACAAGTTGTTCAACCTGTTATGAATGCACTGAAGATGTTGTAATCTATAATGGCAACACCCCGACCGACACAACTACTACAAGCGATGAATTTTGCACAGCAGACCAAACCGAAATTGATGCTCGCGAAAGTGCTGGTGCCACCTGTATCGCTAACTAGTTTAAAATAATCCCGTTTTCGGTTTTTGTCTCTTGATAAAAGAGAAAACGCAAATATTCTATAAGCCCGACAATCATTTTTTGTTGGGCTTTTACATTTTTCGCCTTCGCAAATCGAACCTTATTCTCATTGCTCAATGCTAAGCAGGCAGCGACATCTGTCAAGCTATAGTTTTTAATTTCAATCAGTTTTGGCCTTCTTCCAAACCTCAATTCAATGTAATCTGCAAATAACTCTAGGACTTCAACGGAAGCGGTGGTATTCATATCGAACTCAATCAAAGAACCGACTTCACCTCCTGGATAGAGTTTTCCGCTCATTTGATCATCGATTCGAAAAAGCTCCGCAACTTGTATACATTCAATAATCACATCTCGTTCACCATTATCTTTTTGTTTCGTAACCTCATTCAATTTACAAATCGAAACGAGGTTTGCTCCATCGGGTTCCGTAATTGGCAGCCCAAATCGTGTATCTCCTTGAGCCAAATCATCAAACAATTGCTTAAACCTAGGTTCAAAAATGTGCAAGGGAATTTGCTCATGCGGTAGCATGAAAATACCTAGCGGAAACATGGGGAGATATTGAATTGGTGTAGACATGAATGCTATAACGTCTTCAAGTATAAAAGAGTTCAATCAGAATAAAGACCAAATCTCCTCCTTAGAAAGGTAACCTCCACGAATTGAGTTGGTTAATATTATTGCACACTTGTTATTGTTTTTCAACATCCAGAAATAAGTACGAAATCCCCCCCACCAACCATTGTGATAAATCAGGGTATCATTTTCCTGAGGCATGGGTTGAATTCTAAATCCATATCCGTAAAATCCTCTTGATGAATACTTGGCTCTTGGGCTTTTGGCTTCATTCCATAGCGAATCGCTGAGTAAGGTGCCTTTTTTGCTCTCCATATAAAACTTATAGAGGTCAAAAACCGAGCTATACATGCCTTTATCTCCGACAATGCCATCGAGGTAAGAAATCGATTTCGCATCGCCATTTGGATAATGACCCAACACGGAGTATTCACTTGGGTTCTTTGAGAATGCATCAATTATTTCGGATGAACTCATTCCCATTTTTTCAAATACCTCTTCCTTCATGTATTGCTGAAAAGGTTTTCCACTAACTTCTTCAATGATATCGGCAAGCAAGACATAATTTGTATTGCAATAATCAAAAGCACGACCAGGTTCAAAATAGAGGGGGATTTCCTCACACTCCATCATGGTCAACAAGTCGCCATTGCTCATTAGGCATTCTGGCTGTCCCCATAATCCATCGGTGACATAAGCATAATAGCCAATTCCGCTCGTGTGCGTTAACAACTGTTCAATAGTTACATTATCGTAGGGTGTGCAGTTCAGATATTTACTAACTGGGTCTTGAAGCTGAATGAGCCCTTTTTGAACCAATAACAATATTCCAAAGGATGTGAATGGTTTTGAAACGGAAGCCAATTGAAACTGATCGTTCACCGCAAGCGAATCCTTTGATTCCATGTTTTTATATCCCAATGCAAGCGTATGTATGGCATCATTTGAGGCAAATAATGCTACACCGTTAAAATGCCGATGCGCGTATAGCTCTTGAAAATAATCGTCAATTTGTGCAGCCGATGAAGCATCGAACTTTGGCATCGAATCCGCTTCTATAATAACTTCAGGGATAGTTTCATGCTCAATTTTTCGCTCACACGATAATAGCACCAAACCAAGGAAAAAAAGAAAAAGGCTAAAGCGATTCGCCACAAGCGCACGTGTAATCATACTTGCCGTATTCCGTTTCACATTGGTCGGCATAGCTACTTAATTCCTTTTTAGTTCCGCACATTTCGGGATATTGATAGCGTTGCACACCATCTTGATCTTTGGCAATGCAAACGTGACATTTTTGACATGAAGTCATAAATACTATCGATCCGAATAAGATAACTAATGATACTCCTATCGTTTTCATTCGATTATTCTAAACTGATGTCTTCTCCACAATCGCAATAAAAACGCACCGTTGTTGCGTTTGAATCGACAATGGAAGCTTCACAAACCGATTTATAGTCTTCGTATGCCGACTTGCTTGCGCATACTTGTTTATATGCCCATTGCAATTCATCAGTACTTGAATCTTTCACTGCGCATTGATAACAACGTTTGCATGAAAGAGTCGATAACGACACAACAACAAGGGATAAAAAAAGAAGTCTATAACTCATATTTTGATTTCTAGGCAAACGTACATAATCACACGATGGAATATTAATCTAACAAGATCTTGCTTAACAAATCCATGTTAACGCCTCTTCCAGACCAATTTGAAACAACACTGCCATTTTCTACAAAAATTGCCGAGGGGAATGTTCCATTAATTCCTTGCATCAATTGATGTTCTGTTGTTCTTCGATAGGGAAGGTGTTCAATGCCAGTTTGCTCGACAAATTCCTTGATAGAATCTTCTTTTCCAAATAGTAATATTCTCAACTTATTATCAGCTTGTTCCGTTGAAATAGTTGATAAAAGTGTGGCCAATTGCTTGCAATGAATGCATTCAGAATACATTACGATGATGAGCCTATCATCCGTTTCTAAATCCCAATTCTGTGTATGGTTAATCTTCGAAATAAGCGTGGAATCAAGCGTTGCCTCTTGATCAAAATCACCCTCTGGCAAGGGAAGTAGTAAGAACAGCACAGGTATTGAGATGATAGCTAAAACTGGTCCAGCCCACTTAAAACTAAAGCGATTCACCAAGTCATTTTTCCAAATTAAAACAAGGCCCAGTGCCATCATGATGAGGTTTTTACCAACGCTTGTCGGTCCATCCATTGGAATAAGTTCACCAAAACATCCGCAATTTTCATCGCCCTCACCAGTGGCAATTAGTAAGAGTAAATAGCCCGTAAAAACTGCAAGCATCGCTAAACTGGCATAAACCATTTTCTTAGTCCAAAAGCCGAATCCTATGCAAACACCAAGTGCAAATTCAAAGAGAATGAGCAAACGTGCCAACAATGGAGCTAGACCCCAGGAAACACCGACTTGCTTTATCAAAATCATTTCGAATGCATCGATGGGAAAAAGCTTCAACACCGCTGAGCCAATAAATAAAAGGCCAAAAAGGATGCGTAAAATGGGAATGAATACTTTGATAACGATTTTACTTTTTAGATGAATATTTTCCTTGAAGTACACATTTATTTACCTCACTGTTGTTCATAGGTAAGTCAGCGCGTTTGGTACACACTTCTTCGGCTTCCTTTTCCTTCGCCTTCTTGATAATTACATAAACATCTCCATCTTTAACCGTTTGACATTTGCACACCCATTCCTTGTCGCAACTTGAAGCAAGGATAAAAAAGCTAAATGCAAGGATAAAATGTTGGCCACGAATCATTTTTGGCATATTTGAAGTGCAGCAAAGTTAAAGCTATAATCGCTTTTTCTCAGCAGTAATTGAACTAGAAACAAGTATTAACATGGCTCTATTATCGAACAAAGGATTGGAAAAATACGATGCTAAAATTTTACTGGCATGGGGAGAAAGTATTGATGGCAACAGTAAAATCACCCAATGGTTTATGAAAAACAGTTATATTGAATTGGGCTTGTTTCATTACGCACTGCGCAATGAAAAGCGTTCGCGTGAATGGTTGTTAAACAATGGATACCCTCACCTTATGGCGCTAATCAATGGTATTGAGGGCCGTCAAAATGCATTGGTTTGGCTCAAAACGCATGGATATGATATTTTACATGAAATGGCGCTGATTGGCGATAACGATGACAATGCCTTCCGCACACTCATGCGACCTGAAACACAAGTTTACGCCATGCTCGCAAAAAAAATGGCCTTTATTAAAAACGAAATTGAAGAGAACAACCGCGACATTCACAAATTCGATCCGAACTAGTCTTTAAGCGCTTTCCCCGCCTCAAACTGACCCTTCCAAACTGTGCCATCAGGGTATTTGATCTTACCCTTGCCATTCATTTTACCTCGCTCGAAATGTCCGCGGTAGATTTGACCATTGGGCCATTCCATTTGACCTTTACCGTGCGGATCATCATTCTTCCATCGCCCAAAATATTTACGTCCATTCGGCCATTCCATTGTTCCCTTTCCATGCCGCATTCCATTTTGCCATCGGCCTTCGTAGTAAATACTGTCCGACCATATCATGGTGCCTTTTCCGCTAAACTCTCCTTCGAAAATTTCACCATAATACTTAGATCCATTTTCCCAGAAAACGGTATGATATCCATCCGTCAACAGCCGCATATCTTCAGGTTTTGTTACCTGAGAATGAACTTGACCAGCAACAAAAACACTCAAACCGACAGTAACAACAATAGACTTTATCTTCATTTAATTTGCTTCAATTCCCCCGCCCCACTTATGTCCTGATTAATGCTTGGACTTCCTTTGTATTTAACTTCACCTGCTCCCGAAATATCGACATTCAATTCGTCCGATACCGACAATTCGACTTCGCTGGCTCCAGAAATGTCAATATCCGCAGTTTTAGACGCCAAATCAAAAGCGTCAACTTCAGCCGCACCTGAAAGTTCGAGGATTAAATGATCGGCTCGACCCTTCAACTTCACTTCACCACCTCCACTTAAATCAAGTTCAAACTCATCAACATCAACCGCCATATCGGCTTCAGCTGCCCCAGAAATATCTAAATCGAATTTTCCAGCTTTCAAAGTTCCTGATGTCTTTACGGTACTCGCACCAGACAAGGAAACGGCCGTCATTGTTTCATAGTAAACAGTGACTATTAGGTCGTCCGTGTTCAACATTTTGTTTTCAGAGGAAATGATTAATTCTCCTGATTTTACTTCGACTAATATGTGCTCATGAATGTTCTCATCCGTTTCTATGACCACTTTAGGTTCACCGTGAATGAGCACCACCTCGAACACACCTGATGTACTAATGCGCTCAAATGCTTCTACTTCATGATTCTTGCTGATCACTTTTCCATTGCCCGTTATCGTTTCTCCACAGGCATTTAAAACGAAACTTAATAAGGTTAGAAGTAAAAGATTTCTCATTTGATGTAGATTTGGTGAGGTTCAAAAGTGTGAAATGTTTCACATTTAACTCGAAAAACTATCTAAATGAAGCTTCTTTTATTGAGTAACTCGACCAATCCGGGTCAACCATACCTCGAATGGCCGATGGGTTACATTGATCGCTTTTTAGGCGAAGTCCGTTCTGTTTTATTCATTCCATATGCTGCTGTAAACTTTAGTTATGACGACTATGAGCGCAAAGTAGCTGACGCCATGAGCGCAGCTGGGATTACTGTTCGGTCCATTCATCATGAGGCTTCGCCTAAAGATGCGATTGCCAGTGCAAGAGCGATAATAGTTGGGGGTGGAAATACCTTCCACTTGCTGAAAACATTGCAAGAATTGGATTTAATCGATCCAATCCGCACTAAAGTTCAATTAGGAACTCCATACATTGGATGGAGTGCAGGTTCGAACTTGGCGTGCCCTACGATCAGAACAACGAACGACATGCCAGTGGTTGAACCTCAAAATTTCGATGCACTGAACTTAATTTCGTTTCAAATCAACCCACATTTTACGGAACGTACCATAGCCGGACACGGGGGTGAATCGCGCCTACAGCGCTTGTTGGAATATAGCGCGGTCAATGAATATCCAGTTGTTTGTCTTCCAGAAAATTGTGGAATTCGAATGGATGAAAGTGGCATGCGCCTGCTTTCTGCTGAACCGGTAAAGATGATTCGAAAAGGTGGCGAAATCACTACGCTGCACCACGGAATGATTACGATTTAATCGTTTATTTCTTTCCTTTCTGTTTCGCTTGCTTGATGCTGTCAATTTTACTTTGATCGTAAGATTGATGCTTGGGTGCTTCCTTTTTTACCGATGACTCTGAAACAACTTCCGTCTCTGTTTTTATTTCATCAGCCGGAACAACTTTTTCTGCTTCCTGAGTTTCCGAAACGGATCCATTATGCGCTTCAATCTTCGTTTCGGGCTTGTTCTCAGATTTCGTTTCCTCTACTTGGGCATTCTCGCTGTGATTCGTTTCGGGCTTTTGGCTTGAGCATCCTACAAAAACTAGGATGCTAGCGCTGAATAATAATTTTCTCATTGATCAAAATTTCGGAATCCGATTTCACTTGTAAAAAATATTGTCCTGAGGCTAAGGCAAGCTTATTGAAGCCCAATTCATGTTTACCTGGCTTCACATAGTCCGTAAATAAAGTTTTCACTTCCCGTCCTTGCATGTCAAAGATCACCCCGGTTAGCACTTTCCCTTCGACTAATTCAATCTGAACATACATCATGTCAGCACTTGATAGCGGATTAGGGAAAACACGGTTATTGATGCTTGCTATTTCTTCTTGTCCCAACGGCACGATTTCTCCATTAAACAATTGATACGTGTCGCCATCAACAATATAAACGATGAACCCACCAAGGTTTACCGTGTCGGTATCGCCAGGAATAAATTCAACGACCTGAATCATATCTTCCACAGTTAGTGAGTCAAAGCAGTCGTCATTCCAAGCAATAAGCCTAACATCAAAGCTGCCTGTGTCTAGATAGCTAACCAATGGGTTTTGTTGAGTCGAAACGTTCGGAATACCTCCTTCAAATGTCCATTCCCACGCGATTGGATTGTTTGTTGAGTTATCGTAGAAGTTCACAAAATAGGTTGGAATACCGATAGAATCATTTGAATAAAAATCAACCCCCGGTCCCTCTGCAGGCACATAATCGCCCTTAATTTCAGCCAATCTCGTTACATATCTATTGGAGCTTGAAGTGTGGCATCCACCCATCCAAACTTCTGGCGAAGAAGCACTATGTTTTCGCTGCATGGCTGTGTAATCGCCCCATCTTTCTGGACTTCCGATAAAACTAATGGGTGATGCACCAGACACTATTTGAGTTGAGCTCGACCATTGCATCTCTTGATCGCAATTCATAACGCGCATTTGGGGATAGATGGTGCTGCCTGTTCGAAGCGCCCCGACCATCACACTTTTATCGCACTCATTCATGCCAAAAGAAGCAAGACTTGGATAAGCATAGTCAAATCCAGATTGACCAAAGACGGCCTCTTCTGTTTGACTTGTGTTATCCACAGGAATTCGATAATAGAAAACACCACAATAGCCCGTTCCCAGATAATCACCGGCATGAACCGTATGCACGATGCCATTCAAATAAAACGCATTTTGCATTCTACAATCTCCTACATCCATCAAACTAGATGATCCAAGTTGGTTACCATCGGCTGCTACTTCATAATCAGCTAGAATATCGTCAGCCGTGAGCTGTGGATTTCCATTCATATTGTCCGTAATCTCATAGAGGTATATTCGAGTCGAACCACCTGGCCTTGAGCTGGTGAAATACATATTCGGTCCATAACTTCCCTGCTGTCCATATGACGCAGGCACAACGGTGAACGCTTTGGCCCCGTTTCCGTCAAACACGTCATCCCAAACCGAATAGCTCACGGTTGAGTTGCCATTGTATCCATCAAACTTGTCGATTTGATAAATCACGGACTGGTTGAAACTGTTGTTGCTGTAAAAAAGATTGGTAGTGATGAAAAGTTCATCTCCAGAAACACCAATGTTTGGATAGTCTGTCCAACTCTGATCGTTTAGGGGATTACCTGGCAGTGAATAAATGTCCCAACCATCGTTTTCAGGATCGTTGGTTTTTGAAAAACACACAAAGATTTTCGAGTTGGTATAATTTGTTCCGTGTAATAAAACATAGATAAAGCGGTCTTCTTCGCTATCGTATAACACCCTTGGATCGAATAAGTATGAACTTGTCGTCAATCCACTGAAAAAACTTGTATGTGTGGTAACACCCGTTTGGGTTCCAGTTTCATTGAAGTAAGAAATATCTTCATTATCAACCGCCACCAGTCGTCCATTATTGGAAATCGCCATGGTGTTATCTGGCGGTGTGTAGCTGTTCATGGTCGTTCCCGTGATTCCAGTGCCGATGGTTGGTGTAACGGCTCGTCCACCATTTTCATTTCCTATTCCTAAAGAAGCACTCGCTTTTACCGGGCGTTTATCCATTTTCATCACATCAATAGAATCGCCTTTTGTGTGGTAAATGGCCGTTTTCTTTAGGACTGTCATCCACTCGTCTTGAGCGGGCACGCCAACAACACTTGCAACCTTTTGTGCTGATTTGATTTCACTTCTCTTGCCTACTTGAACCTTTTCTCCGTCCACAATGGACTGAGCTTTTAGACCTAAAGAAAATGTAAAAAAGAGCAAACTGCTCAGGATAACCGCTTGTTTCATAAATTTCTGATTCAAAAGTGTCGATGCTTTTCTTCCTTGCAAATATGCTTCTTTTGCATTCATACACTAAGCAATAGACGCATGACATTTAAAATAGTGAGAACAATCACCTTTTCTTTTTTCTTCAGTTTCATTCTAACTGCATCGGCTACGGAAGGTATGTGGATTCCTTCCATGATTAAGCAATTGGTTTCAGACGACATGGCCTCCATGGGCATGAAAATCAGCGCAGATGATCTATACAGCATTAACCACTCAAGCATTAAGGACGCAGTTGTGCACTTCAATGGAGGCTGCACATCGGTGTTGGTGAGCGATCAGGGTTTGCTTCTTACAAATCACCATTGTGGTTACAGTCGAATTCAAGCCCACAGTTCTTTGGAACACAATTATTTAGAAGATGGATTTTGGGCCGCGACTAAAAAGGACGAATTGGCAAATCCCGAAATGGAAGCCACCATCATCAAAGAAATTAGAGATGTGACAAAAGAAATATTGGCCGATTTACCGGAAAATGCAACTGAGATCCAACGGTCTGAATGGATTGCAGCAAAGACCAAAGAAATCGTTGCTACGGCTAAAGAAGGAACGCATTTCAGTGCTTACATCAGGCCTTTCTACCATGGCAATCAATTCTTGTTATTTATTGTTGAGGTATTTGAAGATGTTCGATTGGTAGGTGCTCCACCATCGAGTATTGGGAAATATGGATTTGATACGGATAATTGGGTTTGGCCTAGACACACGGGCGACTTCAGTGTCTTTCGTATTTATGCCGATAAGGATAATAAGCCCGCGGCATTCAATGAGGAAAATGTACCTTACAAACCGGCTTACCACTTGCCGGTCAGTCTCGAAGGTGTTGATCAGGATGACTTCACTTTAGTATATGGCTTTCCGGGCACCACGGAAAACTACATTACAAGTTCGGATGTGGAAGATGTGCTTCAAACAATCAATCCTTTGCGATTAAAAATGCGCCAAGCATCCCTCGGTATTATTGACGCAGCCATGCGCCAAGATGAATTGACCAAAATTCAATATGCCGCCAAGCAGAGCCGCATCAGCAATGCATACAAAAAATGGATAGGTCAATCGAAAGGCCTTATTCGACACCGAGCGGTTGAAAAGAAGGACAGCTTGGAACGCGTTTTTCAAGCGCGTGTAGAGACCAACCCCGATTGGAATGAAAAATATGGAAGCTTATTGCTTAATATGTCTTCCATGTCTGTTTTAATTGAACCTCAAACCATTAGCCGAGAGTATTTCATCGAATTCTATTTCATGGGACCTGAAATTCTCCGCTACGCTGGAGGATACACGGAGTTGATCAATATGTGTAAAGACAAGACTGTATCTGATGCTGAAATAGCCGCTTGGGTTGACGATAGAAAATCTAAAATGGGCTACTTCAAAAACTATGACGCACAAGTCGATAAAGACATCATGCAGGCTCAAATCAAGTACTTTATTGAAGGCCAACCGCAAGCTTTTTTCCTAAGAGACTTAAAAAAGAAAAATGAAAGTTTAGCTCAGTTTGTCGATCGATTGTTTGATGAAACTATCATGGCTGATGAAGAAAAAATTACTGCCTTTTTAGAAAATTTTAGCCGGGGCAAAGCCAAAAAAATAGAAAAGGATTTGGCCTATGCTTTTAGCAAACGGATATATGATTACTACTTCGAAGTGACCAAACCCAATATGCAAAAAGTGGCAACACGGCAAGACAGCTTACAGCGCGTTTGGATGTCAGCGCTCATGGAAGTTGTTCCGGAAAAAACCTATTATCCGGATGCGAATGGTACGCTTCGTATAACTTTTGGAAAGGTCGATGGTTATGTGCCCTTTGATGGCGCTGAATACGCCCACTACACTACATTGAAAGGCGTTTTGGAAAAAGAAGACGCAACGAATCCAGAATACAACTTACCACCAAAACTGCGCGAACTATATGATGCCAAAGACTATGGCGATTATGCAGATGCTTCAGGCGAAATGCGAGTCTGTTTTATTGCTAGCAATCACACATCAGGTGGCAATAGCGGCAGCCCCGTATTCAACGCGAATGGCGAATTAATTGGTTTGAATTTCGATCGAACATGGGAAAGCACCATGAGTGACATCATGTTCAATCCGACCATTTGCCGAAACATTACGGTTGATATTCGTTACGTGCTTTTCATTATGGACAAATTTGCCAATGCAGGTCATTTGGTGGTTGAAATGGATTTGGTAAAAGCGTCTAAGTAATCCGAATTTGATCGGTAGTTTAATTTCTTAAAACCATTATCGCCACATTCCGAAACTTGATAGACGTTCGGAACGCTCGAATGGAGATGGCGGTGTGGTTGACGATTACTGGCACTTAGCGGACCCTTTAAATGAGGCTTCAACCAAAAAACACATAGGAAATAGCAATCGCTGAGAGGATGCCGATAAGATCGGCAAACAAGCCCGCACCAAGCGCATAGCGTGTTTTGCGGATGCCCACTGAACCGAAGTAGACGGCAAGGGTGTAAAAGGTGGTTTCAGTGGAACCTTGAAAGACACTGGCCAAACGACCCGTAAATGAATCTGCTCCATGCACTTGCATTGCCTCGACCATCATGCCTCTTGCTCCGCTCCCACTGAGCGGCTTCATAAATGCTGTTGGTAAAGCATCGATCAAGGCAGAATCTAATTGAAATAATGCCGCGAATCCGACCAACAAGTAGTCCATGGCGCCACTTGCTCTGAACAAGCCGATAGCAACTAAGATGGCAACTAAATAGGGAATGATTTTGATGGAAATGCTGAAACCATCCTTCGCTCCAGCAATAAATGCATCATAAACATTGATGCGCTTGCGAACGGCCATTAAAATAAATGCGATGATGATGGAGAGTATGATTCCATTTCCAAACACACTGGAAACCGAGGCTAATTGATCCTGCGACATGCTAGAAAACCACCATAGCAATCCGCCTATCATGGCCGTTATGCCCCCTATCCATCCCATCAAAACAGGTTGAAATAAATTGATGCGCTGTCGAAGGCAAACGAAGATCAATCCGGCAAGCGTAGCGAAATAAGTAGCTAATAGAATGGGCAGAAAGACGTCTGATGGATTTACCGCGCCATTAGCAGCACGAAGCGCCATAACGCTCACGGGAACTATAGTCAAGCCAGACGTGTTCAAAACAATGAACATAATCATGGCATTTGAGGCCGATTCTTTAGTTGCATTCGCCTCCTGCAATTCTTGCATGGCTTTTAGGCCGAGTGGAGTTGCCGCATTGTCCAACCCAAGCATATTGGCACTAAAATTCATCATCATCGAACCTATGGCGGGATGATTTTTTGGTAGCTCTGGAAACAATTTGCCGAAAAATGGCGATACAATTCGAGTTAACAGCCCAACCGAACCTCCATCCTCCCCTACTTTCATGATGCCTTGCCATAGTGTGATAACACCGATGAGATAGATGGAAATGCTCACGCTGGTCTCCGCCATATCGAAGGTGCTCTGAACCATCGCCCCAAACACTTCTGTATCACCGAGCAAAATGAGCCGCAACACGGCTACAACAAAGGCCACTATAAAAAACGCTACCCAAATGTAGTTGAACACCATGCCAGCAAATTTGACCTAATTTTTAGGATGAACTTAAACCGAAGAGGAAATCTATGAACGAAGTAAGGTTAGTGATGAGATAATGGGATAATGGGATAATGGGATAATGGGATAATGGGATAATGGGATAATGGGATAATGGGATAATGGGATAATGGGATAATGGGAAGTTAGAGACCTCGGACCTTCAACTTTCCCTTCAAACACAAAACTTTCAACTTCGACTATGGACTATGGACTATGGACTTTCAACTTCCGAATGTGGACTTTCGACTGTGAACCGCGGACATAGGCAAGCACTTAGAATCAACCGCGTACAAAAACCCACTCAGAATCTGTGCTCAATGGCTCGCTAAAAGAATATTCCTCAAAACCTTTGATTTGCTCGGAATCAGTTAGTCTGTTTCGAACGATGTAACTAGTCATCATGCCTCGCGCAAGTTTTGCCCAAGTCATCACCACTTTGTATTCCCCATTTTTCAAATCCTTGAACACCGGAGTGATTACTTTTCCTTTGATTCGTGAAAAATCTACCGCCTTAAAATACTCTGATGACGCTAGGTTAACTAAGGTATCTGATTGTGCATTAACCAAAGCCGTGTTCAGCGTTTCAGTGATTTTATCCGCCCAGAATTGATACAAATTTTTCTTTCGGCCAATGGCAATACTCGTTCCCATTTCCAATCGATATGCCTGCAATCGATCCAACGGTTTTAACACGCCATAAAGTCCGCTTAAAATGCGGAGATGGTCATTTGCGAAATCAAGGTCTTCCTTTGTAAAATTCTTATTGTCCATACCACGATAAACATCGCCTCCAAAAGCCAAAAGCGCTGGTCGCGAGTTTTCATCCGTGAAATTCGGTGACCATTCATGATAACGCTGAACGTTAAGGTCAGCTAAATCCTTGCTTAGGTTCATGAGTTTGGCAACCTTTTTCGAGCTCAACTTTCTCAGCTTGTGGATAATTGCTTCTGATTCAGAAATAAACGCTGGATCGTATAAGTTTAACCCTTCGTATTTATTTGAGAAATCAAGCGTTTTTGCTGGAGAAATTATCGTAATCATAGCCACAATTAATAAACAAATCTAAACCCATTGCCATAAAGATTGTTTATCTTTTCTAGAACAAATCATTACCATGAAAAAAACAAAAATCTTCTTTCAATTTATCATTTTCATTGCCTTTCTCAGCGCTTGCAGCAGCATTCCTGATGATGTGACACCCGTTAAATCTTTCGATTTAAAAAAATACACTGGAACTTGGTATGAAATAGCACGAATGGATAGCCGTTTCGAAAAAAACCTAGTGCATGTTACGGCAACCTATGGTCTTAACGATGATGGTAGCATTAGTGTTAAAAATCGTGGCTTAGATACTAATTCCAATAAATGGAGCGACATTGAGGGCAAGGCTCGAGCTGCAAGTGATGAATATTCTTCTATGATAGAAGTAAGCTTTTTCGGGACCATTCTATGCGGGCTACAACGTCATAGCCTTAGACACTGTCGATTATTCTTACGCTATGGTTTGTGGGTCGGATAAAGACTACTTGTGGATTTTGGCTCGCTATCCTAAATTTTCCTACGCAAAGACAACCGAATTGATCGCCCAAGCAAAAGCCCTTGGTTTTGATACAGACGCTTTAGTAATGGTGCCAAAGGATGGCGATGTGGAATAGTTTTATTCCAGCATTTTCAGCTGCTCCTAATCCTTCACGAACAATAACCGTTTCGCCTTCTGAACAATCTACAATGGTGGAAGGAATTTGATTGCCATATCCGCCATCGATGACACAATCGACCAGGTTTTCAAATTTCTCATGAATCAATTCGGGGTCGGTACTGTATTCAATAATGTCGTCTTCATCGCGAATCGATGTCGTCACAATCGGATTTCCGAGCAAACGAACCAACTCTCGTGGAATGTTGTGATCAGGAACGCGAATGCCTATGTTTTTTTTCTTCATCATAAAAAACCTTCGGCATGTTGTTGCTCGCTTCTAAAATAAAGGTAAAAGGCCCTGGCAAACAGCGCTTCATGATTTTAAACGTGCGATTATCTACATGCTTGGCGTAGTCGGTAATGTGACTTAGATCGTAACAAATGATGGACAAATTGGCCTTTTCGGGTTTAATACCCTTAATCTTAGCTATACGCTCGAACCGCCTTTCTATTCATGATGTCGCAGCCAATTCCATAAACCGTATCCGTTGGATAGATAATGACCCCACCATCACGCAGGATATCAACGACCTTAAGCAAGTCTCGTTCTGGAGGGGTTTTCAGGATGGATTCTGATTATCATAAGTTGGCTGTTGAAGATACAAGATTATTCAATGCACATCAGCTACAGCGCAACTTGGAAAGAAAAATCATGAAGAACTTAGCTCATATTCTAACTTCCTCGTCTCTAATGCGTCTAAAATTTCTATTATCGCTTTCATAAACCATATATCATGAAGAAATTATACGTTCTGATCGCAATCGCCACTCCACTATTGTTTGTTTCATGCGCCAAAGAAGGCTGCACCGATAAAATTGCCAAAAATTACGACAAGGATGCGAAGAAGGATGATGGCACGTGTAAGTATGTTTATGGCTGCACCGATCCCGTCTCCGTGAATTACGATGCGGAAGCAACGTTAGATGATGAGTCCTGCATGTCGTTCGTGAATTGGGACAAATGGGTACTTGAAATCACCAAAACTGGAATCGACACCAACTTAGCCGTTGCACACGCTGGAAACGATAGCACATCAACACGTGATGTCTATTTCATGGATGGAAAAGCTCCTGAAAACGGTGTTTACCCAGAGGGCACCATGATTTTTAAATACAGTCGAAGTGCCGATGGAGTGACCAATGAGTACGTTGGCATGGTAAAACAAGAAGTAGGTTTTAATGCCGAAAGCAACGATTGGGAGTGGTTTATGCTCAATGAAGGACGGTTCCATTGCAAAAGATGCCGATGAGCTTGACCTTCGAGGAGGAAACTTGCTTGGCGGTTCGTGCATCGCATGCCACCAATATGCCACCACCGATATGGTATTTTCTAAGTGAGCATAATGATTCGTGTAGAATTAGGAAAAGAAGTCATAGACCTGTAGACTCTGGACTCTGGACTCTGGACTCTGGACTTTGCACTCAGAACCTAGGACTTAGGACTTCGCATTTCCAACTTTGACTGAATGATTAGCTAGAACTACGCCTGAAAGCATGAAACAAATCGCGGCCTATTTATCCATTACTCTATTCCTCTTTTTAGGAGCAAGCGCCTTTACATTGAAGGCTTTCAATGAGCCCACACCAGAACCGGTAAGCATTCTATCCCATATAGTTGATCCTAAAACCGAACAGATTCAAATGTTCCTAAAGGATAAAAATGGCAAGCATTACCAAAACATCGGAAAGCTAAAAACGGCTTTAAAAGGTCAGGGCCGCACCTTGACTTTTGCTATGAACGGTGGCATGTACATGGAAGACTTAAATCCGCTAGGACTTTTCGTGGAAGGCGGCAAGACCATCCGAAATTTGAATTCTGTACAAGAAGCCCACGGCAACTTTTACATGCAACCCAACGGTGTGTTCGCTGTTTATGAAAATGGCAAGGCGCTGGTGGTTCAAACTCCAGATTTCACTTTAACAAATGAAGTTCAATACGCCACGCAGTCTGGCCCAATGTTGCTAATTAATGGTAAGATACATTCAGCTTTTAATGAAGGTTCAGAAAACGTAAATATTCGGAACGGAGCGGGCATTCTTCCTGATGGTCGCGTTCTTTTTGCCATGAGTAAAGGGCTTATCAATTTCTATGACTTCGCTTCATTTTTTAAGGAACAAGGTTGCTCCAACGCACTCTATTTAGACGGTTTTGTTTCGAAAGCTTACATGCCAAATCAAGGTTGGGAACAACTCAATGGCAAGCTCGGAGTGTTGATTGGGGGTAGTTGAATAATTGAACAATGAAAGACATCCAGTCGCCCAAAAACCAAATTTGAATCCCTATTTTGTTTGATGAAATATGAGTCAAAAACCGAAGACGATAAAAAACGAGGACAGCGTAAGCGACTTTATTGCTGCCATTGAAGACAGTCAAAAGCGCGCTGATAGCCAAGCCATACTCGATTTGATGGAACGCCTTACGGGCTGCAAAGGCGAAATGTGGGGGCCATCTATTGTTGGTTTTGGCACCTATACCTACAAATATGCTTCCGGACGAGAAGGAGATTGGATGTTGACCGGATTTTCCCCTCGAAAACAGGCTTTAACACTTTACATCATGAGCGGCTTCAAACGTTATGATGACTTATTACAAAAGTTAGGCAAACACAAAACGGGCAAGTCTTGCCTTTATGTAAAGCGCCTTGCCGATCTGGATATGGATGTGTTGGAAGAACTCATTTCAGAGTCCGTAATTTGGATGAAGTCGCACAATCATCGACATGCTTAAGTGTAATTTTACATTTGCTCGACTAAGTAGCCTACGTTGAATCCTAGCTTTTCCAATAAAATCGAATTCGAACAGATGTTTCGAGCGCACTACGCACCGCTGGTTGGCTACGCTGCAAAAATCATTCGAGACCGTGAAAACGCGGCCGATATTGTGCAGCAACTCTTCGTAAACCTTTGGGAAAAGCGAGAATCTATTGAGGTGGAAGGCAGTTTAAAAAGCTATTTATTGCGCAGCACGCACAATCATTGCTTGAATTTCATCAAGCATGAAAAGGTAAAAAACGAACATGCTAGCCATGCCTTGGCGACAGAACCAACACACGATTATAGGGATGCATTGGAAACGGAGGAATTTCAACAACGGGTAAAATCTTCCGTTCAAGAACTTCCGAGTCAATGTCGTAAAATCTTCTTGATGAGTCGTTTACAAGGAAAATAATATCAACAAATAGCCGATGAACTCGATTTAAGCGTCAATACGGTAGAAAACCAAATGGGTAAGGCATTAAAAACGCTTCGATCATCTTTAAACGTAGAAGCAAAAACAACGCTTCGCATCCTAAAAACAATTTTTTTGGTTCCTCATAGGGGTAAACGTCTTTTCAATTGTCATGAAATAAGCAATGGAAGCATCAAATGATCATATCGACTACGACTTAGCCGCCAAATATTTGGCTGGTGAGTGCGCTCCTGTTGAGGTTGAGCGTTTCGAAACATGGATTGATGCATCTGATTCGAATCGTGCGGCTTTCGAAGAACTACGCGCCCTTTGGAATGTCGATTTGGAAGAAACCAATGTTATCGATACGGATGCAGCCTGGCGAACCGTGGATTCAAAAATTGACTTTAGTGAGACCGCTTCCACTAAAACTTCGTTCAAATTTTACCGAATAGCTGCCGCCATTGTGCTCTTGATGGGTATCGGTGCTGCACTGTGGTGGTCATCGGGCAATGGCAATCGCGTGCTCGAATCAGGTGCTGAAATGGCTACGCTCATACTGAAAGATGGCAGTACGGTAACATTAAGTCCACACAGCCGCCTCGAATATCCCGAGACATTTGATGCGCAAACTCGATCAGTCGCGTTAAACGGACAAGCCTTTTTTGAAATCGCGAAGGATAAGGAACACCCTTTCATCATCGTAACCGATGGTGGCGAAGTCAAAGTCGTAGGAACGGCCTTCGAAGTCAATACCCGAGATGATAATATGTCCTTGACTGTAGAAGTTGCCGAAGGAATCGTTGAGGTTTCGAATAAAAACTTGAAAAACTCGGCTCGTGTCTCCGCAGGCGAAGTGTGCTCTATCTCAAAGGCTCAAACCGAAATCGAGGTAACCGATATCGTAGATGCCGCGCCATTTTATTGGAAAGACAAAACCATCAAATTCAGAAGAACGGAATTGAAACAGGTCGTTCAAACCCTTCACGATCTCTTGCAACTGGATATTCAACTCGAATCAGATAGCATAGAAGGCTGCGAGTTGACGGTGACTTTCACCAATGAAAACCCTGAAACCATCCTAGAAATCATCGCCATGACACTCGGGCTAGATTTGACAAAAAATAATGGCGTTTATATGCTTTCAGGTTCAGGCTGTTAACCATGCGCTTCCTCCTTTCCATCCTATTTTGTGTTTCTTCTCTAAGCATCAGCGCAGCATGCCTGAATCAGCCCGTAAGTATTTCCTGCTCGAAATGTTCCCTCGAGGAAGTGCTGGATCGGCTAGAAAGTAAGATAAGTTGTTCCTTCAGTTACAGCTCCGACCAGCTCGACCCCGAGCAACAAATTTCCGTTGACTTCCGCGAGACTGCACTCATCGACATCCTCAAATCCATAACCAACGAGGAATTCAACATCCAACAGAAAGGTCGCTATGTGTTAATGACAGCTAAAAGGGATGACAATACCTCTAAAACCTCAAAAAAGGAATACATCATAGAAGGTTATGTGAAGAATGCGTCAACAGGCGAAATGATTCAAAAAGCCACCGTTTATGCCGTTGGTAATAAATACAGCGCCCTGACCAACGAAAAGGGTTATTACAAACTAGCACTTAATACGGAAAAGGAATTTGTTGGATTGAGTTACAGCAAACGCGACTATTTCGATACCATCATTGTCGTTAAACCGATTGAAAACAAGGTTCGCCAAGACATCATCTTAGACCCGCGAGAGGCAGCGCCCGATAAAATGCCGATTCGAACTTCGCTAGCCACCACACCGCGAGAAGTAGAAGAATTGACCATGGTGAAGTTTCTGGTACCTGAACCGCAACGTGACGTTGCCATTAATTTGGATTTTCTAGAACAAATCCCCGTTCAGTTTTCGCTCGTGCCAAGTATAGGTACGAACCGATTTTCGAGTGGTATGAAGACAAACGTAGCGTCCATCAATTTACTCGCTGGATATAACGCGGCCATCGAAGGTGTTGAGGTTGGCGGCTTGGTGAATATAACCCGAACACACATGCATGGCCTTCAGGCGAGTGGTTTGGGAAATATTGTCGGTGGCGAAGTGCGTGGCATTCAAGCCGCGGGACTGTTTAACAACGTTAGAGGCAGTGTTTATGGCGTGCAAGCCGCAGGACTTTACAACATCGTATTGGACACAGTAAAAGGCGTTCAAGCAGCTGGATTCTTTAACGTGTTGCGCGGAACGAGTCAAGGTGGACAACTTAGTGGCTTTTTAAATGTAGCCACCGAAAACATGACCGGATTGCAGGCCGCAGGTTTTTTGAATTACACCAAAAAGGACGTAAAATTCGTACAAGCGGGTGGATTCATGAACGTGGCAGGCAGCGTTTCTGGAGCGCAGACAGGTGGGTTTGCAAATTTCTGCAAAGGTGAAGTCACGGGAGTACAGGCGGCTGGTTTCATGAATATTGCCGAAACCATAACAGGCGTTCAAGCCCGCAGGATTCATGAACATAAGTGGTGACGCCAGCAGCCAGATTTCAGGTTTTCTGAACGTAGGTAAAACGATCGATAAAATTCAGGTCGGTATTTTCAATTTCAGTGATTCAAGTGCATTGAGTATTGGACTGTTTTCCTTTTCGCTAAAAGGCCTAAACCGTTTCGACTTTCACAGCGATGAAATTCACCCATATAACATTAGCTATCGCACGGGCAACCAAGCCTTTTACAACATCCTTCAAGTGAGTTATGGGCTCCTATGTAGGGTTGCCAATTTACAGCTTAGGATATGGCATTGGAACGGAAATCGGCAAGCCAGAAAAACGTGTTCACACCAACCTTGAAGTGTTGGCGCGACAAGTGCGCGATCCTAATAATAAAAGTACTCCCTTCAATTTAGACTGGAAGTTTGAACCGAGTCTGAGTGTTCGAATTGGCAAAAAAACGGCCAAGCATTGTTTTCGGACCATCTCTTCATATAATGTTTTCAAATGGTAACACTGGCCAACACAAACTCAGCCGATGATAAGACCTTTAGGCCACGAAGCTCGTACCCGCCAATTTATGATGCGGTTAGCGGCCCGCTTGAGGCCGATTTTTGGGTAGGGGCAAAATTTGGCGTTCGGATTTAGCCATTTTCCAGACCGCCTCATGCATTGAGTTTACCTTTGTGGAACATTCTCCATCATCCAAGCTTCGATAAAGCCGCTATTCATGACCTTCGAACAACTTAAACTTTCCAAAAACCTTCAACAAACGTTAGCTGAGCAGGGTTACAACAAGCCTTATCCCATACAGGTGCAGGCCATTCCCGCCATTTTACAACGAAAAGATGTATTGGGAATAGCACAAACAGGTTCTGGAAAAACGGCCGGCTATGTGTTGCCAATTCTGAGTTTACTCGAAAAAGCTGAGTTGGGAAAAAACCGACACATCGATGCGCTTATTGTCGTTCCGACACGCGAGTTAGCCGTTCAAGTTCAAGAGGTGGTGAAAATTTTCGCACAAGGATTAAATGCCCCGATGAAGTCAATGGCAGTTTTCGGTGGTGTGTCCATCAATCCTCAAATGATTGGCATGCAAGGCGTTCGCATCTTGGTTGCGACTCCCGGTCGATTGATCGAATTGGTTGAATCAAAAGCCATGAGTCTCGCGGAAATCAAAATGTTGGTTTTGGATGAAGCCGATAAAATGCTCAACCTCGGATTTGAAGAGGAAATGAAGAAAATCTTATCGTTTTTACCTAAAAAGCGTCAAAACTTACTCTTTTCAGCCACTCTAAGTCCAGAATTGAAGGAAATTCAACAAATGATGTTGGACAATCCCGAGGTGATAAAAGTCGAGGCTGAAACCGAAAACATCGAGTTGATTCAACAAACGGCCTATCATGTTTTGGATGAAAAGAAAGGACCACTTTTGCGCTATTTGATCTTGTCGGGCAACTTCAATCAAGTGCTCATCTTCACATCATCGGTTTACAAAGCCGATCAAGTGGCCGACAAACTCGCTAAACACGGCATTGACGCACGCGCCACCCACAGCAAGAAAAGCCATAAAGCTAGAACAGAGGCCTTGCGAGACTTCAAGTCAGGAGACCTTCGCGTGTTGGTTGCAACCGATTTGCTTTCACGGGGTATCGACATTGAGTTTTTGCCCTATGTCATCAACTATGAATTGCCACGTTCGCCAAAAGATTACATCCATCGAATCGGAAGAACGGGTCGGGCCGAATCACCAGGTGAAGCCATTTCGTTTATCACGCCCGAAGATTTACACCATTTTAAAATCATACAGAAAAAGATGGGAAAATGGGTGAAACTCACCTATACAGAGGATATGGACCTCACCCCGCCCCCTCCTAAATATACCTTGACCAAAGAAGAATAAGTTTTTTTTCAGATCGCGTAGGGGTAAATGATTTTACAATTGTCATAGAGGTATAAAACAAAATAAATGAAAACTTCAAACACCCTACTCTTTTCCATCGCACTCAGCGCACTTGCTTTAGCATCCACTTCATGCGGTAAAGACCACTGGCCAAATTGCATCAAGGCCAACAAGAAAAACGCCACTGAAACTCGAAGCCTTGAAAACTTTACAGAAATTCAGTTGGACGGCAGCGGTGATGTCTATTTATATCAACTCACCGATTCTTCCCTGCCTACGGTCGAAATTGAAACCAGTGAAAATGTTATGGATCGCGTGACTACTGAGGTTAAAGGAAACAAATTGGTCTTATCTACCGAATGCATTCGTGGCACTTACGACTTAACCTACACCATTCGCGTTGCCGACTTAAGCAAAGTGAAAATATCCGGATCGGGAAACGTAACTACCATGACTCCATTCAACTTGAACGATGTCAATCTTGAAATTGACGGCAGTGGTAACATGGATTTTGAAACAGACGCGACAAATGTAGCCTGCCATATCAGTGGCAGCGGAAATATCGAATTGGACGGAACGTGCGATGACCTCGATCTTGAAATTGACGGAAGCGGAGACATTCACGCCTTCGACATGCCAACAACCGATTGCTTCATCAACATCAGCGGAAGTGGAAACTGTGAGGTTTATGTGAACGGGATTCTGAACGTCACCGTGAGCGGAAGTGGCGATGTCATTTATGACGGAACTCCAACCGAATTCAGTACAAACAGCAGCGGATCCGGAACGGTAAGAAAGCGCTAAAACCTACCGCTAACCTGGGAATCATCTGGGTTGGCATTCCTATTCTCCAATAAAATACCATCATTATGAAAACAAGGATATTGACCTTGCTGGCAATCGTATTGCCTTTATTTTCCAGTATTTACGCCAACGAATCTGATAGTATAAAGACGAAAGACAGCGTTAGTACTATGCCCTTTCAATTCACCTTCATCTCGCCCATCGGCACCAATGGATTGTTGAGTTCAAAAACAACAAATTACTTGTCCGTCAATTTGATTGCAGGATATAACGGAGGCGTCAATGGCGTTGAAGTGGGAGGTTTTGCCAATGTGTTGGAATACGACATGAAGGGCAGCCAGTTTGCCGGATTTGCCAACGTAGTTCGTGGTAATGTACAAGGACTTCAGGCGGCAGGATTTTCAAACTATGCCCATGGAAACACAGACGGAATCATGCTGGCTGGGTTTACCAATCACAGCAATAAATCGTCCAACTCCTTCCAAGCCGCTGGATTCTCCAATCAAGTATTGGGTTCGGTGAAAGGGGCGCAACTGGCTGGTTTCGCAAACTTTTGTCAAGATAGCTTGATTGGTTTTCAGGCGGCTGGATACGCCAATTATTCAGGCGATAAAACCTTGGCCATTCAAGCCGCTGGGTTTAGTAATACAGCCAAAGGCGATGTGACAGGCTCACAGATAGCAGGATTCGGTAACGTAGCTGTGGGCGACCTACAGGGGAGTCAAATCGCTGGGTTCGGAAACGCTGCAAAAGATGTTGATGGCGCACAAATCAGTGGTTTTATCAATTTGGCCAAAACCGTTTCGGGAACACAAATCAGCCTCATCAATGTTGCCGACTCCTTTTCGCATGGTGTGCCAGTCGGATTCATCAGTTTTGTTCGATCGGGTTACCGCAATTATTCCTTTGGTGTGAACGAACTCGCGTGGGCAGAATTTCAATACCGAACAGGCACAGATCGCTTGCACAATGTATTCGCTTTAGCCCTCAACCCCATTCCAAATACATCGAGCTGGGCATTTGGTTACGGACTTGGATCGAAGGTGTTGGACACAGAAAATCGGATGTGTTAATCGATTTGATGTCTTATCAAGTGCAAGAAAAAGAACTGTTCACCATTGCGTACAATGCTCTATACCGATTCAGCGCGCGATACGAATACCATCCTTCGGCTCAACGGTTTGCCATCTGGGGCGGACCATCGCTCAATTTACATCAAAGTTCATACACGCGAGGCGATGGAACTGCCTTCACCAGTAAGCTTTCACCCTACTCCTTACTAGAAGACAAAGGAACTTATGTTCATTCAGAATTTTGGGTAGGCGCCCAAATCGGAGTGAGTTTCTAATCCACCAAAAAAACAAACCAACATCATGAAAACACTACTTACCTCTTTGATCTTGCTATGCGCTTTCGTCAGCGTTTCGCAAGAAAATCAGCCCACGCAAACGGTCCGCGGCATCATCGTAGATCAGCAGTCTGAATCGCCCCTGATTGGTGCTAATGTTGTCGTCATGGGCAGCGATCCCTTCCTTGGCGCTAGTACCGACCTTGACGGTAATTTCCGATTGGAAAATGTACCAACTGGACGACAAACCTTACGCATTACCTATCTTGGATACGAGCCGCGAGAAATGCCTAACATGCTAGTCAATTCGGGCAAGGAAATGATTCTATCCATCGGTTTACAAGAGTCTTTCCAGTCGCTGGCAGAAGTAGTGATCGATGGCGAAGCCGAACGCGGTGAAAACATCAATAAAATGGCCACAGTCAGTGCGCGAACATTCTCAGTAGAAGAAACAAAACGCTATGCTGGTTCCATAGACGATCCTGCGCGTATGGCATCGAGCTATGCAGGTGTGGGTGTGGGCGTAGTAGATGGGAATAACGACCTGGTCATTCGAGGCAATTCTCCACGAGGCATGCTTTGGCGTATGGAAGGTCTAGAAATTCCCAACCCTAACCATTTTAGTTCGCAAGGCGCCAGTGGTGGACCCATTTCTATGCTCAGCACAAACATGATGGCAAATTCTGAGTTCTTCACAGGTGCTTTCCCTGCCGAATATGGAAATGCCTATTCGGGCATTTTCGACATCAATTTGCGCAAGGGCAACAACGAACAACGGGAATACACATTGGGGATAGGTATTCTAGGCACAGACTTGGCGGTTGAAGGGCCGTTCAGCAAAAACTACAAAGGATCGTATTTGGTCAACTATCGCTACTCTACCCTGTCCGTGTTTAGCTTGGTAGGATTGGATATTGTTGGTGACGTCATTCCAAAGTTTCAGGACTTGAGCTACAACTTCAACCTCCCCGCAGGAAAAGCTGGAACCTTCAGCATTTTCGGGGTTTTGGGTAATGGGGTCGCCACCGAAGCCTGGGAATGGCAAGGCTTGAAATACGATGATATTTACACCACCAACATGGGCGTCACAGGGTTGAAACATACTTACCTCTTAGGTGAAAAAACCTTGATCAAAACCACCATAGCAGCGATGGGAACCGAGCGTAAATACCATGCCGACACCTACGATACAAACGATGTTTTTGTGCGAACCGACTATGAGTCTAAAATGCAAGACATGGCCATCAGAGCGAATACCACATTGAATCACAAATTCAACTCAAGACACTCGCTGCGATTGGGAGCAACTTACAACAAGCTCTTTTACGATTTCTTCGAAGAGTATTATCACAGTGAGTTGAACAAAATGATCCGCGATCAAGACGATGCCGGCAATGCCGACCGCTTTGAAAGCTTTGCGCAATGGCAGTTTCGAGCCACAGAAAAACTGACCTTAAACACGGGGCTACACCAGACCTGCTTCAACCTGAATCAACAAAATGTCATCGAACCGCGGGCTGGGGCTCGCTATGCACTTGGGCGTTCAAAATGGATCAATGCAGGATTTGGCATACACAGTTCAACCCACGATTTGTCGGTGTATAGCGCCAAAGCTACCTTGGCCGATGGCAGCACCTATCAGCCGAATAAAAAGCTCGGTATGACTCGCGCTGCACACTATGTGTTGGGCTATGAACAAATGATAACGCCAAGCCTTCGAACAAAGGCGGAAGTGTATTATCAAAGCTTGTTTGATGTGCCCATCATCGACTCTGCCAACAGCAGTATATCGGGCATAAATTCTTACGATGGTTATGCCGATGTACCGATGAAAAACAATGGCACGGGTTACAATTATGGCGCTGAGCTTACCATAGAGAAATACTTCACCAACCAATGGTTTATGATGGTAACATCATCTGTCTATCAATCGAAATATGTGGCTGGCGATGGTAAGGAGCGCAACACGATGTGGAATGGCAACTATGTGAACAATTTCCAAGGCGGCAAGGAGTTTAACCTCCGCAAACCCGGTCGAGTCATCAGCGTAAGCTAAAAATTGGTGTGGGCTGGCGGTCAGCGCTATACACCTATTTTGCTAAGCGAGTCGCAGGAAGCAGGATACACCGTCCGCGACAACAACAAAATATTTGATGAAAAAATGCCCGACTTTCTGCGACTTGATGCGCAGCTCACTTACCGCATAGATCGGCCTAAAACCACACATTCCTTTAAGATTGATGTGCAAAATGCGACCAATCGGCAGAACTATTTCAACGAGTATTACAACTCCGAAACACAAAAAATTGAACGCGCAACGCTTTTAGGGATATTACCTATCATGACGTACAAGGTGCAGTTCTGATAGATTGCTGTTTAGTTAGGTTGAAAGCGGTATTGACTTTGGTTGATGCCGCTTTTGTTTTTAAATGTCTTATTAGTTGCTTTTACCGCAAAGGGCGCGAAGGAGACGCAGAGGAAGCTGATCGCACCAGTGGCGGTTAGGTCGAAGCAGACACGGTTCGCACATCGTCTTCGACCATGCTGCTGCGCAGAAGCTCAGACTGACGTGCCTGATGTATTCGGGCTAATTCAAAGTCCACGAGGCCTTGATTTTTTCGTTCTTTGGAACTTGTGCTGAGTTTAACAAAAGGAAGATAACAATCCGTAAAAGCAAGTTTATTGTATCCTGTCCTTTTTTGATGGCAAAAAAGAACGGAAAAACCATTTTGAGCTTCAAAGGTGCTTCCTTCAGATTCTAACCGAATCTAAAGCACCGCAAGTGGTCTTGCGCTGCATGCTGATTTCCGATTCAATAGGTTGAAGGATTATGGCGATAGGTTGATTTATAAATCAAAGCTTTTAAACCTCAGCCTCGCGCAAATCGGAACGCAATTCCGCTGGACCATTGCTAGCACTGGTGAAGCTCTAACGTAACATTTATGGTTTATCGCTTCGATGAACGAAACAACGCAACGATTTAGGCTTGTCGCCAAATCGAAGTCCAGGAGGCCTTGAAGAAAATTCATCGCTTAGATGGAAGTAGCGACTTAGTGAAACTGGGAAGTTCCGCGAATAGCGGAAATCACCCAGCTGAACTTAGTCGGAACAACAGATTGCGATGAATTTTCTTCACAGCCTTGCCCTTTTGTTCCTTTTGTGGCAAGACAAAAGGAAGATACGAATCCGTAATAGTATGTTTAATACATCCTGTCCTTTTTTGATGGCAAAAAAGAACGAAAAAACCATTTTGAGCTTCAAACGTGCTTCCTTCAGATTCTAACCGAATCTAAAGCACCGCAAGTGTTCTTGCGCTTCATGCTGATTTCCGATTCAAAAGGTTGAAGGATTGCATCCGTAAATGGATTTATAACTCAAAGCTTTTAAACCTCAGCCTCGGACAAATCGGAACGCAATTCCGCTGGACCATTGCTAGCACTGGTGAAGCTCTAACGTAACATTTATGGTTTATAGCGCTGATGCCTTAAGCCTGATAGCTGACGGCTGACGGCTGATCACTATTGAAACAACCTCAAAATATCGTTGCCATTGGCAAAGACCAACAGCCCTAATAACAAGATCATTCCAACTGTTTGAGCGTATTCTAAGAATTTATCTCCCGGAGATTTACCCGTGACGATTTCCCAAAGCAAGAACAACACGTGACCTCCATCCAAAGCTGGAATAGGTAGGATGTTCATAAAGGCTAGGATGAGCGATAAAAAGGCCGTCATAGACCAAAATGACTTCCAGTCCCATGTTGGGGAAAACATGCCACCAATGGCGCCAAATCCACCAATTTTCGATGCACCCTCTTTGGTGAACACCAAACTCAAACTGGAAATGTATTTCCCAAGGTTGTCGCCTGTTTTGATGAAGGCCGCAGGGAAGGCTTCAAAAAAGCCGTATCGGAAGGTATCTACATCTAAAAAGGCGTATTCCAGGATGCGGAAACCAATGTGGCCGGCCGTATCAACTTGTGCCGTTTTGTTGATCACTTCATCCTTTCGGTGGATTTCCAGTTCTACGCTCTTGCCTTTGTTTTCGCGGATGATTTCAACGCCTTTTCTATAGTCATTAATCACCACACCGTTGACGGCATAAAGGCGGTCGCCCGGTTCTAAACCAATCTTTTCGGCTTCCATGCCCTTTTCTACTCCGGCCACACCCAGTGGGAAGATGGGGAAGAAAGGCGCTCGCACTTCTTCGTTCATCAAAACCGCCTGAATGGTATCTGGCAAGGTGATGGTCAAAGTTTCGCCACCGCGCTCAAATTCAATTTGTCGCGCTTTGTTGATCAAGATGTCGCCACCAATTTCATTGAAATACTGGGCGCTGCCATCTGGAATGGAAAGGATGCGATCGCCATCTTGGAAACCGTGTGCCACCATGACGCTGTCTGGAATGCTGCCAAAACTGTTGTTCTGTATCGGAAGGCGCTCTTCGCCCCAAACGAACAACACCATACTGTAAATTAAGAAACCTAAGATAAGGTTGACCACTACACCGCCCACCATGATGATGAGGCGCTGCCAAGCCGGCTTGCTTCTAAACTCCCAAGGCTGTGGCGGTTTTGCCAACGCTTCGGTGTCCATACTTTCATCGACCATGCCGTCAATTTGCACGTAACCTCCCATTGGGAACCAGCCGATGCCGTATTCCGTTTCGCCTCGCTTGATTTTAAACAAGGAGAAATTCATCACGTTGGGAAGTGGAAAAAGGAAGTCGAAAAAGAGGTAAAATTTCTTCACCCGCGTTTTGAACAAACGGGCTGGAATGAAGTGACCCAATTCGTGCAGGGTTACTAAAATTGATAAGCTGAGTAGCAGCTGGGCTGCTTTAATCCAAAATTCTGTCATTATTTCTTGGTCAATTCGCGAGCAATGGCGCGCGTTTCTGAGTCTGTTTCTAAATATTCGTCCAGCGAAGGATGGGCAACAAACGAGGCCTTTTCCATCGAAGCTTCAATGATGCATTGAATGTCTAAGAACTTGATTTCATCTTTTAGGAAGGCCGCAACGGCAATTTCATTGGCTGCATTCAAAATGCACGGCATGTTCCCTCCTCTGTCCATGGCTTCAAACGCGAGTGCAAGATTACGGAAGGTCTCGGTGTCGGGCTTTTCAAATGTGAGGGAAGGGTAATCCATGAAGTTGAACCGCGGAAAATCACTTGATAAGCGGTTGGGATAACCCAGCGCATATTGAATGGGCAGTTTCATGTCGGGCAGTCCCATCTGCGCCTTCATGCTGCCATCGGTAAATTGAACAATGCTGTGGATGATGCTCTGCGGATGCACGATGACATCAATTTGATCGGGCTTGAGGTTGAACAACCACTTTGCTTCGATCACTTCCAAACCTTTGTTCATGAGCGATGCCGAGTCGATGGTGATTTTGGCGCCCATTTCCCAATTGGGATGTTTTAAGGCCTGCGCCTTGGTCACTCCTTCCAGCTCTGCGCGGGTCTTTCCTCGGAAAGGACCACCCGAAGCCGTTAGGTAAATTTTTTCAATGGGGTTGTGAAACTCACCCGCCAAACATTGGAAGATGGCGCTGTGTTCCGAATCCACCGGATAAATGTTTACGCCCTTTTCGCTGGCCGCCTTGGTGACCAACTCACCAGCAACCACCAAAGTTTCTTTGTTGGCAAGGGCAATTTGCTTGCCTGCGGCAATGGCTTTGAGTGTAGGTTTTAAACCGGCAAAACCGACCATGGCTGTAAGCACCATGTCGATGTCTTCCATTTCCACCACTTGCTCGAGGGCAGCAGCGCCAGCGTAGGTCTTGATGTCGTGGCTCCAGAGGGTTTCTTTGACGTATTCGTATTTGCTTTCATCACCAATGACAACAGCGTTGGGCTTGAAGAGCAGGGCTTGTTTGATGAGCAGATCGGCATTGAAACCGGCCGTTAACACCTCTACGCGAAAGTGCTCAGGATTATTGGCAATCACATCCAATGCCTGTGTGCCGATGGATCCTGTTGATCCACAAATTGCTATGCCTCTGCGTTTGTCTTCCGTCATTTTTTGCGCGCGCAAAGATGCGTGTTCGGTTTGACTTACAAACCCTTCGTTCGCATTCATTGTGAGAATTCAAAGGCGCAATTGCATTTTGATCATTTCTCCGTTTCCGGAAGCGTTCAAAACTTTAGCCCTACGTGGAAAACAATTGCAAACTTTAATGCACAGACACTAATGGACATGGTTTACTTTAGTTTGGAATAAAATCAGAAGAAGTGAGATTTAGAAATTGGAAAGGATGAAGGTTTACGAATCGGTTGTTGCAACACTTATGAAACTCGCCATTGTCATTATTGTGGATAATATACCCTTGAACAAGCCTTTGATGTGCATATTGACGTCAACACTTTAAACTATCTAAACACTAAATTGACTTTATTTAAAGTTACCTGCAAGCCTAAAAGACGACACAACAAATATGAACGACAGAAATAAACATAAAGAAACGGGACAAATAAACCTGTAATACCCCCCATCTTTAGGACAGGAATCAGTCAAAGTTAAGATATGATTTGGTTCATTATTTAGGCAGCTTTTCTTAGTGATTGATAAACTTGATTGGGAGTTTCATAGTCGAGTGATTGATGAGGTCTTTGGTTGTTGTAAAAGTCTATATATTCCTTGATTCCCTTATAAAGTGCGACTCCGCCATTGGCAGGGTTTAGATAGACATATTCGACCTTCACGCTTCTCCACAAACGTTCGATAAACACATTGTCGATTGCCCGTCCTTTGCCATCCATAGAGATTGCAATGTCATTTTCCTTGAGCAGATCAGTGAACATTAATGAGGTGAACTGGCTTCCCTGATCTGTGTTGAATATTTCCGGGCAACCGTGCATGTTTATGGTTTCTTTGAGAACCTCTGTACACCACGCGGCATCCATCGTGTTAGATATGCTCCAGTTCAGCACATATCGACTTTTGAGATCGATAATGGCCATCATATACATAAAGCCTTGTTTCATGGGGATCCAGGTTATGTCTGTTGCCCATACCTGGTTGATTCGCTCGATTTTCAGTCCTTTGAGCAAGTAGGGATATTTCTTATGCCCTTTGTCTGGTTTGGAGGTGTTTTTTCTGGGATATACCACCCGAATGTCCATGAGTTTATACAATCGAGCAATGCGTTTTTCATTAACCATGTGGCCAGAATGCCTCATATGATGTGTCATCCTGCGGACTCCATAAAACGGTCGATCAAAGATTGTTTGGTCGATCAATTTCATCAAATACAGATTCAATGTACTCTCGCTCCGTGGCTTGTAATACATGCCACTTCTATGGATGCCCAACAGTTCACACTGGTGTGATATGCTCAGGGTTTTGTGTTCGTGATTTACCATCTTGCGTTTTTGATAAATGCTTAGTCCTCGCCCAAACTTTTTTTTAGAAAATCTACCTCCATTTGAAGCCTTCCGATTTTCTTGTAAAGCTTCTCATGGTCCTCTTCTGCGGACTTCGAGACTGGCTTGACATCACCCTCAAAAACACCCTCTGCAGAATCTAAAAATTGCCGCTTCCACATACTGATTTGGGTTGGGTGGATCTCATAACGAGCCGCAAGCTGGTGGATTGTCTCGCGCTCTTTTAATGCTTCCAAAACCACTTTGGTCTTGAATTTACTCGTAAACTTTCGTCTTGTTGTTTTCATTGTTCAGGTATTAAAATTAGGTGTTTTCCTATCTTAACTACCTGCCTTAATTTCGGGGAGCATTACACCTTTGCCCCGCAGCTCTAAACTACTTCCTTGGTTGTCTACCCATAGCTGCCGCCATGTAGAATCGGTGGTCGTAAAATAATTCATGCTTCGGCCGGTGCTGCCTGTGCTACTGCGCCAATGCTCGGCCAAAATGCAACCACCTTCTTGCTTTGTTATGGTGTTTTCGCCAATCTTGACGCCCAGTGTGTCAAATACCTCCCACTCGCCTATCCAATAGTCGAACTGGCGGTGGTGTTCGCTGCAACATGCACAAGGGGTTTGCGCAATACTGACATTTGACAACAGCGCTATGGACAAGGAGAGTAACAATGATTTCATGGCATTTTGGGTCTTTTCCAAATCTAGGATTTTAGCCAAAGGGCGACTTTGCTCTGCGTGATGAGTGGTTGGTTATGTCATGCTGTACACGTGTTTTTCGCACATCATCTTCGACCTTTCCCGCTGCGCGGAAGCTCAGAATGACGTGCTTTAAAACACACCCCGTCAGGGCTGGCACCTCGCATTACCACCCCTCTCGACAGAGGGGACAGCGCAACGATCAAGCCTCCAAGGCGAATTCGAAGTCCAGAAGACAACAGGAAAATAAGAATCCGTAAAAGCAGGATTAATCTATCCTGTCCTTTTTTGATGGCAAAAAAGAACGAAAAAACCATTTTGAGCTTCAAAGGTGCTTTCTTCAGATTCTGACCGAATCTGAAGCGAGTGTCATGCTGAGCGCGACCGAAGGAAGCTGGTCGAAGCAGACACGGTTCGCACATTTTCTTAGACTATTCTGCTGTGCAGAGGCTCAGACTGACGTGTCTGACGTATTCGGGCTATTTCGAAGATCAGGAGGCCTTGAAGAAAATAAGCTCGTCACTAGAACTTTGATCAATTCAATCCCAAATTGAGTGGCATGCCTCCAAGAGAACATTTACCTTGCGGCCCGATTGACTGAGGTGCCTTAACAACAGCGATTTTAAGCCGCAAGAGGAACCACTTCAAAACTAAAAAAGCATGGACAAAGAAATTCTATTAAAGATCAAATCCGACCTATTGAACTTCGTGCTTTCGATTGGACCTAAACTTATTTACGCTATTGTCTGCCTTGTGATTGGTATCATACTAATCAAAATACTTAGGCGGGTTTTAAGAGGAATCCTGAACAAATCGAACGTTGAGCTCTCGCTGAGAACTTTTATTGAGAGCTTGAGTAAATTCCTGCTTTACGGCTTGCTCTTCTTTGTAGTTGGCAGCGTTATCGGGATCGAATCCACGTCCTTTCTCGCCATTTTTGGAGCGGCAGGAATTGCCGTTGGTTTAGCCTTGCAAGGCAGTTTATCAAACTTTGCTGGGGGTCTGTTGATTCTAACCTTTAAGCCATTTAAAGTGGGCGACTTGATTCAAGTAAACGACAAGCTAGGCGAAGTGGTGAAATTGGACATCCTGCATACTCGAATCAAAACTTTTGATGGCCGCATCATCACCATGCCCAACGGCAATGTATCCAATAGCGATGTGGACAATCGGACGATGGAAAAATACAGACGTATTGACCTGAAACTCAAGTTCAGCTTTGAGGAAGATTTTGATGAAATAAGAAGAATCATTGTAGAAGCGATGAGTCAACACCCCAAAGTGGTGAAGTCTATGGATATTGATGTTAGAATGGATGAAATTGGAGATTATGAAATCAGGGTTGTGGCCCGTTCGTGGGTTGAATCGGTAGAATATTGGCCATTGTATTGGGAACAACTCGAAGCCGTAAAAAAAGCATTAGATAAGGCCGGAATTGAAATTCCATATCCAAGGCGAACTGTTTTTCAGGGTAAGTCTGATGATGGTGCAGAAAAGGAACAATAGCGCTCCACCATTTCCTTGTGCCGTTTGATTGAAGGACTTTGAATGGTCAGTCAAATGAAGCCATTCTGGATACACTCCGAAACTTGAAAAGGATTCGGAACACTCGAACTGACAGAGCGTTGGATCCTGATCGCTGAAAGCCGATAGTTTGCCACTTATTTTCCTAAAAACTACCTTTCCCCACAAAGTAGAATCGCCATGCCTTGGTCAACCGCAATATCCGCCTTCCGAACACCCTTTGCTCAAAACAGATGGCTACAAGCTTTTGCTGTAATTTTTATCGGCCTGTGGGCGAGCACATTAATCGGCACAACCGATCTGGCAAACTGGTTTTTGGAAAATGCCTTGGTGTTCTTATTTGGCGGATTTCTCATATTCAGTTATAAGCAATACCGCTTTAGCGATTCCAGTTACGCGCTCATGTTTGTTTACCTGTGCCTGCACGTTTATGGTGCAAAACACACCTATGCAGAAAACCCTTTTGGCTATTGGCTGATGGAGCAGTTTGACGGTCAGCGCAACCACTACGATCGCATTGTACACTTTTCATTCGGTTTCTTGCTCGCCTATCCCATGCGCGAATTGTTCTTAAAATGGGCGAAATTCCCCAGATGGGTGGCGTGGTCGCTTCCCATTGAGATTACGTTGAGCGTTAGTGGACTCTATGAATTGATCGAATGGGCTGTTGCCGATGTGTTCTTTAAGGAACAAGGCGCAGCCTACCTTGGAACACAGGGCGACATTTGGGACGCTCAAAAAGATATGTTTTTAGCCACCCTGGGCGCTGTATTGGCCACAACCATAGTTTCTAGCTTAAAGGCCTTGTTGAAAATTAAAGAGGACGAATAGCGTTGATGCGAAGTCAGTCCTTTCGTTAAAATCAGATAAAACCAAGCACTTTTTCATTTTGACTTTTACCTTAGCCCCGTATGGATAACATTTCTCCAGCTTTGGTGGCTTGGGCCTTCCCTGTTTTCAGTATAGCTATTTTTTCGTTGATCAATTGGCGCGAATTGAGTCTTGGGGGTCGTTTTGCCGGTCCTTTTATCCTTTATGCTTTTTCCTTAGGAACAGGCATCGCAGCAGACATTTATCTGGGATTTGCGAATAGCCAATCGGCATGGATAGCTGGCGTTTGGGCTCCGCTGTTTTATACGTTGGTTTTTTCGCTCATTCTTCGATTTGCACCTCCTGGCTTCTTGCGGCCATTAAGAAAATCGAACCGAGAGTTTGATGACCCGAACAACGACTTTTTGGACGACCATATTGACACAGACGAATTGGAAGAAGACGACCTTTAATCATATAGAATCATTGACATGGAAAACTCAATTACAATTTCAGTACTTGTAAATGCCCCCATTCACAAGGTTTGGGACAAATGGACTAAACCCGAGCACATCGTCCGTTGGACTTTCGCTTCGGATGATTGGCACGCGCCTTTTGCCGAAAGCGATTTGAAAATTGGAGGTAAATTCAGCACGACTATGGCAGCCAAAGACGGTTCATTTAGCTTTGACTTTAGCGGTGTTTTCACCGATGTCCATGCTCCTACTCGATTGGCATATACAATGGATGACGGACGCATGGCCCTGGTTGAATTTCAAACGGTTGGCGCGGCAACGAAAGTCACCGAATCGTTTCAAATGGAGGGTGAAAACAGCGAAGAAATGCAGCGCAGCGGATGGCAAGCAATTTTGGATAATTTCAAGAAATACGTTGAATCTCTTTAATTCCTTGGCTGTAAATCAAAACAATTCGCTGCTTTTGAAGCAAGTCCAAATTGCAATGCTATTCCTTCTTCATGTGCTTATGCTGACTTCTTGTTCCACTTATCGCATTGCCAACCACCATGTGACTCGAACCTTCGAACGATCGGGAATGCAACACGATGTTGTTACGATCAATGATAATGAAGTGGACTATTGGGACACCCAAGCTGATAAACCGGTGCTTTTGCTCATTCATGGTTTTGGGTCAAGTGCCAGCTTTCAATGGTTTAAACAGATCAAGGCATTGGAAAAAGATTACCGGATAATCGTTCCCAATTTGTTGTATTTCGGAGACTCAAAGCCTTTATCGGGCACGAAATATGACCTGCAACAGCAGGTTGATATGCTGCATGATTTGATGGCTTTCTTGAAAGTTGATCGCCTTCATGTTTGTGGCGTATCATATGGAGGTTTGGTTGCTGCAGAATGGGCGAGGCAATTCCCTCATTCGATGCTTTCATTGACGCTGTTTGACGCACCTTTAAAGTTTTACGACATAACAGATGTCGAGGCTATTTGCACCAAATACGGTACGCAAACTGTTCAGGATTTCTTTGTTCCCGAAAATGGTAAAGGCATGAAGAAGTTGCTGTCCGCTGGATTCAGAAAACCACCAGCCGTGCCAGCTGTTTTCCTCGAATCGTTTTTAGAAGCTCAATATGGACCCAATGCCGAACATTTGAAAAAGTTGCTGGTTCAACTGCAAAGTGATGAGGAGCATTATGCGCGAATGAATTACGGTTTCCCATGCCCCGTGCTGCTAATTTGGGGTGAAGGGGATGATATAGTTGGGGTAAATCGCGGCAATCAACTGCATCGTTATCTCATTGGAAGTGAGTTTTATGTAATTCCGAAAACGAAGCATCTCCCAAATTTGGAACGACCAAAGCAGTTTAACGCCATTTTCTTGGAGTTTTTGAATGGGGTGAACTAGGCCCTTACCCGTCAGACCTTTCGATCCACATGAATCTTAAACAGCTTTTTGCCCTTCAATGGCATAGAGCAATGGAATTTTATTTCCAAAATGCTTCACTCGATATTTGCCCGGTTCGAATTCTTCTGCATTGGCCAATGCGGGATAGTTCGCGTAGTCAAATTCTTCGAGGCTTTTTATTTGAATGTTTTGTTTTAGCAATGCTGTTACTACTTCACCTATTCCATGGTTCCAAGTGATGCACTTTTGGTTGATGTTTGCCTCTTTATTGGCATATGTTCCGGCTTCGATTTCAACGATCGGATCGGCCTGAAAATAACTGTAAGCAACTTCCTTCAAATCGTCATCAAACATCCAAACCACAGGGTGAAACTCTACAAAAACAAACTGACCCCCAGGTTTTAAAAATCGACTGACGATGGATGCCCATTTATCCAAATCGGGTAGCCAAGCAATGGTGCCATAAGTCGTAAAAACCACATCAAAGGTTTCATTTAACTGGTCGGGCAATTCGAACAAATCGCTGCAAATAAAGCGACAATCGACACCCACAGTTTTCGCCAGAGCCCGTGCTTCAATGATGGCTTTATCGGAAA
>CALSPD010000015.1 GCA_943788145.1 uncultured Flavobacteriales bacterium
ACTGCAAATGCAAAATCCGTTTTCCTTCCACATTGCCTAATAGCTTAAGTTCGATGTTCTTCAAGGAATTCCTGCCGGCAATAAAACTTTTGTTGTCATAGAATTCGGAATCGATATGCACGGCCGTGCGCTGATTCCAAGAATTGCGGTTTACTGCTCTATAGTCTTCGTCTTGATTGCTGCTCATTACTTGTTGGTTTTCTTCCATTCAGATTGCAACATGGCATAAATGACGTCATCCGTCCATTCGCCATGCATAAAAATACTCCTATGAAAATGTGCCTCTTTGCGAAATCCTAGCCGCTCCATTAAGCGAATCGAAGGCTCATTTCTCGGATCGATAGAAGCTATGATGCGATGCTTGGCCAGTTCATCAAACAACATATCAATCAAAGCAGAAAGCGCTTCCGTAGCCAAGCCTTTTCCTTGGTATGAAGCTGCCAAGGTATAACCCAACTCTACTTGTTCTGTATCGATAAAATGAACCCCGATATCGCCACAGATCGCGTTCGTTTTTAGATCAAAAAGACCCATCTGAAACCAAGTCCCTACTTGATTGAAAACTGGAGCAATTTCGCTCGTTATCATGGTTTCAACTTCATGAACCGAGATTGGCCGTTTGGATAAAAAGCGATTCACCTTGACATCTGAACGATAGGCAAAAACGGCCTCGGCATCAATCAATCCGAGCTTTCGCAACATCAGCCTTTCGGTTTGAATTATCATCACGGTTTTCTGGCTTGAATGAGGAAGTAAACCGTTTCACCAGACTTTAAATCGTTGTAAAACTTTGAACCAGGCACACCGGCAAATTGACTCACGGGACTGGTTAACCAGCTTGGTATATGCTTTTGGATGAGGTCGAGTCTATTCTTAGCATCTGCATCTAGGCCATAGCGTACATTCTTGGAAATATCTTCGTGAACAAGAATCTGAAAGCCTGATTTCTTCACCGCTTCTAAAATGGGCGGAAACAACTCGCTTGAACGGAAATCAGTAAAACAAAATGTGCCCCCTGGTTTTAAAACCCGGATGGCTTCTTGAATAAATTTTGGAAAATCAGGATAAATATGTGACGATTCGACATTGATGACAACATCAGCTGAAGCGTCAGCTAAGGGCATATCATCGGCTGAGCCAACCAAATAGCTAAGTCCAGAGCGATTGAATCGCCTTTGGCAAAAGGTAATGTTGTGTTCGCTCAAGTCGACACCAATGGCCGATCCCAATTTTCGTTGTTCGTGTAGGTAGTTTAGTCCACCACCACGTCCACAGCCAATTTCAACTACAGATTTTCCTTCGAGTTCAACTTCGGCACAAGCCTTCTCATAAAGCATCTTGCTGGTGAATTCAAGTTTTGGATTTCCATGAAAAGGGCTAGCCAAATAGCCATAATTCATACAGGTCCACTCATCGACTTTCGCATACTTTTTAGCCAAATAGTTGTACCACCATTTCCAAAATGATTGACGAAAGTTGGCGTTTTCACGCGTAAAACTCGAAAACCATTTAAAAATGCTTGTATTACCTGCCAGACTCATAGTGGCCAAATATAACGCGCTGTAATAGACAGCCGATAACTATGATTCAGCAGAGATTCGGATTCCAATGACGCAAACGTCATCGACTTGTTCGAGCTGGCCTCGCCAAGCTTCAAAATGAGCGTCCAAGGCATCGTGTTGTTCGTCCAATGGCAAATCATGAAGTGATAACAACAACTCTTTAAATGGTTTGTATTTAAACTTTTTGCCGCGTTCACCACCAAATTGATCGGCAAAGCCATCGGTAAAAATGTAAATGGTATCGCCTTTAGCCACTGGAATGATGTGATTCGTAAAAGGTTTGGAGGTGCTATCGTCAGTCGATTCCTGATCGAACATAAATCCAAAGCGCTGCATCACTTTACGATCCTGAAATTCTTCTTCTAAATTGTTCAGGTCGATTTCAATTTTCGAATAACTCTCATATTCCAAGAAGTCGCTCTGAAACAGGTCATTTTGCGACTTATGGTCGACCACCTTCTTCATGAAAGTAAGGGCTGGATTTTTGTCCTTTCGGTTGGCCGTAACCACCACATCGTCCAGTTCAGAAACATCTTCATTCAAAATGAAGTCGAGCTTCTGTGTGATACCCTTTTCAACAGATAGAGTTTGAGCTTGAAAACCAATAAATGTTGCGGTGAGCGAATCGCCCGGTTTGTTTGTTTCGAGCACGTATCGACCGTTTATGTCAGAAATTGTACCGATCGTGGTGCCAAGAAAAAGAATATTTACAGACGGAAGTGGCTGATTGTTCTTATCAACCACGCTTCCGTTAATCGTAGTTTTTTGCGCAAAAGTTTGATTTGAACTTAAGATCAACGCAAAAGCGATAAAGCAAAATATGTGCTTGGAAGTGATCATTTGGTTCGCTGCATGGAAACTGCGAACCTAATACAAAACGAGAATGGTCATTTCATCAGCTCTTGAACCTTAATCGGAATATTTTCAGAAAAGTATGATCGTGTGCATATTGCCTCAATTTCGATGTAGTCTTTACGCCTACGCAACATTCCATCTAAGGTTTCAGTGGATTGCTTCCAACGCTGCATTCACCTAGATTTGCATGATGAGAAAGGCAGCAATAATCATGGCTTTGTTCTTAGGTGTTTGGGCTTGCACCGAAGCGGATGATGCAGCGTGCGAGGAGCAAGTGGCTGAGGGAAAGGAAGGAATTCAAGTTATTGATGGAGTGGAGCGGAGTGAATTGGCTCTAACGATGCGATTGATGTATGATCAAATGAAATTGGTGGCTGATTCCCTTGAGTCGGGGAAAGAAATCAGTACAAATTACCTCGAGAAATTTCGCTCTATTCATACTGATCACGCGACCGAACCACAAAAGATAGATGAGGTTTATCAAGCAATGGCGGCCTCTTTTCTTTTAAAATATGAGGCCTTTGAAACTTCGGTAAACGATAGGCCTCAAGCGTTCAACGCAATGTTGGATGCCTGTTTGGCTTGTCATCAGCAAAAATGTCCTGGCCCAATAAAAGCCATCAATAAGCTCAAATTAAAGTAGGCGTCATATTGTCCGTATGACAAATTGCAGAATCAATTACCAAGTTTTGAGCATCAATCTGCAACTTTGCCCACCTTATTCGATCGTCCCGTCTAAGCTATTGACCCTGACATGAAGTTATCCATTGTTGTTCCTGCTTATAACGAAGAAAAAACCATTCATTTTATTTTGGATAAGGTGAAGGTGGTGAAGCTCTTGAACGACATGGAAAAGGAAATTATCATCGTAAATGATTTTTCTTCTGACGACACAAAGGGAGCGATCGAGCGCTATATGCAGCAAAATCCGGAAATGGCCATCACCTATTATGAGCATGCTTATAACCAAGGAAAGGGAGCTGCCCTTCACACAGGAATCAAACAAGCTACGGGTGATTACCTCATCATTCAAGATGCTGATTTGGAATACGATCCAGAAGAGTACAATGCCTTACTAAAACCGGTAGTAAATGGTTTTGCAGATGTGGTTTATGGCTCGCGTTTCGCTGGTGCAAATCCGCATCGGATTCTTTTCTTTTGGCATACGCTAGGAAATAAGTTTTTGACCCAGCTCTCGAACATGTTTACCAATCTGAATTTAACCGATATGGAGACGTGCTACAAGCTCTTCAATACCAAAATGATTCAGTCCATTCCATTGGTAGAAAAGCGCTTTGGTTTTGAGCCAGAGATCACGGCAAAAATTTCAAGAATCCCTAATATTCGGATCTACGAAGTGGGTATTTCTTATTATGGCCGGACCTATGAGGAAGGTAAAAAAATTGGCTGGAAAGACGGTTTCCGGGCTATCTACTGCATCATAAAGTATGCTGCTTTCCGGGCTTAATTGACTACTATTTTTTTCACTTCTTTTCGGCCTTTTGTTTCAATAACAACAAGGTAAACTCCAGCTGGCAAGTGGTCTATTCCGAAATACGAATTTGAGGTTAGTGCTATTCGCTGAAAGTTGCCGTCAGTTGAGGCCAGCCAAAGCCTTATTATTGGTTCGTTCGATTCAACGAAAACCGTGTGACTGGCCGGATTTGGAAAGAGTTTGATGTTGCTTTCAACTTGCTCGTTTTCATCCAATCCTACTAATTCCAACGCCCGTAAAACAGCTTGATAGGCGTGTACCTTTCCCGCTCCCCATTTCACATCGCCTTCAGAGTCCTATTTCACCGGTGTAAACATCATTTCGGGCAGTTTCCATTAAAATATCTTTCACCATTTCAGGTGTCAAAGAGGGATTCGCTTCAAGCATTAACGCGACAATACCTGTCACCATTGGCGAGGACATAGACGTTCCACTAAAGCGAACAAATCCATAATCTCGACCTTCGAATGACACCGTTGTTACGGGAGTATAATTTCCATCAGTAAACGAGGAAATGCTTGAGGCTATATTGACTCCAGGAGCAGAAATATCAGGTTTAATTCTTTCGTCAATGGTTGGTCCGATGCTTGAAAAATTAGCCAAGTTCTGTGGGATGTATTCGCCATTGATAAAAAGACCCGAGGCATAAGCACCAACGCTGATGGCGGCTTCAGAGCATGCCGGTTCACCGATTCCATATTCATTATCACCGCCAATGTAACCACCCGTTCCTTGATTAAAATCCCATCCTGTATTGCCGACTCCTGTGGTGGTTTCGAGTAAATTATAACAGTGCACTAACCCCTCGAAAGCCGTCACTTTTAGTGCTATTTTTCGCCCTGAAAGCGGATAGTCTACCCGAAGTCTGACGTGCGGTTTATTATTGCGTGGATGCGATTTATCTACCGTGATATCAAAATGAAAGGTATCTGTACCTACGATTAAATCATCTTCCGTATAGGACGCAGCAGTTTCAGTGTCAAACCAATAGCTTCCACCCAAAACCGTGTTATTTGGATCCAACACATCGAATCCAACACGAAACGAATTGCCTGATTCACCCCACATCGTAATGCTTTCTCCATCTTGATTTGCAACCGCGTTATTCGGCACAAATCCTACGACCGTTTGAACGGTGTCAGTATTGAAATCATGCTTTAAATGAAAATTTGCATCGCCATTGTTTCCAGCACTTGTCACGAAAATGACGCCCAAATCTGTATAGGATTGAATCACCTCACTGAGTAACGATGTGCCATCTAGCGTTCCCATGTAGTAAAGCCCCCAGCTCATGTTAACTACCAAACGCTTATCCGCATCAATCGCTTTTTGATACATCCACTCAAATGCATCAACCACTGCTGCTTCATCAACAAGAAAGGTTACAAATAGATAATTAGCATCGAAGGCAACTCCTTGATATTTAGTCCCCGCTCCCGACCCACCTGCTATGCCCGCAACGTGAGAACCATGCGTGGCGTAACTGTAAATGTTTGCCGTGTCGCTGCCTGCATCCAATAGCTCAGATACACTGGCATATTCTGTCCCATAATTATATTCCGATGGGGAAGGACCCGAGGTTTTGAACTGATCCCAAGCGGCAAGAATCCGCGTTTCTTGCAGAGCTGTATCATAAAACATGGGTTGGGTATAGTCAAAACCCCAATCCGTAATTCCTATTATGACATCTTTACCTGTAAAAGGTTGAGGCAATCCGATGCCTTGTTGGACGCTATCGGCTCGTACATCTCGAACAGCACGATCCAACATAGGGCGCACTTTTCCTGCAATTTGAACGTAGCTCAATCCTTTCAGTTGATCTATCAAACCAAGTTGCGCGATCGGTACTTGAAAGGAAATAAAAGAAGCGCGGTTTGTTCCGACTACTATTCCCAAATCTGTCAGTTCTGTCAGGGAGAAAGCATCGTTCTTTGTTCCCAGAAACGAAATAAATCGCTCGCCTGCCATGCTGCGAAGTGGTAATTCCTGAATGGCATCTGTATCTAGAGTGCGCGTTGCCATCATATGTTCCGCATACAAGATTGCCGCTTTTGTTTCAGACGACATAGTCACTTGCCCATGAATGGAAAAGGCCTGAAGGAAGGCAAAGAGCACTATTGTAAAAGGACGCATCTTTCGGTGGATTTTAAACATGGCTAAAATTAGTTTATATAGACACACTAGTTAAAACGCCTTGGCTCTCACCGCGTTTCATACACTCCAATGCTAATCCGCATATAGGGTATTCAACGTACTCATATACAGCAATCTGCGGATTGAATGCCCCAAACTTTCCCTTTATCCTTGTGTTATAAAACTAATTCCCATGAAAACAACTACCTTTTTTAAATCCCTCATCCTAGCTGCATGTTGTCCATTCTTGACCAATGCGCAACAAACTCCAACCCTACTGAAGGACATTGCCACCCAAGGATTCTTCTTGAGCTCCAGTCCGACTGGATTCCAACGAGCTGGCGACAACCTATATTTCTTTGCCGCATCCGGTGGACTTTACAGCAATTTATTCATTACTGACGGAACAGAAGCCGGTACCGTAGAAGCCACGATTGACGAATACTCCGCATCTTTCGCTTCGCTCATCTCTATGCCGTTTGGCAACCATATGATCGTGGCAAACAGTATTGGCGACAACGTTTATTTCTCGGATGGTACGGCAACAGGCGAAGTGGCCATCATCGATGATTTCGATTACACCTTCGACTATGGTTTTAATGGGAAAAATTCTTTCACCATCGGTTCAAACCTCTATTTCTGGGCAGCTAGAACTGCCGATGCTGAAGGAGGTGAGTTATATAAAACAGATGGAACTGCCGCGGGAACAGGTTTATTCAAAGCGTTCAATCCTGGATCTGCTAAGGGGTTTACCGGTTCGACAATTGGCCAACACCACTTGTTACAACGCCAGCGATGGTGGCGCAAGTGCATCCACAACAGGAGGAACACTTAACTATACCTATCAGTGGAGCAATGCATCTACGAGCAATCAAATTGCGAATGTCCCGTCTGGAACATATTCGGTAACAGTGACTGATGGGAACGGCTGTACGGATAGTTCTAGCGTCTTTGTAGATGTCTTTGACAATATATATCCAGTTGCTATTGTACAAAACATTACCGTTTTTCTAAATCAAAGTGGTTTCACTTCTATTGATGTACTTGATATCGATAACGGGTCCTACGATAATTGTGGCATCGATACCATGTATATCAATTTGGACAGTTTTAAATGTTCAGATGTAGGTGAGAATCTTGTTAGCTTCACAGTCGTAGACAGCAATTCGAATTCAGTTACGACTTCTGCTTTTGTCAATGTTCTGGATACCACACTTCCACTAATCGATAATTGTCCTTCGGAAATCTTTGATGAGGCATCTTCAAATTGTGGTTTCACTTTACCTGATTACACCCTCTTGGTGAACATTTCAGATTCGTGTGGAATTCAATCCATTGTGCAATCACCCACCACGGGAACCGTAGTGGACACCGGTGCAACAGCGGTTGTCATTGTTGCCACGGACGTAAATGGAAATATGGATTCGTGCAACTTCATGCTTTACGTTCACGACACAGAATTACCAGTCATATCATGTCGATCAGACACAACGATTTGCACCAGCAATTTCACCTTCCTTACGCCCACAGCAACGGATAATTGCATCGAATTATCGGTTGAACAGATTGCAGGTCTTCCAAGCGGTTCATCCTTCCCGGTTGGGACAACAACAAACACGTTCACTGCCACCGATAGCGCGGGAAATCAATCAACATGTTCGTTTACCGTTACGCGTGACGATTCACCCCTTCAAGCCAACGCTGGATTGGACACCGCGCTGTGTGAATTAAGCACGACCGACTTAAATGCCGAAGAGCCAACCATTGGCGCTGGAACCTGGAGCAGCCTTGGATCTGCGACCATTGCCAATCAAAATCAATACAATTCAATGGTAAACAATTTGATCCTTGGATTGAACGAATTTGTCTGGACGGTCGCAAATGGTGTTTGTCCTACAAGTTAGATACGGTTGCCATTTGGATAGACGCCAACCCTACAACAGCCGATGCGGGACCTGACGTTGAACTTTGCGATCAAACCGTCTATGAAATGAAGGCAAACAGTCCAAATACTGGCACCGGTTATTGGACGTCAGCTTTTCAAGGTGCTTTCTCGGACTCGTTATCACCTAATTCGATGGTTGCAAATTTGGCTGGAATAAGCACATTCACTTGGAATATTGAAAATGGAGTTTGCCCTGTTTCTTCCGATGACATTTTAATTGAATCTGGTCGAACCCCTATCATTCAGGCTGGACCCGATCTGTATCCGCAAGGCGTTGCACGTGTTGAAGTTAACCTAAATATAAACCAAACCGCATCCATCAATTGGGAGCCATCATACATTATGGATGACGCCCATTCGCCTACTACCATTGCTAACATTGAAGAAACAACTGAGCTCATCGTAACTGCCACTAGCGAGCCATTTTGTGTCGCACAGGACACTTTACTCATTCGAGTTTTAGGTCCGTTAGAGATTAACACGGTTTTCACTCCCGATGGCGATAACATCAACGATGAATGGAATATTGAGGGGGCGGAAAGCTACCCAAAGATGAAAGTTGTTGTCGTCAACCGATGGGGAAGCAAAGTATTTGAGTCGGATGAGGGTTACACGACAAAGTTTGACGGTAAGTTCAACGGGAATTTGCTGCCCGTGTCGTCCTATTATTACATCATTGAGTTTAACGATGGCATCACGGCTCCTCGCGATGGCAACCTCACCATTATCTACTAAATAAGGAGATGGAATTATGAAGAGCATTATTTCAATCATATGCATTTTGACCTTCTCCGTTGCTGGTGCCCAACAGTCGTGGCAATTAAGTCAATACCTAGCCAACAACTATTTAGTAAATCCGGCCAGCGCTGGCGAACGCCAAATGCTTGATTTAAACATGAGCTATCGGCAACAATGGGTAGGCAGTCAATATGCACCCAAGACCTATTATGTTAGTGGTGCTTCACGTATTTTTTCACCCAAATCCTTCAGACCTACCACACTGCCAACAAGCAAATCTGATTTAAATGAACAAGGGAAAATAAAACACGGTGTCGGTGCCATACTATTCAGAGATGATTTTGGGGCGTTTTCTTACACATCCATGGGCGCTTCCTATGCCGTTCATGTGCCTTTAAGTCGATCATGGACTTTTTCCGCAGCGCTTAAGGGAAGCATGAAGAACTGGGTTTTCGATCCTAGCAAAACACAGACTGGAACCGCAAACGATCCCACGCTTCAGGCCTTCGCTGCCAGTTCTCAAGCTTTTAACGATTGGGTGCCAAGCGTAGATGTTGGCTTATATGCTTATAGCCGACATGTATTCATTTCCTATGCTACCGATCAATTGACTCAAGGACAATTGAAATTCGAAAACAGTCCTGTCACCCCATTGCTTACTACTACGCATTATGGCATGATTGGCGGGCGAATTATACTTAATCAACACGTGCACATTGTACCAAGCACCTTGATTAAATACACTGCTGCGGCACCTGCTTCGGTCGATTTAAACGTCAAACTAGATGTGCAAGACCGCTTTTTCACAGCAGTCGGTTATCGCTGGAATTCAGACATCATTTTATCGGGAGCCGTATTTGTGAATGACATTCTAAAGGTTGGTTACAGCTTCGATTATCCACTGACCGAAACCAAAAGCTTAGGCTTCGGCTCGCACGAATTGTTCTTGGGAATTGAATTATTCAAAAAGTAATTTAGACATGATAGGCTATGCATTTCATCTTTACCCTTCAGTAGGAAACTAGCTCTTTCTTCACGCTTTTGTTTAATTCTTGATCGATCCGCTGCTTAGCTTTCTAAATCTATTTCAAATGAAAAACATCCTTTTTGCAATCGCATCCATTTTGATTTTGTTTGCTTGCACGCAAAAGCACGAAACTCATGATGACGACACATCCGTTAAACTTTTGGAGGACATAATTGATACCACTGCAACTGCGCCAGTGCAAATCATCGAGCCCGAAGAAGTCGATATGGGATTGCGTTCTGTGAAAGCCAAATTCATCGATTTTGAATTGGGCGATGCCGAGCATTATTCTTTTCAGGATGAACAAGGAAATTATTGGGAGTTTTCGGGTTGCGATGACACTGAGATTGAATTTGGTATCGAACTCGATGAAAATGAAGCAGATGAGCGCAATCAAGGCTGGGGCGCGAATTATATGCATTTGCCTGTGCCGATTTTGAACGATTCTTACAAGGTTGGGCACCCGGTCATTGGAAGTCAAACAATTATGCTCAAAGACAGGTGGATAGAATTGTTGACGTATTGTGAAGTTGAAAGTCCTGTGAAGTCGAAAGTCTATAAGTCGAGCGTCCATTTCATAGTTAAATACCCGGACTTCCGACTTTTTGACTTCGAACTTTCCGACTAATTTAACTTCCGACTAACCGACTGTTCGACTTCGGACTTTCCGACTAACGTTTATTTCAGAGCTTTAATCAGACCATAAATGACGCGAGAAACTTCTTCGCAGTTCTCTATTAATTCGCCTTTCATTATTTCATCAATAAATTCCAATCGACTTGCTAAATAAGTCATTGATTTCACCTCATCACAAGAGGCTCTGGCAATGTTTAAAAATCGGATGAATTCCTTATCTGAGCTTCGGTTAAATCCTTCAGCAATATTGTTTGATACAGAAACAGAGGCACGTGTAATCTGGCTTCTAAAGCTGCGATCCTTTGTCTCATCAAAATGTTTGTAAACCAAAACACCTAAATCTTGTGCTTTTTGCCAAGCAATGATGTCCTCGAAACGCTGGATTTTCATGCTACTGATTTAATTAGGTCGTAAGTCTTTGAGTTTTAAAGTCGAGCGTCCATTTCATAGTTAAATAGCTGGGACTTCCGACTTTTTGACTTCGTACTTTCCGACTAATTTAACTTCCGACTACACTTACATATTCCTTCTATACTGCCCACCGACTTCGAAAAGTGCATTCGTAATTTGTCCCAACGAGCAATATTTACACACTTCCAACAGCTTTTCAAACATGTTATCGTTGTTGATGGCAGCCTTTTGGAGATCTCGTAACAATGCGGCTTGTTTGTCTTCATTGCAAGTATGCAATCGGTTCAACATGCTGATTTGATATTGCTTTTCTTCTTCTGTAGCACGAATCACCTCTTTTGGCAAAATAGTCGGGCTGCCTTTGGAGCTCAAGAAAGTGTTTACACCAATGATGGGGAATTCACCAGTATGCTTTAAGGTTTCGTAGTACAAGCTTTCTTCTTGGATCTTACTGCGCTGATACATGGTTTCCATGGCTCCCAACACCCCACCACGCTCGGTGATGCGGTCAAATTCGAGCAATACGGCTTCTTCTACCAAATCGGTCAGTTCTTCTATAATGAAGGAACCTTGCAATGGGTTTTCGTTCTTCGCCAATCCCAATTCTTTGTTGATGATCAACTGAATGGCCATCGCACGTCTCACGCTTTCTTCCGTTGGCGTTGTAATCGCCTCATCATAAGCGTTAGTATGTAGAGAGTTGCAGTTGTCGTAAATCGCATACAAGGCTTGCAGCGTGGTTCGAATGTCGTTGAAATCAATCTCTTGTGCGTGCAAACTTCTACCACTCGTTTGGATGTGGTATTTCAGCATCTGGGCCCGAGGATTGGCTCCGTACTTATATTTCATTGCTTTAGCCCAAAGTTTTCGAGCTACTCGACCAATTACTGCATATTCAGGATCGATACCGTTGCTAAAGAAGAAGCTGAGGTTAGGTCCAAAGTCGTTGATATCCATACCTCGGCTGATGTAGTATTCCACGTAGGTGAAACCATTTGCCAAGGTAAACGCTAATTGCGAAATCGGATTCGCCCCAGCCTCCGCAATGTGGTAACCACTAATGGAGACCGAGTAAAAATTACGCACCGCATGGTTGATGAAGCTTTCTTGCACATCACCCATTAATCGCAACGCAAACTCTGTGCTGAAGATGCAGGTGTTTTGTGCCTGGTCTTCTTTCAAGATATCGGCCTGCACGGTTCCGCGCACCACGCTCATGGTTTCCTTGCGGATCTTAGCATACACATCAGCTGGCAACACTAAGTCGCCCGTGGCGCCCAAGAGCATTAAGCCCAATCCATCATTTCCTTCCGGAATATCACCTTGGTATTTAGGACGTTCTAGCCCCCGATCTTCCCAAAGCTCTTTCAGTTTTTTCTCCACGTCTTTTTCAAGACCGTTGGCTTTGATGTATTTCTCACACGCTTGATCCACAGCTGCATTCATGAAGAAACCCAACAACATTGGCGCTGGACCGTTAATGGTCATCGATACAGATGTTTTTGGATCGCTCAAGTCGAAACCTGAATAGAGTTTCTTGGCATCGTCTAAACAGCAAATGCTCACCCCAGAGTTACCCACTTTACCGTAGATATCGGGTCGGTGATCGGGATCGTTACCGTATAGCGTTACGGAGTCAAAAGCCGTGCTCAATCGCTTGGCTGGCATGCCCAAACTCACATAGTGAAATCTTCGGTTGGTACGCTCGGGCCCACCCTCACCTGCAAACATTCGGGTTGGATCTTCCCCTTCCCGCTTAAACGGAAATAATCCAGCTGTATAAGGAAACTCTCCGGGTACATTTTCTTGCAAGGTCCAGTTCAAAATATCGCCCCAGCTTCTGTATTTCGGGGTAGAAATCTTTGGAATTTGGTTGTGGCTCAAGGACTCAGAATGAGTGGCAATCTTTAGTTCTTTGTCGCGCACTTTGAACGTATAGAATTCATCCTTGTAGCGCTGCATCTCCGATCCAAATGACTGGAGGACGTCCCAGTTGTGTGGGTTAAGGTCTTTCCTTATTTGCTCGAACTTATCTATCAGAGACTGAAGTTGCGGACTGTTCGCTGCTGGATTTTGGACATTTGCTTGCAGCTGATCTTCTCCCCCAAAAAGCATAAGGGCTTGGTTCAAACCATATAGCTTGTCGGCCACATCCGACTGGGCAGCCGCTTGCTTGTCGTATGCGCGGTTGTTCTCGGCAATTTCACTTAAATATCTTGTTCGTGCCGGAGGAATTATGAAGATCTTCTCGCTCATCTCATCCGTGATTTCGAACGTAGATTTCAATTCCGTTGCACCCGCTTTGTTCACCATCAAATCCATGATTTGCTTGTAAAGCGTGTTCATGCCCGGATCGTTGAACTGGCTGGCGATGGTGCCAAAAACTGGAATATCGTCATCCGAAGTATCCCACAATTGGTGATTGCGCTTGTATTGTTTCTTCACATCTCGAACGGCATCCAACGCCCCGCGCTTATCAAACTTATTGACAGCAACGATGTCGGCAAAGTCCAGCATATCGATCTTTTCCAGCTGCGTGGCGGCACCAAATTCTGGCGTCATTACGTACAAACTTGCATCGCTATGATCCAAGATTTCGGTGTCACTTTGACCAATTCCGGATGTCTCAAGGATGATCAAATCGAAATTAGACGCTTTCAAAATATCGAGCGCTTCTTGCACGTGTTTGCTCAACGCTAAGTTGCTCTGTCTCGTAGCCAAGGAACGCATGTAAACACGTTCATTTCGAATGGCATTCATACGGATTCGATCGCCTAACAAGGCTCCGCCTGTTTTCTTTTTGGATGGGTCAACACTAATGATTCCCAGGGTTTTATCCTTAAAATCGATCAAGAATCTACGCACCAATTCATCTACGAGAGAGCTCTTGCCCGACCCACCCGTTCCGGTAATTCCCAGAACCGGAGTCTTGGATTTCTTCGCCAATTCGGTGATTTTGGCCATTTCAGCTTTGAAACCTTCTGGATTGTTTTCCGCGGCTGAGATCAATCGTGCTATCGAACCTCGGTCTTTGGCATTTAAGTGCCCTACTTCCCCGTTCAAGTTCATTCCCGTTGGGAAATCAGCCTTTTCCAACATGTCGTTGATCATTCCTTGCAATCCCATGGCGCGCCCATCGTCTGGATGATAGATTCGGCAAATGCCATAGTCCTGTAGTTCTGCTATTTCTTCTGGTAAAATGGTTCCACCGCCTCCACCAAAAATCTTGATGTGGCTGGCGCCTTTTTCCTTCAGTATATCATACATGTACTTAAAATACTCCGTGTGACCACCTTGATAGCTCGTCATGGCAATGGCTTGCGCATCTTCCTGAATAGCGCAATTCACCACCTCTTCCACACTTCTATCGTGTCCCAAGTGGATGACTTCGGCACCTGTACTTTGAATGATTCTGCGCATGATGTTGATGGCGGCATCGTGGCCATCGAACAGCGAAGCTGCGGTAACGATTCGAATTTTATTCTTGGGAGTATAGGGTGCAGCAGTTTGCGTCATGCGAGCTTTTTTTATGGCCGACAAAGATAAAAGATGCCATGGGGTAATTCCTATGCTTTTCTAATCCCATAGTTTCGCGCCCAAATAACGGATATGAGAACCTTAAAAATCGCTAGCATTCTACTAATTTCAGCTCTGACCCTAGCTTCATGCGCGGAATTGACCAAGCTCCTTAAACATGCTGAAGACTATGGATTGGACACGGGTTCGGCCAAAGATGTTTTGACCAATGATGAAATCATCAAAGGATTGAAGGAAGCTTTGAGTAAAGGAACCGACTTTGCTGTTTCGAGTTTGAACGTTCAGGATGGTTACTTCGGCAATCAAGCTTTGAAGATTCTTTTACCCGAAGGAAGCAAAACCGATTTATGAAAAGTTGAATAAAATTCCGTTGGTGGATGGCGTGTTGGACGATGCCGTGCTTTCCATCAATCGAGCGGCAGAAAATGCTGCAGTGGAAGCTAAACCCATTTTCATAAATGCCATTAAAAATATGAGCATTACGGATGGTATGAGCATTCTTCGTGGCACGGATACGGCCGCTACGCAGTATCTGAGAAAAACTACTTACCAGCAACTTTACAATGCTTTCAAGCCAAAAATTGAAGCCTCATTGAGCAAAAAATATGTGGGTAGTCTTTCAGCTGAAGGCACCTACTCGAAGGCCATCGACATGTATAATACCGGTTCGCTGAAAGGTGTGTTATGGCCAGAAATTAAAAGCAACTCGCTTTCTGATCACGCCACGCGCAAAGCCTTGTCTGGTTTATTCAAAAAGGTTGCTGAAGAAGAAAAAGAGATACGCTTGGATCCTGTTCACCGTGTAACGGACATTTTAAAGCGCGTATTTGGTTACGATTTCGGAAGCTAGTTTTTCTCAGGCTGAAGTTCGCCTGTAATGCACTTTTTTGCACCAACGTTTGGCCACATAAGAATCGCTTGGGTCATGTGGGCAGTTATCGACCTTCGGACAATCGGGAGGTTGATGCGATGTTCAAATCCTTAATCCGGTTGCGTTCGTCTAAGGAATTTGCCGTGAAGCTGTGCACTAAAAATCCTTTTCGTTTCCAGCGTTTCACCTTGCTTTTGTTGATATAGCATTGGTGCGTTTCCACAATTTGGGCATGGTGCTTTTTTGCTAGAGTCGTCATCAACCATCCAGCTAGCCTTGATTTTACTTTGCCATGTTCATAAAAGGGATGTGTGGCGAAAGCCAACACCATATCGTCCGATTGGGCGCGCAGCATACCAAGCGCTCCTGGGTAAAAGCTCGAAACGAAAAAGTAGTTATAAATAGCCTTATCGTATTTTCCTTCTGTTGATTTTACGATACGTATCAATTCATCAACTGCTTGCTGGCGATTTTCATCGGTGGTTTTAAAATCAAGTTCGATTAGGAATTTGAGTTTTTCATTTACTGCTAAGTGAGTGAGCGTATCCACAAAATCTTCAAATCGACTCACGCGCAAGTGTTCAAACCCTCGTTTTCGAAAGGGTAAGGCACAAATCTCATCGGCTGTTAAGTCATATACAGAAGTGGTCGATTCGTATTGCAGCGTACGATTAATGGTGTCATCGTGAGAAGAGGATCAATTTTCCGTCTTTGGTCAACATGAGGTCGACCTCCATGGCATTTAGGTCTTCGTTCCGAAGGTGATCAACCACAATTTCAATGGTGTTTTCAGCCTGACCGTAGTATCCCCCGCGGTGTGCAAATTCAAGCGTGTGAAACAAATCAGGGCTCAAAAGCGACTGACCACTAGCGCCAATGGCTGATGCAAAAAGAAGCAAACAAACCAAGAATTTGAAGCCATTTCGATGCATATCGATCGATCTACTTTCGTGGTGACGGTGGCGCTGGAGGCGCTGGAGGCGTTGGAGCACCTTGTCCACCTCCTTGTCCGTTTTGACCATCCATTCCCGGAGGAGACGGAGGTGATGGAGGTACGTGCATGCCCCTTGGAATATCGGGCATGATCAACACCGAATGTCGAATGATTTCATTTCCATTGATCGTAAGGTGATCACGACTTGTGTCTTGCACTTTATGTAAACGAGCGGTTCGCTCGTCCAAAGCTCCGAGGTAGGCTAGTTTGGCATCTTCAACGGAGGTATATGTAGTTGTAGTTGCTTTTTTCTCCTTCAATGACGTGATGGTTAGGCTATGTTCTTTTCCATTCAAGGGACTCGTCCAACTCAATCATAATGGACTGTGCGTTGACTAGATTGGTACTTAAAAGCAGGATGGAAAAACACAAAAGCGATGCGAAAGTTTGTCATAAGTGAAATGGTTATTTGAATGCGCTAAGCTAGAACTAAAGCGTTGGGAAACAAAAAAGCCCGATAATAAATTACCGAGCTCTTTTAGGGATAGAATGAAATTTATTGCTTGACTATTTTGCCAACTGACGTTTTTGTCGAAACCATGTAAGTGCCTTTATTCAATTTCGGAAATATCGATGGTCTCATTTGAATGCAAAGCTTTACCCGAGGATACGGTGCGACCCAACACATCTTGAATAATCCAAGAATCCCCCGTTTCCATACCCTTCCATTTGAAAACTATTCTGTGTTGGATTTGGGTAGCAAGAAGCCTTTGACAACATCGGTTCCGCGATTCCCGTTGGTGTATTCATAAATACTACTATGTGCGGACTGCTGCCAACTTCTATGCTGTCTTCAATGCTCAAATCACTTGGATTTACAATATAAATGATGTCATCAAAATGTCCTACCACCCACATTTTACCAGAGCTCGGATGGCGATAAATACCAAAAGGAGAACGAGGCATTTCAACGGAATCTGAAAGAGTCATGGTGTTGACATCAATTTTATAGAGCATGTTGTCATTCGAGGCAGAAATAAACGCAGTATTTCCATCGGCCGTCACTTCCACACCAGAAAGATTGGAAGCAAAGCTCATATCAAGCATGGTTGTGACCGTCTTATTGTCGGCATCAATTTTAGCAACCGTATTGCTGTTCCAATTCATTTTAATGGCGGTTGCTCCATCAGCCGAGAAGCGAACTTCACTTCCATCGTATGGACTTGAACCAGTCGTAAATGAAGTGGCGAGACTCATTCCTGTTGAAATATCGACCACGTGGATGGTGCTATCGGCACACACCCAAACTTCGTCAGCTCCCGGCCTACGTGTGATTCGATCTGTGTTGGGAAGCGATATGCTATCAATGGCCCATGTTGAAATATTAATGCTGTAAAACGTTCCAGATCGTACACCAAACATCTCATCTGGATCGTTTCCGTATACAGAATTTGAGCTAAATCCTTGCAACGAATCGGTGGGGTAAACTGGTAGCCGGGTCGATTAAAAAAGTACTAGTCCAGGTCGATCCTACTAGAATACTACCGTCTGAATTTGAGGCGATATTAGAAACATAACCCAAGCCAGTGATGCTGTCAGACAGTGTGAGCGTGGATGAATTCACTACGCTAACTGGAACTCCGTTAACGAAGGCCGATTGTGCGAGCCCAAATTGAACGCTTAATACGGCAACAAGAAGTGTAAAGGGTTGTTTTCATGGTTGATTGTTTGATTCAAATTTCAACCAATAGCCGGCCCTCTGCAATACGCACTATGCCCTATTTATTGTTAGCGATTCCGATTCAATAATTTACGGGTCTGCGATTCCAACTGTTGTTTCTCCAATTCTAGTTGCTTCAACAGTTTCATCTTTTTAGGGTCAGCTAAAAAAACCAATAAGCATTTTTCGTTCAATTCTTTAAAGCGAATATCTTGTTTGGCGGCATCAAAATACTGGGCTCGATCTTCCGCTTTGTGGTCTATCCAAATGTCAATCTCAATCGCCTCATTGTTTGACCAACGCATCATTTCTCGATAAGAAACAAGGCGTCCATCGAGCAGATGTGCAAGTCTCTTGGCTTCGCCCCAGGTGACGTATTGTGGTTTGACAATCAATTTCATGCGACAAATTTGATACAGATAAACGGACTGTATTTACAATCTTATCAACGAATGATGATATTTTAGCTCCATGTGCTACAACGCTGCTTATGATGCCAACAGGGCTTTCAAAAAAGCCATTCGAGACGAACTCAATCCGGAAGTTCGTGCAGAATTGGAGCGGAAATACGAAGCATGGCGCGAGCAAAATCCTGATATCTATCGAGAAAAGCACGAATCGCAACATGCCTCTGGACGTTTCTTTACGTCAGCCTTCGAACACGATGCTTTTCCGATTATTTACTCCGAACAAGGTCAAAAAACCATGGATTTCTTTCGCTGGGGCTTGGTCCCTCGGTGGTTGTCGCGCGGAGGACAAGGCACTCCAAATTTGGACACAAACCATCAATGCTCGCAGCGAAACAATGTTCGAAAAGCCATCATTTCGAGCTTCATCCCTTGATCGAAGATGTGTCGTTTATATGACGGGTTTTTTCGAATATCACCACCAAGGCAGCAAGAAATATCCCTTCTTCATTCGCGACAGAAACTCCGATATTCTACTTGTGGCTGGACTTTGGGATTCGGCTATAATCGATGGACAAGAATGGAAGACATTCACCATCGTCACCGTGCCAGCCAATGAAACCATGGCCGCCATTCAACAACAATCCAAAAAATCCGCATCGCATGCCACTCATCTTGCGACCAGAGCAAGTGGACGAGTGGATTAGCCCTACCCCTTCCCGAAGATAAATTGACCATCGACCGATTGAAATCAGACTTCATTCAACCCTATCCCGATGATGGATTAGAATATACTTCCGTGGGGCAATTACTTGGCAAGCATGGCATTGGAGATAAAAAGGAGGCGCAGGATCGAGTGTTTTATCCCGATTTGAAACTGCAAATCGAGCGAAATTCCTAGGTTATTCATAAAATAAGCGAAACTTATTGTTGTTCATAGGAACGCGAAATACCCGGTAGTCGTTAACGAGCAAAGAATCGCCTTTTGCCAACCACACAAAGGATTTCAACTCAATATTGCCATCGTATTTCATTTCAGAATTATATAAAACGTGATAGGCTCGTTGATGGTCAGCAGTCGGATTATAGAAATCGTTGATGCTGACACCACGCCAAAGCGGTTCTAGATCTGATTTCACTTCGACAACCGTAGAAGCTTCAGCTGCATAACCACTATAGTCTAACACAAAATGGGTATTAGATTTTGCTGATAAATCTCCCCAAATTCACTTTGATGGCCTCCGAATATGGTTCAGCCCCAGCTTTGATGATTTCTTCCCTTATTCCCACTTTAAGTTCAATGCGCGAATCGCAGTTTTTCGACAACAAATACGCTTCGCCTGCATGGTAGTAATGCGCTTCTTCCATGCAAGGAAAGTGATGGAGCACGGCAGCAAAAGATTCAGGATCCGTGCCGACATTCATGGCAAAAAAGATGCGATCGGAAGTCAAGGATTGTAGATACGTTTCTAGCGAATGATCGGCCATAAAAGGCGCTAAAAATTGAACATTATCCACCGTTGTCATATCAGTTTCCATCATCATGTCAACAAAATCTTGACGAAGATCAATGATATTGACTAGGCTAGGATCGGCTTGTTTTAACTGCGCCAATCTGTCTAGAGCCGATCCATATTCCGATTGATAGTTTAACGTATAATGATTCCGTTGATTAATCAATACGAAGACATTAATTGCCATCAACAAGCCAATGAAAATCGGCACTCGTTTGGATTGAATTGGAACAAACGAAGCCAACCAAAGCAATAAAAACGGCAACGAAAAAATCAACACACTTTGGTTGCAACAATGGTGCTCGGCCAATGGAATAAAAATATCCGATCGCAAAGGGCAAAGTGAAACAAGCTACCATCACCCATCGATCAAGTTTAAAAAACCATTCTTTCCATTTGAGCAAAGCCGGAATAATCGCAATGGCAATGAGTAAAATGGGCCACCACGAAAACTGGAAGGTGTAGGACAACATGTGTTGCCAATAGTCGGCTGTAGGAGCTTTCAGCCAATTGCCAATTCCACCGCGTTCTAAATGAAAAAGTGTTAAGCCTAAATGAGGCAACCAAAGGGCAAATCCAAGAAGTCCTCCCAGGAGCAAATTTGAGGCGCTTGGCTCGATCAAGCATGATGAAAAACCCGAAACTCACTAGGATGGTCTGCAGCAAAGTGAAATAGTGTATATAGCCTGATGTGGCCATGAGAAACGCGAAGCCAATTATCCATTTCCAGGGTGATTTTCGCTCATAAAGCAAACGCGCCAGCACCCAAGTTAAGGTGAGAACGACCAACAATCCAACGATGTAAGGTCGCGCCCATTGACTAAAGCTAATGGGGAATTGAAGCGTGGCGATAAGAGCCCCAGAAAACAGTCCAGTTTCCTTTGAGTATAATCGAAAAACCGACCAAATAGATCATCCAAATGCACCAGACACCCGCAATAAGGAAAGGCAGTTTTATCCACCAAGCTTCGTAGCCACCTACCATAGTTTGCACCCAAATCAACAATTGCACTCCGCCTGGGTGGTTGTCCATTTTGATGCCAATGTCAATGAATTCTTGCCAAGAGCTTATACGCGACCGCAACAAGGCGCTCAATTCATCGTGCGTAAATGGTAATTCCCAAAAGGCCCAAAAACGCGAGACCGTTCCAATTAAAAGAATACTAAAAATGAGTTTTATGTTCTTCTAGCCAAGCCCGCATATCATGCTTTATAGGCTACCACATAAACAGACTGATAATCGTCTTTTCGCTCAAGAAATTCGGGGGAATGCAGTCAACAAACTGCCTTCATCGCTTCGCTCTACGCGATTGAACCCCGCTTGATTTAAGGTCCATTTCAATAATTCAAAATCGAAAAGATTTCGATGTTCCAATTGCTGATGAAACATGTCGTTCATAAAGTGCTGATTGGGCAAGCCATTTAACGTCCAATTTGGAAGTCGCTTTTGCCGATCGGCCACCATGTCATCATTATTGTGATTCACATAGGACTTGGCTACCTTCTCCATATCTGGCGTTGAAAGCCAAATCGCTCCGCCCGATTTCATGCATCGATTGCACGCTTTTAAAAGTGGAATCAATTCATCTTCTATGGTCAAATGTTCGATGACATGTTGTGAAAACAATGGTCTGGAATTGGCCCTCGGAAAAGGGAAGCGTACCCGTTGCAATATCTAGGTTCAAAATCGCTTCCGAACATGTCAACGTTAAGCCATCCCTTCAAATGACGGTCGCCACAGCCCAAATGCAATTTGTCCAATTTAGTTTCAAAACGAGCAGGAGCTGTGATGCGGCATTTCCATCGTTATATTCAAAACTGAGCATACGCATCAACTCATACTGGCGCTTTGAAAGTTTTGACTGTAAATACTCCTTGATCATAAACACTTTTCCCTCGAATGAATGGTCGCAAAAGTAGCCATTGATTGTAGCCATAAAATATCCGAAGTTTGAACCGTGAAGATTTGGTACTACATCGTTTTGTTCGTTATGGCCGCTGGCATTTATGCCAATACCTTGGGTCATGGATATGTGCTGGATGATAAGGCCATTATAACCCAAAACAGCTTTACGCAACAGGGATTTGCTGGAATTAGCGAACATTTCACCCACAGCTATTGGTTTGGAATCAATGGAAAAGATGAGAGGCAATTATCGTCCGATTAGTGGGGTGAGTTTTTCGATCGAACGAGCAGTATTTGGCACTTCTCCTGCCGTTGGGCATTTCTTCAATATGTTGTTTTATGCTTTATTATGTGTGGTTCTATTGCGTTGGTTGTTGATGCTCCAACTTTTTTAGTCCGTTACTGACTTTTGGTGCAGTATTGCTCTTTGCGGGCTCATCCTGTTCACACGGAAGTAGTGGCCAACATCAAAAGCCGCGATGAAATTTATTGCATGTTGTTTTTTGTATTGAGCGCTATTCAATTTCAAAAATGGCTCAACGACAAAAAGCCAATTCAGCTAGGTATGACCGGGTTCTTCTTTTTGCTTTCCATGTTGTCAAAAGAGACTTCCATCGCTCTACTTCTCATTTTTCCGCTACTCGCCTTTCGATCCAAGCCAATCATGATGGATTCAATTAAATCTTCGCTCGTTCCGCTGGCAACGGTGGTAGTTTATCTATCCATGTATTTTTAGCGTTACAGATTTACTGGCCGATCGGCAATACCATGTATTTGATAATGCCCTTGTTCAATCCGCAGCTGTATCGGATATTTTGGCGACTAAATTTTGGATTCTTGGAGATTACATCCGCTTGCTTTCATCCCCTATCCCCTACCCACTCGTTTACGACTATAGTTTCAATACGATTCCAGTAGTTACATTTTCGAATCTGCAAGTGCTTATAACAATTGTCCTATTGCTGGCTTTGGTCGTTTGGCGTGGACGTCAATTTAAGCACAGGTTGGAGTCAACATCGCAAAACACCACACTGATGTTGGCACTTTTTCATTCTTCCCTTATTTCCGGTTTCTAATTTCTTCATCACTATAGGAACCACCATGGCCGAACGCCTTTTATTTATGCCTTCGCTTGGCTTCGTGTTGCTGTTCATTTATGGACTATCGAAATTGTTTGGTAAACTGAAGCTGCCTGCGGAGAAACTTTCTTTGCTATCCATTTCAGTCCTAGTGGCCTTAGCAAGCCTCACCACCATGACCCGTAACAAAGCTTGGGCAAGCGATGAAGTGCTATTTAGCACCGATTTAAAGCATCTGACAGATAACGCAAAAGTGCATCACAACTTAGCCAACATTTACAAAGCCAAAGCCGAGAAAGCGACTAACCAGGCGCAAAAAGTCACCTTTTACGAATCGGCTGCACGACTGATTGAACAAGCCTCGAGCATATATGAAGTGCAAGAGTTTCATCATGAACTCGGCTTGATTTATGGCGAATTAGGAAAATGGGAGGGTGTGAAAAAGTCGATGGGACGCTACCTAGAAATGAATCCAAACGATGCTACGGCATGGATGCAATTGGGAATCGCTTATGGAATCTCCCAAGAAATGCCAGCAGCACTGTCTGCTTTTGAAAAAGCTTATGCCATCAATCCAAAGGACGCGGATATATGTTTGAATCTCGCGAAGACCTACGCTATGCTGAATCGGCTTACCGATTCAAAAAACATTTGCGATGGTTGTTTGCAAATCGCTCCAGAAAATCAAGAATTGTTGCAGCTAAACGCGCAGTTAGCTCAGTCGCTTGGACTCTAAATAGAGGTTTCTATCGGGAGCATTCCGTGACATCATTTCACCCATAAATCCACCAATGAACAACTGAACACCCATAATCATTGTGGTCATGGCAATGTAGAAAAACGGCTGGTCGGTAACCAAAGGCGCTTTGATTTTCAAGCTGAGATAATAGAGTTTTTCTAACCCTAAATATGCAGCAAGGAAGAATCCAACAATAAACATGGCCGTGCCTATCAAACCAAAAAGGTGCATGGGTTTTTTACCAAACTTGCTCACAAAAGAAATGCTCAATAAATCAAGTGGCCCATTGATAAAGCGCATTATGCCAAACTTGGTAGTCCCGTATTTACGTTCTTGATGCTGAACAATTTTTTCACCAATTTTCTTGAATCCCGCCCATTTTGCAATCACCGGAATATAACGGTGCATTTCACCGTAAACTTCGATGGCTTTTATAACATCGTGACGATAAGCCTTCAAACCACAATTAAAATCATGGAGGTAAATGCCACTCATTTTACGCGTTGCCCAGTTGTACAATTTGGTCGGAATAGTCTTTGTAATGGGATCGTAACGCTTCTTTTTCCAGCCAGAAACCAAGTCTAAACTTTCTTCCTTAATCATGCGATACAACTCCGGAATTTCATCTGGACTATCTTGTAAATCCGCATCCATTGTGATGATAACCTCTCCCATTGCAGCTTCGAAACCAACGTTGAGTGCACCCGATTTTCCGTAGTTTCTACGAAACTTAATGGCTTTCACATTTGAATCTTGCTTGTGAAGCGATTCAATAACCTTCCATGAATCATCTGTACTTCCATCATCGATGAACCAAAGCTCATAAGAGAAAGAATTAGCATCCATCACCCGCTTGATCCAAGCGTGCAATTCAGGAAGTGACTCTGCTTCATTCAGCAAAGGAATGACCACGGAAATATTGGGTTGATTATACTCCATCAGTGAAATTTGGTCTTTCCTTTTTTACGATAAAAGCAATAGCAAGAGAGGAAATTACATTAGCAAAGAAAAGATTCATAAAGATGCCAATGGATATCAGAACGCTTCCATAGGCTTCGAGGATATCTAATGTGAGTTGGTATTCTTCTTTACTGCCCGCTTCAAGGTAGGCCTCTTTGTTTTTTCCAAACTCTTCCAACAATTGACCAACGCCTTCTTGAACTAAGCTACCATCGTATTGCGAATACATAAAAAGCAGCATAGAAACCATTGATGCATAGACAAAAGCAAACAATACGCCATTGCCGAAAACACTCGGAATATCGATAAACCCTTCCTTCTCCTCTTCTCTATATTTCTTAATTCCAAGGTAAAAAATGCCGCTTGGAATTAACCAAACTGCATATCCAACACCACCCATTGGTGTCAATCCAAGTACATAATATATTGCTATATACACCGCGAACGCTGCTAATCCTGCAATGCTCGCGTAGTTTAAAATGGTAATACGTTTTCTCATTTTTTGGGAGGGCAAATGTAAGGAATCGTCTTTGTTGAAAGTTGGTGTTGTCAGGATGAAAGTCAATTTTACCTTTGCGCCCTTAAGGGCAAGTCTTATACGACCAGCTCCTGGTGAACTCCCCCAGGTCAGGAATGAAGCAAGGGTATCCGGTTGTAGCGGTGCGATGTAAGTAGCTTGCCCTTTTTTTGTGCCTTATATTTTGGCTTCGATTTATACGTTGCCGTGTTGATAACACCGCGATGACCCTCATAATCACTAAAACCAAGCCCCTACCTTCGGTAGCGTGATTCGACAACTACTTCTCATTCTGTTTTTATGGCAATTTGGCGCACAAATTCAAGCGCAATCAAACTTGGTATTCAATAAAACGGAATACGATTTTGGACTCATCGGGAAATCTGAACTACCCTTTGAACAAGACTTCCTGTTCAGAAATACGAGCAAAGCCGAGGCGACCATTCTCTCAGCGCGATCGGTGAGCAAAGCTTTAAGCTTCATCCATACCCACTCAGAAGTATTGCCAGGTGAATATGGTTTTGTAAAAGTCAAACTCAATACATTGACACTTGATGGTTTATTTCATGATGAGATATACATCACCATAAAGGTTGGCGATGAGGTGAAAAGTGAAGTGATTTATATCCGAGCTCAGGTTTCGGATCAAGGGATAAAGGAAAACGGCCGTCAGTTTAATGATAGTGAGATTGCCATTAGTGTGGAAGTATCGCCAGACGACATTGAAAACTTAGAGGGCTTTTTAGGAAAAGACCGACTAACTCAAGCGGAGGCCGAAATCGTTTATCTGCGAAAGCAGGTAGGAATGAAAGGGGAACTCATATCAAAGTTGAGCGAAGATTTGCGCAGCAAACAAGAAAAAGAAGAGGAAAACATTCAACGATTAGCCACTTTGGAACGCAGTTTAAAAAACTCGAATGGGGGCAACAATGCAGAAATTCTAGGACAAATTCGCGAATTGAGCAATCGTTTGTCCAGTATTCAGCAATCAGATGCCAAGTTGCGAGCAGAGATCGTATCGCAAGAAAGCACTTTCAGTAAGTTGAAGCACGAGGCCGACTCAGCGCGCGCCTATGCCGAACAAATGAGTTTGAAGCTGGCTGAACAGTTTAAAAATCAGGCAGCAGCAATGGATCGCGCCAGTAGACTCGAAGCCGATCTATCGCTAAAAAACAGAATTGAAGCTCGTCAGCAAAAGCAAATCGATTCGTTGGAATATTTAATCGCGAGCGCTGGTATGTCCGAAAGCGATGTTAGTGTTGAGGTTATTCGACTCAAAAATGAACTCGAAATGAAGCTAAAGGAACAATCTCTTCAAGCACAACACGTAAAGAGTCAACACGATAAAATAGAGCGCCTGAAACAAGATCGAGAAGCATTACTCGCACAGTCAGAAGACCTTGCCCGAAACCTCGACACACAAGCACGAGCCAATCAATCGCTGCAAGGTAAGTTGCAATCAACCGAATCACGGATCGGAAAATACGAGGCCAAAATTGATAGCCTAACTTCTATTGCCAGCAACGGAATAGCAAATCCAAAGTTGGATAGCTTAAAACAGTTGCTTGTTCAACTGGAATCAAAGGATGACGTATTGAAATCCGAAATTTCACAAAAAGATGCGGAATTACAATCGCTTGAAAACCAAAATGCGAAAGCTAAAAAAGACATGAGGGCGTTGGAAATTGCAACATCGCGGCAATTGGAAGAAGCGCACAATTTAATGTATCGAGTAAATCAATTAAGTACAAAGGAAAGCGAAGCTCGGCTGGAAATTACAGCGCTTCGTGACGAATTAAAAACAAGCCGATACCGCGAAGACATGGCGCGAATATCAGTCACATCGCTAACAAATCAAATTGCAGATAAAGAACACTCCATAGCAAGTGTTAGCCAAGCTTTAATTCAACGCGAACAAGAATTAGCGGAAGCGCAGGCCATGCAGCAAGCGATTGAAAATGAATTGCAAGCCTCACTGGAAAACTTAAAGATTAGCGATCATAAAATTGATTCATTGAACACCTTGGCAGTTGAGTCGGATAAACGGAAATCTACCTTAGAGAAAGACATTGATGCCTTACAACGTCAAGTGCTTCAAAGCCAACAAAAAGAATTCACTTATGTGCAACGAGCAACCATCTTAGAGGCCAAACTTGAAAACGCACTAATGAGCAACGAATTGGCTTTTGCTGAATTGAGTGCTGACGTAGAGGAAATGCGCAAAGAACGAGATGCCATGCGCGAGGCACTTGCCAAAGCTGAGAAGGAAAACAGCCGACTAAAAGCTGCCAACTCTAATGCCAATCGAGCTATGAGCGAAATTACTAAACCGCAAAAACCAACTTCAGCCTACTTTAAAGTTGACTTGTTTGTGGTAAATTCTTTATTGCCTACCCTACCCGAAGTTTCTGGATACAAGGAGGTAAGTATTTACGAGTATGGAGGAAAATACCACTATGCCATTGGTCATTTCGACTCCATCGAGGAAGCGATGTTGGAAAAGTCCAAATTGGAGAAAAATGGTTTTCCAAAAGCCTTAGCTGTTGGGTTTAAGAATGGCCAACCTATTTCTCTAAAAGAAGCCTTGGAAACGGCTTCAGTGGATTAATTCCAAGTTATTCCCGACTCTTTCGATTTCATCTAAGGCTTCTATAGCCATGGATGGGTTTGACTTCTCCGATATCGTCACAACCGCTTGCAAGGTTGAATCGATTGGCATTTCACAGGTTTAATACTCCAAACAATTGGGAAAATCATGAGAATCTGACAAGTCTCAAAACCCAAGCTTGGCAAGAGCGGAAACCATGCCCCTTAATAAGCGTGAATTATGTAATTAAAGGATTTGATTGTGTAATGCTTAAAGCTGCAATTGACATCTCCTTTGTGCTCAGGTTGTCAAATTGGGCAATCTATAAACCTATTATATGTTTCAGAATTCAAAAAATCTCGTTTTCGCGCTTTTGTTCTTATCGATATTAGTCAATGTTAGCTGTAAAAAAGACGACCCAGATCCTATTGTCATCATAGAAAACGTTGCGCCAACGGTTAAGTCAACTCTACCAGTTAATGCCTCAACCAATGTGGAGCGTAATGTCCAATTATCCATACTATTTAGCGAAGAAATGGATGAAGCCTCGATCAGTGAAGCAACTTTTCAACTCAAGAAGGGATCCGTCTCTTTATCCGGATCGGTTAGTTTTAGTGGCACTTCCGCATCGTTCTCACCAAATGAATACTTAGATCCAAGTTCCACATACACTGCCACAATTACAGTTGGGGCAAAAGACCTTGAGGGTAAATCACTTTCAAACGCTACCGTATGGAATTTCACCACGGGCGGAACGTCCGCTACATTAGCTCAGGTAGATTTAGGAGGTGCAGCAAACTATGTGATTTTGGCAAAAACTGCCATTAATAATAGTGCTACATCCGCTATAACAGGTCATTTAGGATTAAGTCCAGCGGCCACATCTTATATCACAGGTTTGTCATTGGTAAACGCCACAGGTTATGCCACTTCTGCTCAGGTAACAGGAAACATTTATGCGGCCGATTTGTCTGAAGCATGTCGTCAAACTCTTTTAAAGTGCGCGATGCCATCATCTTCTCACCATTAGTTTGAACCAAATGGGTATATGGACCATCAGATTGCAAGCGCATGAGCTGATCAACGGCCACAAAGTTGTAACCCGATGCACTCGGAACGGCAATGCGCTTTGGCGCATCATTGGTTAAATTCACCTTCAAAGCTGCCATCCGTTCAACCATTGACTCACTTTCCATGAGCTTTTTCGCCTTTGAAATGGCACGCCCTAAATCGTCCTTCCCAACGGGTTTTAAAATGTAGTCCAATGCACTCATCTCAAAGGCTTGCACTGCATATTGATTATAGGCTGTGATGAATACGATTTGGAAATCGAGCTGATCGGCATTAAAAAACTCAATCAGGCGCAGTCCTGAATATCCTGGCATGTCGATATCCAGAAAAACTAGATTAGGCTTGAAGCTGTTTATAGCGCGCACCCCCGATGGAACATCTTCGCACTGAGCCAACACGCTAACCTCCGGAAAATATAGCTCCAGCAAGCTTTTTAAGGCTTGTCGTGCATTTTCTTCATCGTCAATAAGTATGGCTTTCATGATACGGACGAAATTACCCTTTACTCAGAATGAGGCCTGCACTTCATTAAGTTAGAACGACCATTCGTTAACTGATCCGCAGATAGAATTGAAGATCGATGGAAATTCGAAGCATAAACAGATAACGATATGAAAACAATATTACAATCAACTCTTTTGATCGCCCTATCGGCCTTACTCGGCTGTCAATCTTTACGGGCCCAAACCGTCAACAAACTTGATGTATTCGGATACAATCAACAGGAAGGACGTGTATCTACTCAAATCGATTCGGATGGAAATCGTTACGTTTTAGCTACACTTCAACACACGGTTGGTAGCTTTTCAGGGTTTCAAACGATCATCATTCGACAAAACACCAATCTCACTTTGGATACGCTTTTCAACTATTATTCAGGAGGAAATTATCAGCAGTTTTATAGCATGCGAATAACGAGCAATCGCCTCTATTTCATTGGTTCGATTACTCAAGCTTTCAATTGGGATACGGTTACAGTTTCAGCCGGAGGAAGCTTCCAAGAGGCTCAGCTTTTCATAGCAGATATAGATGGAAATCCAATAAAATGCATCAACTTACACGATTACAATGAAACGGCTGTTCCCATTGATTTGGAAGTTAAAGGCAGTGATATTTACATCTGTGGAATTCGTTATTCATTTCCTGCAAAAGGATTTGTAACTAAGGTGAATGAAAACACAACTACGAGCCTAAATATTTGGAATTATGAGTTTGAAGTCAACTATGGAAACATTGGAAATTCGGCCAATATGTGGGTCAACAACCTCGCCATTGACAACAGCGGTATTTATGTGGCAGGAAGCTATGCTGGTCATCCACTTTTTATTGCCGACTCATTGCACGCGGCTGACAACAACGGTTTCGTTGCGAAACTGAACTTTAGTGGCCAACTACAATGGGCGAAAGGATGCTTTGCTGCCAACAATAGAAGCGATATGCTTGGCACAGCCGTAGGGTCGGATGGGAATATTTATTATGCTGGAAGATTGAAAGGAGATTTCACCTATGGCTCTACGACCATTTCCGCTTCGAGTAACCAATACAATGGTTTGATCATGAAATTATCGCCTGCTGGAGCTTTGCTTGAGTCTGTCGTTTACCAAGGCCGAAGATGGATTAGTTCATCGCATTGAAGCGGATCTTTGTTCCAACACCTTAGTCACATCCATTCGAATGACAACAGGCATTAACATCGATGGGACTGACTATGCCGGCACAACGGGACATGCATCTATTCTCATTGGAAGAATAGACACATCACTACAACACCAATGGGTATTGAGTAGTGGAGCATCAACGGGTTGGAATATTTGTCCTTCTATTCATACGAACGACAAAGGACAGATTGCAGTCGCTGGAAGCTTAGGATATGGTAATCTCACCATTGGTGGATTAACTGGTGGAACGGGATCAACGGCCAGTCCTTTCGTTTTTACCATTGACGACACCCACCTTCCCGAAAGCCTAAGCTTGAGCAACAATTCCATAAACGAGGACGCGGCTGTGGGTTCAACAATAGGCAACTTAAGCAGCAGCGACAATTGTGATGACGATTTAAACTTTAGCTACAGCCTAGTCGCTGGAACGGGTGATACACACAACGCCTCATTTCAAATAGCTGGTGATGAATTACAAACATTGCTTGCCTTGGATTACGAAACGCTTCCTGTCATGTCTGTTCGGATCAAAGTAACAGACCAAGGCGGATTGACGCGAGAAGGTGTGTTTGCCATTAATGTAAATGACGTGGTTGAAGGCCCTGCTTCCGTTGGCGAATTAACTTCCAATCAAGTGACTTTATTCCCAAACCCTTTCCAAGACCTATTGCACATTTCCGCTCCAAGCGATACTCAAATAGTGATATACAACGCGCAAGGTGCTGTTGTTTTTAAAGGAAAGTCGAACGTGGTGAACACCGCAGATTGGTCAACTGGCATGTATGTGATTGAAACCATATCCAATCACCAAACTACGACACGAAGCAAATTGATCAAAGCGTTCTAACCCTAGTTCGCAGAACCCTCCGAATCCCCAATTCATATCGGTAGGTTGTAATGAAAACGGTTTCGTCAACTGACGGAGCCGTTTTTTATTTCATACTCAAACTGAACAATGGCGGTAACATTCTGTTGTATAGAACAAAATCCACCATGAAAATCTTCATCATCATTACGGTTGTATTAGCCGTCATTTTCATCATCGCCCAAGCTTTTGTTATGAGTTCAACCAATAAAACCGAATCGCACGCCTACACTGTGGTTAAAGACTTTGGTTCGTTTGAAATCCGACAATATGAACCCGCATTGTTTACTAGTGTTGCCATGCAGGCAGCTTCTTACAAAAGCGTTAGCAGTCAAGGATTTAGAACGCTAGCTGGTTATATTTTTGGCGACAATGATCGCAGTCAAAAAATTGCCATGACCAGCCCGGTAGCAATGACCATGGATGACTCAGTAACCATGCGATTCAAAGTGCCCGAAGGAATGGCAATGGATGATTTGCCAAAGCCAAACAACCGAAAAATCAGATTTGAAGAACAGCCAGCCAAAACCATGGCAGCTATTCAGTTTGGAGGTTGGTCAACAGATGAGCGCATTGCCGAATACACTGAAAAGCTCAAAGCGCTTTTAGCTGAGAACAACATTCCTTACACGGGCGAATTCAACTATTTCGGTTACAATCCTCCCTATGAATTGGTGAACCGGAAAAATGAAATTGCGGTGGAAGTAGTGCTCCAATAATTCAGTCCTAACTTATTTAATCACAATAAATCGCGTGCTCGCGCTGCTGCCCTTGCTTTGATAGTGAGCCGTGTAAACACCGCCTTCCAGCCCAGCAATAACAACGGCATTGAGGCCTGCAACAACTTGCTGACGCACCAACTGCCCCGCTTGATTGTAAATGCTCAACTCGCCTTGTTCAAAGGCTTGTTCGATGGCCAACGTTACTTGATCCGATGATGGATTTGGGTAAGCGCGAAGAATGGCTTGATCTACCTGGTGTATTTCCTTATTCCCAAGTTGATAACCAACGGTAAAGGTCAACTGCGATCCACATCCAAATTCAGCGTCAAACTTGTGAATGGGCGGAAAAAAATTGGTGGAACTATTTGGATGAATCCACACGCGGCCTACGCCATCGCTATTGGCAAAAAAGCTCATACCATCGCAGTCGGTGTCTTCTAAAATCAAGGTGTAACAGCCTGAATCTAAGGCTACCGTATCCTGATCGACTTCAAAAGCCGCATAACCACCGTGTTGAAAAACCACATCGCCATTGCTGTCTTCAATGCGATAGCTGGTTTCGCCTGCTGCGCCATTGTTGTTAAACGCTATGATAAATTCCGAAGGCATGACGGTTGGTTCTTCAAAACGCGATTTCATATGATTGTTGTCCGTTCCGGCATCAGCTTCGCCATTCGCTGTTTTCACTTCCACATGAAAGACATTCGATGTGTAACCTCCAAACAAATGCCAGTCGGTGGAAGGCAAGGAAACAGCAGCGAAGGTGCCTGGGAATAAAACGCCCTTCCACTCGTATTCAAACACTTCAAATCCGCCTTCAACCCAATAGTTTAAGACCACTTTCGTAATGACTTCCGATCCTTGGTTGGAAATGACCACTTCTGGATTATTGCAAATTGGGTTTTCCAAACTGTGCTGATCTTTCATCGAAGGTCGAATGATATCATCAACAGACACATCTATGGCGTGTTTCCATGGACCGTATTGAAACAACACCGACTCGATAATCCACTGCGGATCAAAGCCCGCACCTCCGGTGTAGTTGTAGTTTTCCATATCCACATTGAGTGTGTTGGTTGAACCGGCATCCAAACGATTTCCGATTTCATCGTCATAGCGCCTGGTTTCAGCGCCTGGACACCAACCAGCGCGCTCATAAATCCAAGTGCCCGTTTGCGGACGCAATGGATTGGCACCACAGTCGTCTCGCCAAATGTCGCGCTCTACGGCTTGCGAATTATCTACATAAAGGCGGTAGTATTTCTTGCAAAACTCTGCGCAGTTTTCATTGCCACCAAAGCTGTGACCCGAAGCTACATAGCGAAATTTTGCCGATTTCATGTCTGCATGAACATCCACATCCGTAGCGACCAAATGGCTTTCAATGGGATCGCTGGTGAAACCATATTTAAACGTGCCGTGATAGATTTGATCAATGGCAAGCACTTCGCGTGGCGGTGTTCCTTCAATCATTTCAAAGTCGATGGTAACGGTAAAGCCATCCTGATAGCCTCCATAGTTGGCTTTGATGATGCGCTCTCCGGTTAACACAGATGCGTAATCTGTCACATCGATGATCCATTCGTGGGTCCAACCTTCATTGCGGTCGCCAGCGTAGGGCGTCATAATGCGCACCAACTCCAACCATTGTGTTGTGCTGTCGTTCAACGGATTGGCCACTTCAATCTTAGTTGTGTAATCCCACTCACTGCAACCGATAGACGGACAGCCGAGCGTATAATGCATCAATATCCTTCGGTAGATTCCTGATTCAGGAAAAGCTGTGGTGTCGTACCAATTTCCAGCCCAGTCCCAATGCGTGTTTTGGTGCGAATTCACCCAAGTGGTGTCGCCTTCAGCGGCCTGAAGTTGATGAAACCCAAATGCAGCGATGACAACGAGGAGTACTGTTTTTTTCATAATCGGAAGTATTGACGGCAAATTTGGACATATATCCGAGACGAAGACATTTAATGAAGGCTACATTTGGATTTCAATACAATTCTTATGGAGTATAGAAGACTAGGAAAAGCAGGCGTGCAAGTAAGCGCATTGTCATTTGGTTCGTGGGTAACTTTTGGCAATCAAATCGACAAAAAGGTGGCTGCCGAATGCATGGAATATGCCTACGATAACGGAGTCAACTTTTTTGACAATGCCGAGGTGTATGCCAAAGGCGAATCGGAAGTTGTTATGGGTGAAGTGCTGAAAAAAGCCAATTGGAACCGCGACACCTTCTTGGTATCGTCCAAAGCGTTTTGGGGTGGTGAATTGCCTAACCAAAAAGGCCTCAGCCGAAAACACCTCGTAGAAGCTTGCCATGCGGGCCATGAAGCGGCTGCAGGTCGACTATCTGGACTTTTATTTCTGCCATCGCCCCGACAAAAACACACCGATGGAAGAAACGGTTTGGGCCATGAATCATTTGATTCAGCAAGGAAAGGTGCTTTATTGGGGCACCAGCGAATGGAGCGCGCAAGAAGTACAAGAAGCCATCATGGTGGCACGCATGAATCATTTGATTCCTCCGAGCATGGAACAACCCCAATACAGTATGTTGGTGCGTCAAAAAGTAGAAGTAGATTTTTTCAAAATTTTTCGGGATTATGGCTTAGGCACCACCATTTGGTCGCCTTTGGGCAGCGGAGTGCTGACTGGAAAATACAACAAAGGCATTCCTGACGGATCGCGGTTAACGCTAGCCGACATGCAATGGATTCGCGAAAAGCTTTTGACCGATGAAAACGTGGCTAAAGTCATCCGAATGGAAAAAATTGCAGCCGATCTTAATGTTTCTATGGCCAACCTCGCGCTCGCTTGGTGTTTGAAAAACCCAAATGTGAGTACTGTCATAACAGGAGCCACAAAGCTTTCTCAGCTGAAAGAAAACTTAAAAGCCATGGATGCCTTGCCCCTGCTTACGGATGAAGTAATAGATGCCATTGAACTTATTCTCGACAATAAACCCGTTCGACCGACTTTTTAATGCGTGCACTCTTCTTAACGCTTTGTTTCAGCTTGCTAGGCTTGGTTTCGTGGGCGCAATTAACCCAAACAATCCGTGGTCGAGTTGTAGATAAAGACTCCAAACAACCTCTGATAGGGGCAAATGTGGTTATCGTAAATTCCGATCCCTTCATTGGCAACACGGCTGACGTAGAGGGTTATTTCAAACTCGAAGGAATCCCAATCGGTCGCGTGGCGGTAAAAGTGAGTTTTATTGGCTACGAGGAAGTCCTTTTGCCAAGTGTTGAATTGAATTCATCTAAGGAAGCGGTACTTCAAATTGAAATGCAAGAAAGCGCCATTTTAGGCGAGGAAGTCGTTGTTACTGCCGATCGAGACAAGACAGAAACGCTGAATCAAATGGCCACAGTGAGCGCTCGAACCTTTTCGGTTGAAGAATCGCAACGTTATGCCGGAAGCCTAAATGATGTAAGCAGAATGGCGCAGAACTTCGCTGGCGTGGGCATTGTGAACGACCAACGCAACGATCTCATAATTCGCGGAAACTCTTCATTTGGCGTACTCTATAGGCTTGAGGGAATTGACATTCCCAATCCCAATCACTTTTCTTTTCAAGGATCAACCGGTGGTCCAATTTCCATTTTAAACAATAACGTTCTCAGTAATTCAGACTTTTTCACGGGAGCTTTTCCAGCTGAATACGGAAATGCTTATGCGGGTGCCTTCGACCTTCATTTGAGGAATGGAAACGATGAAAAACACGAATTTCTTGGACAGATTGGATTCAATGGGGCCGAATTAATGGCCGAAGGTCCCTTGTCGCGAAAAAGTAGGGCGAGTTATTTGGTCAATTACCGTTACTCTACGCTTGAGCTTTTTAAGGTCATGGGCTTGAGCTTCGGAACGGTTGCTGTTCCTCAATATCAAGACGGAAATTTTCACATTAACCTACCTGACAAGCACGGGAAATGGGACATTTTCGGTTTGGCAGGTATAAGCAATATCGCCTTTTTGGATGCTGAAAAAGATCCGGACGACACCTTCTTTGACGATCAAGGCGAAGACCTTTATTATGGAACAAGCATGGCAGCTGCAGGCCTTAGCCGAACACAACTGATTGGAAGCAAATCTTATTTAAAAGCCACCCTCTCTTGGAGCTATAACGGCAGGTCTATCATCAACGACACCTTAAATGTTGCTGGCGATGCCTTCAACGTATACAAGAACAACTCAACCGAAGGGAAGTATTCGCTCATGTTGATGTTCAATAAGAAATTCAATGCGAGACACACTACGCGCATCGGTTCATTCAACGACTTGCTCTACTTCAATATGGATGAAAAGTTTTGGGTTCAAAGCAATCAAGACTATTTCACACGCAGCGATTTCAGCGGTACAACATGGTTATTGCAGCCCTTTGTCCAACATCAATATCGTCCTGGTGAAAAATGGACGGTGAATGGCGGAGTACACTTTTTGGTTTTTCTATTGAACGAAAGCTTTACAATCGAACCGCGATTGGGAATAAAATATAAAGCCGCCCCTCGATTGACGCTAGGAGCCGCTTACGGTCGACACGGTCAATTACCTCCCATGCTGTTATACTTTAGAAAAACTCAGACTGCAAGCGGAGCAGGAACCATTCGAAATCAAGACCTGAAACCTCTTTTAAGCGATCATTATGTTGTAAGTGCCGATTACCGAATCAGCGAACAAACCCATGTAAAAGTGGAGGCTTACTATCAAGTATTATCTCAAGTTCCCATAGACTCATTAAACACAACATATTCCGTTTTAAATCAAGGAGCAAATTTTGATTTCAGCTATCCACAGCGCTTGGTAAACGAGGGAAGCGGAAAAAATTACGGGATAGAAATCACCCTAGAACGGTTCTTAAATCGTGGATTCTATTACTTGCTGACGGCTTCCATCTTTAATAGTGAATACACAGCCCAAAATGGCAAATCATATAACACTGCTTTTAACGGGAATCAGGCATATACGCTATTAGCCGGGAAGGAATGGCGCCTCACAAAAAACCAGGAAGCAAAAAATCAATTGAAACTAACCATTGATGCTCGACTAGCTTATGCGGGCGGTTTACGCTACACTCCGTTGAATCAAGCTGCGACTGATTTGACAGGCTTTGCTGTTTACGATTACAACCAACATTTCGAACGAAAATATCCCGACTATTTTAGACCAGATTTACGCATCGCCCTAAAAATGAATGGTAAGAAAGTGACGCAAGAATGGGCCGTTGATTTGCAAAACATTATAAACCGAAAGAATATTTTCTCTCGAGAATTTTCCCCTACTTCGTTGCGGCTTGAAGACCGGTACCAACTTGGGTTTTTGCCCGTATTGCTCTATCGAATCTATTTCTGATGCCTGTTTACCAATTACCCGAATCCATCGTTTTCCCTTCGCCCGATTTGGCCGAGGAAGATGGCTTATTGGCCATTGGTGGTGATTTGAGCTTAGAACGCCTGATTCTGGCTTATGAAAACGGCATTTTTCCTTGGTATAATCCCGATCAACCCATGCTGTGGTGGAGTCCTCCGAAACGTATGCTGCTCTATCCTGGCGACTTCAAAACGAGTAAATCGTTGAAAAAGTCCATTGAAAAAGGTGGTTTTGAAATGCGCATCGACACCGAGTTTAATCAGACTATGGCGGCTTGCGGTAATGTGCCTCGACCCACTCAGGATGGAACATGGATTAGCCCAGAAATGCTTGAAGCCTATACCGCCCTTTATGAACAGGGTTTTGCCCACAGCTTCGAATGTTGGAAAGATGGACAGCTGGTGGGTGGGTTATACGGTGTTTCCCTCGGTCGCGCTTTTTTCGGGGAATCCATGTTTAGCTTAGTCTCTGACGCCTCCAAGGTAGCCTTCCATCATTTGCATGAGTTTATTTTGCGGCATCAGTTTCACTTTGTTGATTGCCAACTTCACACGAATCATTTGGCCTCGTTAGGAGCGCGAGAAATTGACAGAAGTGTTTATTTGCAAGAATTGAAGGCTGCATTGGCCTTTCCAGACCTACGGCAACTATGGACGAAGCTATAATCCCAAACGAATTCTTTGAGCAGCTTATCTCCCATTTTGGTGAGGAAGTTGCGAATCGTGTTAAGGCCGGATTCGAGCTAGCTCCAAGCGTTTCTGTACGTATCAATCCATCCAAACCGACCGCTCAGTTTGACCACCAAAAAGCTGTGCCATGGTCAAGCCGAGCTTTCCTACTTGATGAACGTCCGGCCTTTTACCTCGATCCACTATTTCATACCGGGACCTACTATGTGCAAGATTCATCGAGCATGGTACTCGAATATGTTTTGAATCAGATCACTTTTGAAAGCGAGCAAATGCTGGCCTTAGATCTATGTGCGGCACCTGGAGGTAAATCGACCATCATAGCTGACCGTTTGAAGCAAAATGGTTTTTTGATCGCCAATGAAATCGATGGAAAACGGAATGCCATTTTGCGCGAAAACCTATTGAAATGGGGAAGCACGAACCATGCAGTCACGCAATTACCCGCTGATAAATTCTCAGATTTAGGTGCCGTATTCGATTTGATTGTGGTTGATGCTCCTTGTTCAGGCGAAGGCATGTTTCGGAAAGACGATTTTGCCATCACGCAATGGACGCCACAGCTGGTTGAGCAATGCGCGTTAACTCAGCGTGGAATGCTGACAAACATTGCGGAAAGCCTCAAAGAAGGAGGCTATTTAATCTACTCTACCTGCACGACCAATGTGCAAGAAAACGAAGAGCAAATTCAGCAATTGCTTTCCAATGGATTCGAATTGCGCTTGCCAAAAATGGATGAGTTTAAAAACTACATCCAGCCTGCCGAGCAGCATGGCGGCATTTTAGGTTATTATTTATTGCCCGGTATTTCGACCGGAGAAGGTTTATTTATTTCGGTCTTACAAAAAGTCGATTCGGCTTACGTGAGTCGCAATAAACGTCCGTTCGATTCAGCACCCTTCATTCGAAGTGCGGTATTGCCCTATTCCAACATCGAATTTGAATCGCAATGGTCGAAAGGCAACGAAGTTTTTGGATATGATAATGGTCAGGAATTACTACAAAGACTTCCCTCTCATATGCCTTTTAAAACCGTTGGATTGCCCATCCTTGAAGCAAAAGGACGCGATTTTATACCATCTCATGGATTGGCTATGCACAAGAATTGCACACCCGATGTTGATTTGTCTTTGAATGATGCCTTGAATTATCTGAGAAAAGAGCGTATTTCTGCGCCATCAAATGCAGACAACAAATGGATGACGGTTGGGTTTGAACAAATCGCTCTGGGCTGGGTTAAACAAATCCCCGGAAGATGGAACAACTATTATCCGCAACACTATAGATTAAGAAATTAACACCATGGCTCAAGTAACCATCATTTTAGACGGAAAGGAAACTACGATTGAAGTTGGCAAAACCGAGAAAATCCTAGACGCAGCGATCAAAGCGGGAATGGATGCTCCTTTCTCGTGCCGCAGTGCAATTTGCTCTACGTGTATGGCTAAATTGGAAGAAGGAGAAGTGAATATGGAAATGAACCATGTGTTGACCGATGGTGAAGTGGCGGATGGCTTTATTGTTACTTGTCAATCGCGGCCAGTATCCGATAAAGTGCGGATTAGCTATGACGTCTAGTCAGCTCCTAGCTTCGCTCTAAGGCCCGTATAGTCAATCAATTCGGCACGAATTGATCCAACCCGAATTTCGGATTCCACATAAATAGGAATCACGTTTTCATCTTTTGTCACATAAACCTTCATGCGCTCGCCCGATTTGAACAAGGTGCCATTGACCAATAAAGGACTGAACACATAGCATTCGATTTCTCCGTATTCACTGTGCTTATAGGTATCTACACCGAGATATCGAATGAATAATTCATGCGTTTCCCTATCGATAAACATATTTATCGGCACTTTCTGATCGATTTCAAAACTTTCGTAGTCAAGGTTACGGGCATGGTAAATCATGGACAAGACATCGAAGCTGCCATCAACTAAGGTGGAAGTATCCACTTGAAGCGGCTTCTCTTTTATTTTCAGCACAGAAAAAATTGCGTTTTTAGAATAATCAAACACGCAATCTTCCACGAAATAGTGGTCTCCTTCACTTACGTCCCTTCGAAACCGATAGGGTCTTATGTCGATTGGATTTACGTATGATTCATATCGATCTACGACCTTATAAAACCAATCATAGCGTTTGTGTGTTCCTCCCTCGCCTATAAACTTCAAACATTGCTTTCCTCTATGTTCGGCCGACTCGACACTAAAACTGACATCGCCCGCCACGACCCACACTCCCATGAGGTAATAATAAACGCCATAGGTTAATTTCTCCCCCGATTGAAATCGATTAACCTGGGCTTCAACTCTATTGAAAAAAAGCGAAAGCAGCAAGGTGGTCGCGATGATTATCGAAGTAATTCGCATGAACTCGATTTTTGTCCCATGCTATTTCAAGCCGAGTTCTTTAAACGTATCGTTTTGAATGTCGTCAATTGCCTTATGAATCATCTCATCGTAGGATGCAATCACATAAAAGTGGTCTTCATAACCGAAGTAGAATCGAGCAATAAGTGTTTTCATGACTTCATTCAAATCAATCTTTGCTGCTTCAAACTCTTCGTCCGAACAGATATCTCCTCTTTTGGAAGCGGCCATCCTGACTTCGTTTAACAACGTTTCTGGAACAATAAATTTTGATGTATATCCTTGAACACTCGGGTAAATTGACAATTCATCGGAATGCGAATCAACGTAGTCCAGCGCTGTTCTAACATGAAGTCCCGATTTAACTAAACTCCGCATAAATGGGCTAGATTTTGAAGAATCTGCTGGCACAAATACGTCAGGAATAATACCACCCCCACCGTATACCTTCCTTCTTGCAGGCGTGTAATAGACAAGGCTGTCGTTAATCTCAATGGAATCAGCAGAATAGAGTTCACCCGACTCTTTTCTTTTTCGACCTTCACTTTTGTACGCCTTCAAGCCTTCATCATAAGGTCGCTGAATGCTTCTACCTGTTGGCGTATAATACCGTGAAATAGTCATTCTCATGGCCGATCCATCATCAAATTCAACGGTGCGCTGAACTAATCCTTTTCCGTACGATCTGCGCCCCATGATTAAAGCTCGATCTAGATCTTGCAAGGCACCAGCTACCACTTCGCTAGCCGATGCTGAATTCTCATCGATTAAAACCACCAAATCACCACGTGTAAATCGCCCACCCGAAGTGCTAAATGTTTCTTTTCGCGACTGATGCGTGCCTTCGGTATATACAAGCAACCTTCGATCGGGTATAAACTCATCCAAGATTTTTACAGCTACGTTCAGGTAGCCACCGCTGTTTCCTCTAAGATCGAAAACCAAATGCTTCATTCCACTCGACCTCAATTTGTCCATCTCGGCACGAAAGTCAGTCAGACTGGTTGAACTAAAGCGGCTGAATTTGATGTAACCAATATGATCTTCTAAAAGAAACGCAGCTGGCACACTGGACACTTTAATGTTATCCCGTTCTAAAACAATTTCCAATCGCTCCTTCCCCCCATTCCGGAAAATGCTGACAGGTTCATTCATGTTTTCATCGCTTTTTAGAAAACGAGACATTTCACCAGAAGAAAGCTTCTTCCCTGCGATGGTGTCTTTGCCAATGGCAATAAATTGATCTCCGCGCTTTATGCCACCTCGTTCAGACGGGCTAGAAGGCATTACTTCCAGTACAGTCATAGTGTCAAGTATGATCTGATATCGAATGCCCACGCCTTTAAAATTGCCTTTTAACGGCTCCGTTGCCGCTATATATTGACTGGGATTCATATAAACCGAATGCGGGTCTAATTCTTCCAGCATGGACCGAATACCCTTTTCAAGTAAAGTAGAAGTTTCAACGCTATCTACATAACGTTCGTTCAGGCTGTTAAGGAAAAGACTTAGCTTTTCAACATCCTTGCTTACATCATTTTGACCGGTTAAGGAAAGTGCGAAGAATGAAAACGAGAAAAAAAGTGCGAATACTTTCATTTGGAGTGAACGTATCGAAGTTAACGAATATTGAGACGGAAGGTTTTTAATGAATCGTGATTTTAGAATCTTTATGAAGCATTATTTGTGCTTAAGCACCAAAATGACCGGTAAATGATCCGAATAGCCACCAAAATACTTGGTTCCGCCATAAGTCCGACTTGGGAAAAACTTCTGATCACTAGAACTTTCGTATAGCATCCAGTCTTTTTTCACGAAGCCTACAAGATCTTGACTAGTTGAATATTCTAATGAATTAGCAAGTAAATTTTTGCTCACGAGCATTTGATCCAAAACACCCCATTCCCCTTTGTAGACATAGGAACCAGCTTCCGTATCTTCAAATGCGGCACACAAATTCACCAAACAAGGCCCCTTGTCGCAATTGCTAAGCGCCAGCATACTTTCATTCGAAGGATGATCATTAAAATCACCCATTACCATAAAAGCTGCATTCGGAGTGGTTTTATTCAATTCGAATAAATGCTTGGAAAGGGCTTCCGAAGCCATCATTCGTTTCCAATTCGATTCTTCTTCGCCCCCATATCGAGATGGCCAATGATTAACAAACACATAGAATTCAAAGTGACTATTTGCCACAATAAATTTAGCCCAAAGCACACCTCTAGTCGGCCGTTCATCTTCTCCCAAATCGATGGGAATAAGCCCAGAGTCTAGTATGGATAACCGGCTTCGGTCATAAAGTATGGCATTATCAATTCCTCGCTCGTCTGGAGATTCTATATGAAAAACACCAAATGTCTTGGGCGCCACTTGTGTAGCCAAATGAACTACTACAGCCCGATTCTCGACTTCACATAATCCTAAAATATCAGGCAGATCATTATCAAATGCGGATTTTACAACGCGACTAAGATTGGTCAGTTTTTCTTGATACCGTTCCGAATTATAAGCTAACTCACTCGAAGGCGTAAATTCTTCGTCTGCAGTTAATGGATTATCAAGAGTGTCAAAGAGGTTCTCAACGTTGTAGAACATAATGTTTAACGTGGCCTCTTGAGCAGCAACGGTACATTGCTGAACCATTAAAAATAGAATCGGGCAAATTTTTGCAATAAAAAAGGTGGCTCTAAGACCACCTTCCTTTTTTTCAAAACACATGGATTACAATCCTGAGTTCGTTTTCTTAGTTGCTTTTGCATCCTTGCGTGGCTCGGTTGCCGCGCTTGTAGAGATCGTTGCTTTTGGAGCTTCGCCATCTACAGCTGCGCTAGCCTTTGCATCTGAACAGCCTTTAGAAGCTTCAGCATGAGCACAACAGGCAGCTTTGTCTTTTTTACCGCAACTTGCTTTAGATTCAGTTGCTTTTGTCGAAGATTCAGCTGTTTGTGAAAAACCTGCTACAGAGAAAATCATGCAAGCAGCGATAATAATTGATTGTTTCATTTTTTTTATTTTAAAAGTTGTATTCCTTCAGTAGCGGAAATAATTCGCCCTTCATATTCTGCAATGACGAACGAGCCCTCAAACCCTTGCGAAATTAGCTCATTCATATAGGTTTCGGCATCTCCAAAATTGTTAAATTCTCCTGTCATATAACGCACCGCTCCGGCATCACCATCACGTTGATCAATTCGACCAAGGTCCATCATCTTGTTCAAGACATCCGTTGGAATTTGACCAACATAAGAACCAATTTGAACCTTGAATTTGACTTTTCCAAAATTCTTGGCAAACTCTGGTGCGCCAGCTGAAGTTGATGGAATGTCTCCGTTTGATTCAAGCGTAGCTCGTTGTCCATTTTTAAATGGAATTACGTGAGAACCGTCAAAACCACGTTCTATCATGTCTATCTTTCTAGACGCTACTTGTTTGTAGCTTGTTACTGCGCCAACATAGTATCGAGTCAAACCATCAGATGTGGTAATTACTATTAAATCGTCAATCCCTTCGAAGACATCTTTTGAAAGCTTGTTGGCATAAGCACCAATCTGCACGCGATATACGGTTTGACCTCCAAATGCCGCGTCATCAGCTCTAGAAACGCTACGCTCGTCAATTGGTCTATCCAACGTATACTCACTTTTGTTCAAAATGAGTCTTTTTGCAGGTGGCAAGGATTTGTTTTTTCGGATTGCCTCTTCAACAGACATACCTAAATTTTTATTCGAAAGCATATCCTGCTCCACTCCGGTCACTTTAGAAGTTTTACCAGAAGCGTTCGTTGTTGTTATTCCTGATGTGGAAATACCCGCGGTTTCAAGTTCCATGCGTTTTTGCAATGCATCCGGCAAATTGTCAATTCCAGTGAGCTCAATAATCGTTTTACCATTCTCATCTACACGAGTCGTTACTTCTGGCATTCCGAGTAAAACATTCGCTAAACTGTCGTCTACACCACCCTCAAATTCACCAATTTTAACCGTATAGCTAGCCTTCTTTCGCTTTGTTTTTCGCTCCGCTGTTTCTTCTGAATACGATGTAGAAGTATATTGAGAATAATCACCCGATTCATCCGTCCACTCAAGATATAACGCTTCAAAATCAGCATCAGTTAAGGCAATACCGCTCGAATCAACAATAGAGCCTGGTGCTGAATTCAATTCCGCATCTAAATAGTCAGCCACACCGTCACCATCACTATCTAATGGACACCCCTTGCTATCCACTTCAACGCCTAATGGAGTATCGGGGCAATCATCCAAAAAGTCAGCAATACTATCCTGATCGGTATCAGCATTGTCACCTCCAGAAAAATCAGGAGCCTCTTCATGAGGCACGGGAGTTAAATCGTATGTCAATCGAACAAAGGTGTGTAAGAACTTATCCGTTTGCTTGTTTCCAGCCCGAATCCCCCTTGATTCAGGAGTTATTCCGTCAATGTAATCTGTAAATGTCCAATGGTATTCCAACCCCATTTTCATACTCATCTTATTGTTAAGCAGAAGGTTGAAACCAGCACCTGCAGGTATTGCAAACGATCGTTCCGGATAATCACCAAATGCGTCTTGATTGGCATTCCTTATATCAGTCTCATACGTATAATCACGGGTTATTTCTTGCGCAAGGCCTGATTCTTTACTTGTCTCAGAAATATTTCGGATGGTTCCGTCATCCCAGTAGTAATATGTGTTACCATATGAATCCAAAAGATCCGTTTTAGACTGGAACTCAAATACCTCAAAACCCAGCGAAATGAATGGCTCCAACTTCCGAGTATCCTTAAAGAATTGATCAAAGTTGTAAGATAAAGCCATCCCTCCAGCCGTTATTTGGCTTCTGAAGTTCAAATTCCGAACTAGCGTGCGTTCATCTGCTCCAATGGAACCATAAAGCATAAAAAAGTTCAGATCAAGATAATCATTCAGGGATTGAGCAGCATTTACATGAACTGCTGTGCGATTCTGAAATGGATTTAGATACCCTCGAGTGGCAATGAGATCGCCTTGGTAGTTCATCATTCCCACTCCCACGGATATTTTCGGTCGAATGTGCCATTGCTTGACTGCCACTGTATCTTCAGCCACCCTCGGAGACACACCAGTCGCAGCTACTTCCTGTCCAGAAAGGTCCGTGCAAACGCCTCCTAGCAGTGCAATTAAACAAAAAGATAAAACCTTTGAACGTAGAGTTAGGGTCATTCGCGTTCCGAAAATATTAGCCGCTAATGTAATGAATGACGGAACACGCAGCAATTAATTCATTATCTGCGCTTATTTGAACCATTTCTGGTTCGAAATCATGAGGGCCTCTTGAACCGTAATTCGCTCACCTGCATTGTAGGCGGTCACGAATGGGCCAGGAAAATTATGTCCTGATTGGTTAATTGATTCTCGCTTATCGCGAGCGCCTTTATACTCACCAAATTGTCCCGTAGTATATTTCACCCAACCTTCGTGATTTTCAATTAAATAAGGCTCCTTAAAGGTGTAGGTTTTCCGAAGAAATTCTTCTGAAACTAATTTCTTACCCGCAACTATCTGAACCTTATAACTCACACCAGTCTCAGGATTTGGAATAACGGACGGCTTGCCCTCTGTTTTACTCACCATCATTTTATCGCCTTTATCTTTTGGCGATGGTTCCGTTTTAACGACCGCTTCTTCCTTCTTAGGAGGTTTTGGAGTTTCTACTGCAGCAATTTCTTCTGTTTTAACAGGCTCTTCCACAACCGGAACAGCTGCTGCAATTGTTGGCTCCTCTACCTTAACCTCAGCGGGAATGGGTTCTTTATTAGAAGGTGTAGTGCTAGCCACTGGCAGTTCTTCAATTGGAGCGCCACCTAAAACAGCTACCGTTTTCGTTTCATTCTCATCAAGAAAGGAGAAATTACCTTCCATGGCCGATAGGCTCGTTGAAATGTCCTTATCGCTTTTGACATTGTAGGAAACTGAAACGATTTCTCCATCAGGAATTGCCATCCAAACAAACTTCGCTTTGTCGTCAACTTGACTAAAAACTGCCCTGCTATTGTTCGCCACTTTAGCTTCGGCCCCTGCCGGTAAGTATTCTTCCAGTTTCGCGAACCCCTCAATTCCTGCCTTTTTTATAGAAAGGGTAACCTCGTATTCATTTGCCCCGAGGTCTTTTACTGTACGATTCACGTTTGCAATGGCCGGAACTTTAACTACAATCGGCTCATCCGAAATGACTTTTATCGGAATATTGGGTATGTCGTAACTTCTTCTTTCATTATCCTCAATATAAGAGAACTTACCTTCTATCATTCCCAGTTCTGGTGCCGCATCTGACGCTGTTAGCGCGTAACTCACGGTTACTTTATCGGACTCGGGAATTGCCATCCAGATGAATTTCACTTTACCATCTGCAAAAGTGAAAGAGGCATCAGCTGTTTCCACTGGTTGAGCGACAAATCCAGCAGGTATGTTTTGTTGAAATTTCGCAAATCCAAAGATCGCCCCTTTAGTAATCGCAACTTCTATTATATAGGTTGAGTCAACAATGAACGAAGATGACTCGGGAAGTTTGGTTTCAATTTTAATATCAGCAGGCAATAATGCTGTGATAATGATAAAAGAAAGCAGATTAAGTAATACGATTATTTGCTTTAGCATTATTCCAAGAGGTTATGATTCCTTGGAATACAAATCTACCCGAGCATATAGGGGGCTAAACTCTCTGGCCGTGCAATTACAAACAGAAATTTGTTAATTGGCTAGAAATTAGGTCGAAGCCTATATTTCTCATAGAATGATGTGATTTTCTCAACTGCTTCTTCTGCCGAATCGCAAATATGGAAAAGATCAAGGTCTTCTTGGTTGATATTTCCTTCTGCTACCAAAGTCGATTTCATCCATTCAAAAATCCCGGACCAAAATTTAACCCCAACCAATACAATTGGAAAGCGCCCTATCTTTTCCGTTTGAATTAAGGTCAACGCCTCAAACAATTCATCTAGGGTTCCAAAACCACCAGGAAGTACCACAAATCCTTGAGCATATTTAATGAACATAACCTTTCGGACAAAGAAATAATCGAAGTTGATGTATTTATCCTTGTCGATATACGGATTTGAGAACTGCTCGAAAGGAAGGTCAATATTGAGTCCAACGGATTTCCCACCTCCTTTTTGCGCTCCTTTATTGGCCGCTTCCATTATACCTGGTCCGCCACCACTTATTATTCCGTATCCTTCTTGGGTAAGTCGAAATGCAATATCCTCAGCCAATAAATAATATTCACTATCCTGTTTAGTGCGCGCAGAGCCAAAAATACTCACACACGGACCTATCTTCGAAAGGGTATCAAAAGCCTCGACAAACTCGGCCATTATTTTAAATATAGCCCATGAGTCATTGGATTTAATATCACTCCAATTTTTTTCCGTAAGCTTTTCCTGAATCCTATCCACTTTTTTCATGTACTTCATCTTTTAAGAGCGAATGCTCCTGCCGATAATATTAATAATCCAATTGTCATTTGACTTATAAACTCCATAAAAACAACGTATAATACCTGAGGAAACGCATCCAGTGATGCGTCATTAAAAATAAAATCGCTCAGGGTATAAATTAGAACAGCATACACCAAGTTTGAGGCGATTAGCACGTTAAACCCACAGAACCAAGCCACTCTAAATGAAAAATCCAAAGCACCTACCTTTCGATAGATCAAAAGAGATCCTAGCACGCTAAAGGAAGAACTCAATACCCACCTTAGAATGGTCCAGTCTGGAGTTCCAAAGGAGACTTGAACCGAGAGCATTATTACAGCTAGAAAGCCAAAGGGTACCCCATATTTTAACGGTTCAAACATGCGGCAAAGAAAACCGAAGTAAAATCATGTTCGGCAAGTTTTTTTTCAGTCTTAATAATTGATAGGTTAAAGCCTCGGTTTTTAAATTCAGAACACCCTCGCGACTACACCAATTCAATAAAAAACTTCCGTCAACCCTTGAATGATATTGAATAAGAGAACCGCACCGAATGCCTCCAATCCGCATCGTTTAAATCAATGGTTGAATTACACTATTTTTCATGTAGGTTTGAAGCTTAACAGAAACACTAATCCATGCATAATATTTTTTCAGAGGACAACGAAAACAAAGGAGAGGATTTGATCGAAAAACTTAGCGATCAGCGGTTAATCAATAAGAAATATCTTGAAAAGCGGATCGTTTTTCTATGGGGCGGTGTTGATGATGACAGCGCAAAGCATGTGATCGACCGGCTCTTGTATCTGGAGGCTGAAAAGCCTGGAACCCAGATCAATTTCTATATCAATTCTCCTGGTGGATACGTCACTTCAGGGATGGCTATATATGACACGATGCAAATGATCTCTTCTCCGGTCAACACAATTTGTATGGGTCTAGCCGCTTCAATGGGTTCTATTCTGTTATCTGGTGGACAAAAGGGTAAACGAAAGATTTTCAAACATGGCCGTGTGATGATTCATCAACCTAGTTTAGGTGGTTTTCAGGGAACAGCGAGCGATATCGAAATCCAAACCAAAGAGATAGTTAAGACAAAAGAACTTAGCGCTCGCATATTAGCTGATAATTGCGGCCAAACATTCGAAAAGGTGATGAAAGATTTCAATCGCGATCATTGGTTGAACGCTGAAGAATCAATTGCCTATGGAATTGTCGATGAAATCCAAGACAGCATTAGCTAAGATACAATATGGAGAATATTTCAAAAGTCTGCCTAATCGATGATGACGACATCTATCAGTTCTTGGTTAAAAAAGAATTGAAAGGGTCAAAAATGGTTGACAACACAATGGTTTTTAGCGATGGATCAAAGGCGCTTGACTTTATTACTAGTGCTCAAGACAAGCCAGATGAGTTGCCAGACGTAATTTTTCTTGACATCAATATGCCAATTATGGATGGTTGGGGATTTCTTGATCGTTTTATCCAAATTAGGCCTCGACTCTCAAAGGAAATCACGATTCTTATCGTGACAAGCTCATTTGACCCAAGAGATATGGAGCGAGCAAAAGGTTATAGCGAAATTTCAGACTACATCGTAAAACCAGTGACAAGAAATCACTTGGTGAATGTACTCAAAGACTTATAAACCAGTCGACTAGCGCCCACCTTCTTTTATCGCCAAGTATTTTGTTGAATTTGCAGGATCAATAATGTCCAACAAGGCAATTAGTTCATTTTTTTCGGATGGTTCGGCCTGAGCAAACAGCTTAATGATTTCGTCATTTTTGGCCGTAAAGAACAACCTCTGGTTGTATGAATTGGGTTCATTCTTATGCGTTTTCTCGATTAATTTAATCGCTTTCAAAACCTCAGCTCTGCCCTTTTGCACATTTTCAGACATTTGATCAAACCCCTTTCGGTGATAGACGTAGCTGCACTCTCTCATCGATTTGAATCGATCGTTTAATGCATTTTGAACCAACCAATAACGATTGTTTCTATCCTTAAATGACTGCCAACCGGTACCTCCACTCGTCTGGGCATTGGATACCACACGTTGGGCAAGTTGCCAATACTCTTGACCACCCATAAGGGAGAAAGAGTCGTAATCCTGAGCTATAATCACATAAGCATAATAACCCAACAGGCTCGTGAATTCAGACAAATATGCGTTTTCAGAAAAGTCTAAGACATCAAATTGTAGGTATTTAAACCTCACAGCTTCATCTTGATATTTGAAAACATTTGATGTGTATGTACTTCCAAAAACCGGCCTCGTTGAAGAAATCTGTATTGTGGCCTCATATTGATCTGTTGAAATTTGTCGATCAATCGTAATGAGAATACTGCAATCTATTCGTTCGGCAGGAGCATATTTATCGTTTGTCCAACGCCTATTATTCAAAAAGTCATACACCGATCGCTGCATGGCTTCAAAAACAGTTTTATCATTAATAGAAACCTGGCTGCTGTTTATTTGAACAGAACAATTCAATTCTTGCGCTTCAATGCGCGAAAAGTTCATTCCAATTAGAAAAAAAACTAATATGCTAAATCCGGTTTTCAATGGCATCAAATATGTCCTTGGCGACTGCTCTTTTGTCTTTAAGGCTGTGTTCAATATTTCCTTCAGGGAAGATGAAGGTAACTTTATTCGTGTCTGTTCCAAATCCAGCTCCTTTATCGTTTAAAGAATTCATAACGAGCATATCTAGATTTTTATTCTCCAGTTTCCTGCGACCATTTGCAAGTTCATCGTTGGTCTCAAGGGCGAATCCTACTAAAAACTGATGATTTTTCTGCTTTCCCAAACTTTTTAATATGTCTGTTGTCTCCTCTAATTCAATAGCATTCAATCCTTTACTTTCCTTCTTCTGCTTATCCTGAAAAACGTGTTTTGGCCTGTAATCAGCAACTGCAGCCGACATTATAACAACGTCTGCTACATGGTAATGACTATCAACAGCGCTAAGCATTTCTTCAGCCGATTCAACGGAGATAAAGTCTATCCCCTCGCCTGGTCGAGGCAAAGCCGTTGGTCCTGAAATCAGCGTTACGGAACAACCACGTTCAAAAGCCTCTTGGGCAATTGAATAACCCATCTTTCCTGAACTATAGTTACCTATAAATCGAACAGGATCAATCTTTTCATAAGTCGGTCCAGCCGTAATCAAGATTTTCCGACCACTCAATTTTGATTGAACATCGAAGTATTCACCAATTGCCTTATAAATATCTTCTGGTTCAGCCATTCGGCCTTTACCTACCAATCCGCTTGCAAGTTCTCCATCACCGACATCGATGACTTTCACCCCATTTTTTCGAAGGTTCGATAAGTTTTGCTGTGTCGTCCAATGATGGTACATATCAAGATCCATTGCCGGAGCGACCATAATCGGACAATCTGCGCTTAAGAAAGTTGCAAGCAGAAGATTGTCGCATAATCCATGAACTAATTTGCTTAGCGTATTGGCCGAAAGTGGCGCAATAACAAATAAATCTGCCCACTTACCTAAACGTACATGGTTAGTCCATTCTCCTGATTTTGAATCAATGAGAAAATCGGAATAAACAGGATTTTGAGATAATGTGCTTAGGGTTAAGGGAGTAATGAAATCTAATGCTGACTTAGTACATATAACTTGGACTTCAGCACCTGATTTGGCAAGTTCTCGCACGAGGAGAACAGTTTTATAAGCAGCTATACTGCCTGTAATTCCAATAAGAATTTTCTTTCCCTTTAGCACAAGGGTTGGTTATTAGGCTTCTTTTAATTCTGACGGAAGCGGTGTGTCAGGTCGTCTGAAATATACTTTCCCTAAAATAAATTCCTCCATTGCCAACGCAGAAGGCTTCGGCATGCGCTCGTACATCTTAGAAATTTCAATTTGCTCTCTATTTTCAAAGATTTCCTCCAAGCTATCCGTTACGGACGCAAACTCTTGTAATTTTTGATCCAATTCCTGCTTCAAAGCCGTTCCAACTTGATTGGATCGTTTTGCAATAATTGAAATGGCTTCATAAACATTATCGCAACCGGCTTCAAGAGTTGCAATGTCTCTTGTAATAATACTTGCAGGTGCTTCAAGTTTCTGATAGTTTTTAAGAATGTCCATTTTTCAATTTTGATTTTGCTCGTAAACTAATTTTTTCTCGATATCCGAATTCATATCAGAAGCATCCTTAAGATACTTGCTATTTGGAAATCGGTCGGCAAAGGTAGTGTAAGCTTCCTTTGACGCTTCAATCCGTTCAATTTTTTTATCTGGTATGCTATTAATCGCTAGTAAATAGGTGGATTTATACCATAAAAACCAGGTTTCCTCCTTATATCGGCTGTTGGGATATCGATCATTGAAGTTCTTAAACGCAACCGATGCAGCCCTATATCGCTCTCGTTTGTAATAAAGCTTTGATGTTTTATAGTCTTTCAGCTCTATTTTATATCGAAGGTCATCCAAAAACTGATTACAGCTGTCAATCCGTTTGCTTTCGGGATGTTGTAATGCGAAAAGTTGGAAGGACTTGATCGCTTTATAGGTATCGGATTGATCTAAGGAATACTTGGGCGATAATTTATAATTGCAATATGCCGAGAGGAATTGGCTCTTCTCAGCGTATTCCGAATTCGGGTAACTTTTATGAAACTGTCCGAAACGATGCGCTGCTAATATGTAATCCTTCATTCCATACTCGCATTGAGCAAGGTTATAAGCAATCTTCTCCCCTTTCTGTGTTCCTCTGTACATAATGTATAATTCATCCAATAATGGATATGCTTTCGCATACTTTTCAGACTTCATATACTGCAGCGCCATATCATACTTATACTGCATATCTGTGCTCTTCAGCACCTTTCGATATTCAGTACATGACGAAGCAAAAAACATCAACACAATAGAAAGTAAAGGGAGTAATTTTTTCATAAAACGCGCAAAGCTATATCGAAACCCAAATAAAACGTGTTAATAAATGCTTTTAGCTTCATTTTGAAGTTGCATTTTCAAAATAGACTTAATGCTACATTTGCGTTTGAAACGCAGCAAGCTTAAAACCTATTTATGAAGGATATTTTCGATAAAATCAGAGAGAACAAAGGGCCACTTGGTCAATATAGCAATGTAGGCCACGGTTATTTCTTTTTCCCAAAACTAGAAGGTCCAATTTCTAATCGAATGAAATTTCGAGGAAAAGATGTTCTAGTTTGGAGTTTAAACAACTATTTGGGGTTAGCGAATCATCCTGAAGTGAGAGAAGCGGATGCAAAAGCAACAGCTGATTATGGTTTGGCTTATCCAATGGGCGCTCGAATGATGTCCGGAAACTCAAATTATCACGAACAACTTGAAGCTGAGCTATCTTCATTTGTGGGTAAGGAAGACACAATCCTCCTGAATTTTGGATATCAGGGTTGTGCTTCAGCCATCGATGCGCTCGTTGATCGAAATGATGTTATTGTTTATGACAGTGAATCTCATGCCTGCATCATGGACGGAATGCGCATGCATGTTGGTAAGCGTTTTGTCTATCAACACAATGATATTAATAGCCTTAAAACTCAACTTGACAGAGCGAATCGCCTAGTCGAAAACACCAATGGTGGTATTATGGTTATCACTGAAGGAGTATTCGGAATGGCTGGTGATCAAGGCAATTTGAAAGAAATAGTAGAATTAAAGAAGTCCTACAATTTCCGATTGTTTGTTGATGACGCACATGGAATTGGAACCTTAGGTGCTACTGGTGCCGGGGCTGGTGAAGAACAAGGTTGCATGGATGGAATTGATGTTTACTTCGGAACATTCGCTAAATCATTTGCCTCTATAGGAGCATTTATTTCTTCTGAAGAGAAAATTATAGAATACCTTCGATACAATACTCGATCTCAGATTTTCGCAAAATCTCTTCCTATGCCGTTGGTTATTGGTGCCTTAAAGCGGTTAGAATTAATGAGAACACAACCTGAATTGAAAGATAATCTTTGGAAAGTGACGAATTTATTACAATCCAAATTACGCGAGAATGGATTCAACCTAGGTCGGACCAATTCATGTGTGACTCCTGTATTCTTAAGTGGAGGCCCATTTGAAGCGGCCAATGTCATTCTAGATTTACGCGAGAATCATGGCATTTTCTGTTCCATGGTAATCTACCCTGTAGTTCCAAAAGACACGATCATGTTGAGGGTTATCCCTACTGCCGTTCATACCGAAGAAGATGTCAACTACACCGTTGATACCTTCAAGTTAGTACAAGAAAAACTCAAGCAGGGTCTTTACGCCAAGGATAAGATTATGCACGCTTAAGCAGATAGATTAAAAAAAAGGGGGCGAATTATCGCCCCCTTTTTTTTGCGCTCGCTTTTACAGATATTGGGTTAAAATCTGAATTACTTAAAAGCCTGTAAGGTCCTTCACTTTACATCAGTATATCAACGAATTGTCAGAACCTTTCCACTATTGTTATGGATAGCTTATCGATAAGTCCATTTGTAATTTATCAATAATGATAGGAACAAAAAAGGCCGGAATCACCGGCCTTTTTTGTTCTCTATAATATTAAATCCTATTTCCCTATTTTGATCAGCTCAACATCAAAAATTAGCACCTCATTTGGCCCAATAGCTCCACCAGGACTTCTTTCTCCATATCCCAATTCACTTGGAATGTAGAATTTATATTTCGCTCCAGGACTCATCAATTGAACACCTTCTGTCCAGCCTTTTATGACTTGATCTAGTCCAAAGGCAATGGGTTCTCCTCTTTGAACAGAACTATCGAAAACTTCCCCGTTAGTTAAGGTTCCGTGGTAATGAACTGTAACTTGATCCGTTGCCTTTGGTTTTGGACCAGTTCCAGCCTTAACAACCTCATACTGAAGACCACTAGCTGTTGTAACTACGCCACTGCGCTTGCCATTTTCAGTGAGCCACTTTTGACCCGCTTCCTTAGCTGCCTGAGCTTTTATTGCCATTAAACTTCCTATATACTCGTTTAGGAATTCTTGCGACTGCTGCACTGTCATTTTAGCGTTTGGTGAATTTGTAAATGCATCAATCATTCCCTTATTCATTGCCATAAAATCAACCTGCGGAATGCCCTGTTGCTTCATATTCTCAGCAATCGAAAGGCCATAAGCATAGCTAAGCTTAGTTATATCATTTTTCATATCCATGTTGCTTCCGTACAGCGACTTCATTTCATTCTGGAGGGAAAACACTTGATCAAGTTTTTCATTTATCGCTTTTTGCTCGGTCAATATCTCATCTTGTTTTGCTCCTGAGGCCTTCTGTGCCATTACTCCCGTACTTAATAGAATTGCTATAACCGCAACTGTTGTCTTCTTATTCATTTGATTATTGTTTATATAAGTTTTCGTATGCTTCTTGTACTTGTCTAAATTTTTCATTTCCAGCCTTCCTTGCTTCTTCTCCAATGTCGCCTAGTTTGTCAGGATGATATTTCTTGGCCATTTTTCTATAGGCCGACTTTATTTCATCTTGTGTAGCTGTTTTTTCAATTTCTAAAATGCGATAATATCGATCATCATCGACTTGATACATTGCAGTAAGCGAATCAAGGTCTTTTGAATTGATGTATAAATAATTGGAAACAGTTTTTAATAATTTCCATTCTAATTCATGTATTTGACCGTCAGCTTTAGCGATTCCAATCAGAAAATGAATCAACTGCAGACGCTGAGCATGAGTCATATGCCCTCTAATCTGAATACAAACCGGCTCAAGTGTGATTTCTTTCTCTAATAAATCCTTGAGAACCTTTAGCATGTCGTTGGAATGCTCGACACCAAATTGACTTTGTAAGAACTGCTTTACATAATTCAATTCGGACTTTAAAACCTTATTATCGGCTTTCATCATGGCTGCAGCCAAAACCAAAAGGCTAATATAAAAATCGCCTCGATGCGTGCTATTTGGCTGACCTTCAGCATTTGATGAATTCAGCAAACTACCCGAAAGTGTAGCATTATCCCAAAGGGCTCCGAGAGAAAACCCGACCAAGCCTCCTATTGGACCGCCTAAAGCCCAACCTAACGTTCCACCAATCCATTTCGCAAATTTCGCTGACATAAAAAGCGCGAAGATAAATCATTAAAATTGTCGTCAATTATTTGGTTGTGCCAAAAACGTTCACATTTATTGCACCATCTATACCGTCTATCGGTATATACCTATTCACGACCGATAAGGGCTTGAATTATGAAGTGCGCTTTGGACGAAAGCAAAATGACATCTTATGTGTCAACATTGTGTTTGGTGTCTTAAATGACGAGTTTGATGGCGAAGAATACACATTAGTGAATAAAGGGGAGTTTTTCTCCGTTATGCAAACGGTAGAAGCGATCATTCAAGATTTTTTCATTAAAAACCCAAACATTCACACTTTTGAATTTGCGGGTGAGCCATTAAGTCCAAATATGCCAAGTGATCATATTTCAAAACGTACCAGAGTATATATGAGATATGCTAGAAAAATCTTTCACTCCAGTTTCTGGTCCATTGAAACTCAGGGAAATAAAGTAATTATTGAAAGAAAGCGCAATTGAATGCCACAACATTTTGGTATTCTCTTACTTTTGCGCTCGATTTTAGAAAATCTTTAATCAAGAGGAGAGATGGGTGAGTGGCTGAAACCAGTAGTTTGCTAAACTGCCGTACCTCTAAAGGGTACCGGGGGTTCGAATCCCCCTCTCTCCGCAATAGAAATCCCAATTCCAATATTGGGATTTTTTTTACCCTTTATTAATATGCCCTCAATCGCTTGCAAGTTAATTTGATCCCATTAGATTTGCGGTAAGCGTAAACCAAAAACTACATGAAAAACCTTAAACTCTCTGCCTTTGTAATCGTTTCCATTTCACTTCTAATAAGTGCTTGTGGGGAAGAACAACATTCTACAGCGCCAACTTATAATTTCGAAAAAGCCGATTCGCTCCCTTCAGGATATTTGGAAGAGCTGGGCATAGTAAAAACAAACATTGAAGTTACAGCTAAGCTTTACGCCCGTATGAACAGCGTAGGTTACGCTTACAATGAATCGGTTCTACTATCTGCTGGGAAGAGTTTTAGTGGCTCATCTAAGCAAGCTTTGGGAATTGGGGCAGTAGGAAGTGATTTGGTCTATGCCGCCTCGTTTGCGCAAAGCCAAAGTGCGATGGATCGCATGAAAGGATTAATATCAACAGCTGGAAGCCTAGGCATTGGTGAAGCTTTTGATGAAGAGTTGATGACGAAAATGGCGAGTGATGATTCAACTATTAATAAATCAGTTCTTTTGACTAAAGCTTATTTAAAAGCAAAGGATCAATTGTTTTCTGATGAGCGTGCTCAGCTCGCAACAATGATGATCATAGGTGGTTGGATTGAAGGACTTCACGTTAGCTGTCAAATGCTTAAAACTGAAATTAAAGACGATGAGATTCGAATAGGATTTTGGGAACTGGTGAACAGTATTGAAAACGTTCGACACCTTTGCGTTGTATTTAAAAACAATGCTGAGCTAACTGCGCTAGATGAACAATTAGGTAAATTGTCCGATCAAATTACTCCGATAAAAAAACACGCTAAGAAATATACCATTGCAGATGTGAATGCATTGGCCGATGCAATTGCAACGATTAGAAATAGCACTTTTTAATAGCGTTTTTATTCTAGGAAATTATACATTTGCCGTCCCTTAAAAGGACGGCATTTTTTGTTGATTGAAATAGGTTGATTTATTTGAAATCCATCGCTCTAGTTTGCGTGATTTAAAGCTGAATAATTCGACTAAATTTCGGGGTGTAGCGTAGCCCGGTTATCGCGCCTGCTTTGGGAGCAGGAGGTCGCAGGTTCGAATCCTGCCACCCCGACAAAATGGCCTCTTTGAGGCCATTTTTATTTAAGAATGGTCCGGTAGCTCAGCTGGATAGAGCAACTGCCTTCTAAGCAGTAGGTCACAGGTTCGAATCCTGTCCGGATCACGAAAAAGCTCAAATCGAATTTTGATTTGGGCTTTTTTATGCTCTATTTTACGTTGTCCTTGGTATTTCTCGTATACCAATCGATAAAATTCCACCTCCCCTTTTCTCATCACACAAAGGATTAGTTTAAAGTAGATTCCAAAGTTTCATCCCAATTATTGATCGATGTTTTTATTGTTTCATCGACCGTAATATATGTTTCATCTGCCAACTTCAAGTTAGATCGGAAGCGACCGAATCATTCGTTTCCAATACAACATAGTAACATGACAGAAATGCAATTTTTTGCGGTCGTACATTTCGCAATAATTTAAACTTTAATGAATATGAAAAAAGTTCTACTAACTCTTGCGAGTGGCTTTATTGGTCTGGTAGGTTTTGCTCAGCTGAGCGGAACATACACAGTCAATGGCGCTCAGGCAACGGGCGGTACAAACTATCAAACGTTTACCGCTGCGTTCTCCGCATTGACTTCTCAGGGCGTCAATGGACCCGTTGTGTTTAACTGTGTGCAAGGTACATATACCGAGCAAGTTTACAGTTCTTCACAAACAATTTCGGGTACTTCAACCACGAATACCGTGACATTCCAGTCGGCCTCGACCAACACGAATGAAGTATTGTGGCAGTACACCACTTACCCGCTCTATTTGTACTACCCAAACAACATGAGCAACGTATCGTTTGATGGTCTCCATTTCAAAACGACAAGTACTGGTAATGCCATTCGTATCTATTACGGAACCATTACCAACTTCACGTTTGAGAATTGCAAGTTTACAGGGTACACTGGTTTAGGCACTTCAAGTACTTACTCAACCATTTACATGTATTATACTGCAGCCAATAATGTGACATTTGAGAACAACCAAATCTTAAACGGAGATTATGCTGTTTATGGATATTATCTGCAAGCCAGTTCCGTTGTTAATTTCATTGATAACGACATTCTTGGATTCAGTTATATGGGTATGTATCTCTATTCAGGATATTATCCAAAATGGGTGGTTAAGAACAATACTATAAAGGATAACCCAAGTGGATACGCTTACACTTACATGCTCTACACTTACTATTGGGGCGCTGGCTCGGAATTGAGTGGTAACTACCTTGAGTGTAATTCCTCTGCTGGTGGATATGGAATCTTCGGATATTATTGGACAGGTACATCGTCAGCTCCAATTAACTGTTACAATAACATCGTAAACTTTGCGAATTCGAATGCCACGGCTTATCAATACGCTATTTACAAGGGATATGATCAATACACAAGAATTCGGCATAACACCATACATGTAAGTACTTCATATACTTCGGGGTACGCTGTTTACCTATACTATAGCAGCACTTCATACGCTGGTTGTGAATTCCGAAACAACATTGTACAAGTAGATAATGCTGGAGAATATACGATGTATTGTTATACCATTCCAGGTTATTACCTTATGGACAATAATGTATATTCAAGCAATGGGGGATCCGACATCTATAATTACAGTGCCTATTCAGGAACTACTGCTTATAATATCGGAACGTGGCAAACTGGAACTGGTTGGGAAACGAATGGAATTGGTGCTTATCCAGATTTCACTTCATCCACAAACCTTACTCCGCAAAATGCTGACATCAACAACATTGGCGCTGCATTGGGAATTACTACAGACTATTATGGTGCTGCTCGAAGTGCAACTACTCCTGACCCAGGAGCAATTGAATTCAGCGTTCCTACAAACAATGCTCAGCCTTCTGACCTATTGAATCCTGCTGCGCCACTTTGTGATGAAGATACTTCAGTAGTTGTGGTAATTAAGAATGCTGGTCTTGCAACATTGACATCTTTGAATATCAATTATTCACTGAATGCAGGAACCGCAGCTGTTACTAACTGGACTGGAAGTCTTGCACCTCAGGCGTTTGACACGGTAACAATTGTACCTACTACATCTTTCAGCAATGGAGATAATGTAAAAGTTTGGACTTCACTTCCAAATGGTGTTCAAGATAGTGCTGCCGCTTATGATACGATTCAGGTTGACCTATATGACGGTATGTCTGGTACTTATACGATTCCAGGTGACTTCGCTTCTATTACTGCTGCTCGAAATGCAATGGTTGCTGCTGGTCTTTGTGATGACGTTATTTTCAACGTTGCCACTGGAACATACAATGAGGCAGTTGATTTCCCTGCAATTAATGGTTCAAGCGAACTCGCAACTATTACTTTCCAAAGTGCTACTGCAAACTATAACAACGTAACGATCACTGCAAACGGTGGAGCTACAGTTAACTTCAATGGAGTGGATTGGATTACATTCAAGAACATCAAAATTGAAAACACATCGGCTAATCCTGTTCAAGTGAATGGACAGTCTGATAATGTAACCATCGATCATTGCTGGTTAAAAGGTACAAATGGTACTTCCACAAACGGTCAAGCCATTATTTATATGGCAGGCAACGGAAATGATTTCACTGTAAAAGACAGCAAGCTTGAGAAAGGCGCTTCATGGTTCTACAGTACTTCAGGATCTACCACAGCGTATAAGTATGGATTGACTTTCGAGAACAACTACATGAAAGATCAGTCTTATTATGGTGCTTACCTATACTATTTTGACGGTGTTGAGTTCAATGGAAATACTATCAAAAACGACTCTGCTTTCCAATACGGATACGGTTATTACGCGATGGGATATTGGTATTATGTGAATAATTTCAATGTGACTAAGAACTACGTAAGCGCAAGCACTGGAAGTGGTTGGTATTACGCAAACTATTTCTATAACTGTGTAGGTTCTAGCAACCCAAGAAGTCAAATTTCTAACAACTGTATTACTACAGGTAATGAGACTTCTTCTGCTGCTTATTATTCATTGTACTTATACAATTCTGGTTTGATTGATATTTACAACAACTCATTAAACCGATATGGAGCTAATAATTCATATGGTATTTACATCTATCAAGGTGGTGCTATGAACTTTGTAAACAATAGTGTTACAAGTATGGGTGGTGGATACGCTTCTTACATTAATGGTGGTTTTGCGATCAACACATGCGATCACAACAACTATTACACTGCATCTGGAGCACTGCTTTACTTTGGATCTGCTCAATACAATACGTTAGAGGATTTACAAAATGCTACTGGACAGGATATGCACTCAGTAACTACCAACCCAGATTGGGAGGATTTAGCTACGTGTGTTACTTGTAACGATACCATGGGTAATGCTGGTACTGTTTTGGCCACTTTAGTTGATGATATCAATGGCAACAACCGAAGTGTGATTACTCCAGATATTGGAGCTGTTGAGTATGTTACTCCTGCGTCTTTCACGCTTGGTGCTGATGATACGATTTGTGGTAATTCACACATCATCGAAGCTGGTCCTGCACAATCCATTACTTGGAACGTTAACAACCAAACTTCAACTCAGCCATTTGTTACCTTAACTGCTAACAACGAGCCTGTTACATTCAACATCTCTGTAAACATTACTACAGAATATTGTGGAACTGGTTCTGATGCTGCCGTGATTCGATTGGTACCTAATGCTAACCTTGATTCGACTGAGCACATCTGTGCTGGTGCGACTACAGTATTAGAGCCAGGAGGAAGCGCTGCTGCCGACTTCACATGGTCAAATGGAGCGAATACTCCAACCATAACTGTTGGCGAAGCGGGAACTTACTCAGTTACTAAGCTTGAAGACGGTTGCGAAAGTGATGCAACTATCGTTGTAACGCAGTCTGATGCAGTTCAGATCGTTGATCTTGACGCATGTTCTGATGCACTTCCAGTTTCTATAGATGCTACCATCAACAATGGGACATCTTATGCTTGGTCTGGCGGTTCTAGCATCAATGCTGCAGTTAACACATTCAATGATGCAGGAAACTACACAGTTACTGCTACTGATAGCTATGGTTGTTCATCTACTGATGGATTCCAATTGACTGTTCTTGAAGCTCCAGAAGCTGCAATCGTTGAAAGTCATTCAGGGAATGCATATTTCTTTGATGGAACAAGTTCATTGTACATCAGTGCTAATACAACATACTTATGGGATTTTGGTTACAATGGTTTGACAGCTACTACGGCTACTGCTACTGTTAACTATCCTTGGAGCGATCCAAATAACTTGACTACTTACAATGTAACCTTGACTATTGACAACGGTTGCGATGTAGATGTTAAGACGATGGAAGTTACTCCTGACCCATTAGGAATTGGTTCAATAGATGCTGCATCATTTGGTCTTTACCCTAACCCTGCATCTGACAACGTAAACATCATCCTTGGAAGTGCTGCTTCTACAAAAGGATCTGTTTCTGTTCTTGATGTAACAGGACGAGTAATTATCGTTCAAACAATCGCTGCTGGTCAAACAACAGGCGAATTGAATGTAGCTGAATTAGCTGCTGGTTCTTACTTAGTGAAAGTTAGCGTTGACGGAAGCACTTCTGTTAGCACGCTTATCAAGAAGTAAGTAAAGCTCACTTATTGTAAAAGGGCGGACTCAATGAGTCCGCCCTTTTTTTATTTATCTCTTCTTCGAAATATTCTTTCTTTTGTTCCAAAGTCAAAAGACAAATGAAAACACATTTAATTGCCGTATCTCTTGTTGTAGCTGCTTTAGGATTTACCTCTTGCCAGAAGTGCACGGATTGTTCTTGCACTGGAACAACCGAATTCACGTTTTCCGATTCAATTTCCACCGCTGATCAGGAAAGCATTCAAATGATCTATCAAACGGATTTTGACAACAACTATCCTGATGAATCAGTGGAGGTATGCGAAAAACGAGGTGATTTTGATGCCACCATTGTTAACTATGAAGCCCAGAGTGTGACCTATGAAGAAAATCAAAAGAAAAACGGCTTTCCTTGGTCACTAATCGCAACGTATGAGTGTGTGTGCGTAGAGTAAGGAAATCAAAAAGAATAAACTGTAGGCGGCATTTTGTCGCCTTTTTTTATTCCATTTAACTAGATATTTCACCTACCATCACGTTTCCCATTCGCTGTACCAATTCGTAAAAAAGCATTCCATTCGGTAGTTAATATTGTGTCGTGATAGAACTCAAGAACATCAATAAATACTATTCCACAGGCAATCACGAACTTCACGTGTTGAAGGACGTGAACCTTCAAATTGGTGCTGGGGAATTGGTGTCGATAATGGGTTCATCTGGTTCTGGAAAATCCACTTTGCTGAACATTCTGGGCATTCTAGATGCTTATGACAGCGGGGAGTACATTCTGGATAATACGCTCATTAAAAATTTAAGTGAGCAGAAGGCGGCTAAGTATCGAAATGAATTCATTGGATTTATTTTTCAATCCTTCCATTTGCTTTCCTATAAAAACGCCATGGAAAATGTGGCATTACCGCTCTATTACAGAGGGGTTGGCAGAAAAGAACGAAACAAGATTGCGCTCGAATACCTTGAAAAAGTTGGTCTTCTCGACTGGGCTGAACATATGCCAAATCAACTTTCTGGTGGACAGCAACAACGCGTTTCCATTGCGCGTGCGCTTATTTCTAAGCCGAAGTTAATTCTAGCAGATGAACCTACGGGGGCACTTGACTCCGAGACATCAGGAAATGTGATGGAGCTTTTCAGAGAAGTGAACAAACTTGGAATAACGGTCATTATCGTTACGCACGAACAGGATATTGCCGCGATGACAGATCGAAAAATCACGTTAAGAGATGGACAAATTGTTGAGAGCCTAGTCGATGTTTGACTTAGATAAATGGCAAGAAATATTCAGCACAATCAGTAAAAACAAATTACGAACGTTTCTTACTGGGTTTAGTGTCGCATGGGGGATATTCATGTTGATTTTACTTCTTGGTGCAGGCGAAGGCTTGCAACATGGAACCGAAAACCAATTTAAAGGAGACGCCATGAATGCCGTTTGGATCATGCCAGGGAAGACTTCGCTCCCATACAACGGGTACAAAATTGATCGAACGATAAAACTTGAAAATCGTGATTTTGAAGATCTCCAAAAAAACATTTCCGGAATCGAAAACTTAAGCGCCCGAAAATATTTGAATGGAATTACGGAAATAAACTATGGCAAAAAGTCTGGTTCTTTTGGAGTACTTGGCTGCCGACCAGAGGAACAGGAGGCTGAGAAACTGGTTATTGAAGGCGGTCGGTTTATCAATCAATTGGATCAAACTGAGGCCCGTAAAGTTGCCTGCTTAGGTAGAGACATGAAGCTGGAACTCTTTGGAGAAGAAGACCCAATTGGAAAATACATCAATATCAACGGCATTCCTTTCAAAGTGATCGGACATTACATGGATGAAGGTGGAGATAGAGATGTTCGCAGAACTTGGATACCATTATCAACCCATCAAAAAGTGTTTGGAAACCCCAATTCGATCGACCGTATGGGCCTTACGACTGGCGATGCATCCATTGAAGAAGCTCAAGTTATTGTGGATCAAATTAGGGATCGGCTTTCACAACGACTCGACTTCGATCCAGAAGATGAAAAAGCCATGAATATCAGAAACAGGGCAGAGTTTTATCAAAAATTCGTGGACCTATTCTTTGGTATTAAAATCTTCATTTGGTTTATTGGCTGCGGTACCATTCTAGCGGGTATCGTTGGGGTGAGCAACATTATGATGATCGTAGTGAAAGAACGCACCAAAGAAATTGGGATTCGGAAGGCGCTTGGTGCATCATCGGGTAGCATCGTTGGGCTCATTATGCAGGAATCCATCTTTATCACCACAATAGCTGGCTACATCGGATTGACGCTTGGCGTTGGTTTATTAGAATGGTCCGGCAGCATGATTCAAGGCAATACCTATTTTTCAAATCCTGAAGTAAACATCAAAGTTGCTGTTGGAGCCACGTTGTTACTCATCGTTTCAGGAAGTCTTGCTGGTCTCATTCCCGCAGTTCGAGCCGCAAATATTCAACCTGTCGAAGCCTTAAGAGAAGAATGATATGTTTGATTTAGACCGCTGGCAAGAAATATATCACGTACTGAGCAAAAACGTTTTGCGAACCCTTCTCACGGCCTTCGGAGTGTTTTGGGGAATGTTCATGCTTGTCATCCTTATGGGCTCGGGTAACGGGCTTAGAACGGGCGTTATGGGAAGCTTTGGAAACTTTGCAACGAACAGCTTCTTTATGTGGGGACAATCGACCAGCATTCCCTACAAGGGTTTTCAAAAAGGTCAGCAAGTTGTTTTCACCAATGATGATACAGAGGTATTAAAGCGCCAGTTGACCTCGGCTGAGGTTATCGCACCAAAACTCCAATTAGGTGGATATAGATCTACGAACTATGTAACACGCGGAAAGTATTCCGGAAGCACATTTAGTGTTTCAGGAGACGTGCCCGAAATCATGCAGATTTCCGCCAAAAAAATTGTGCTTGGTCGCTGGATCAATCAGTCTGACTTAAATGAAAAACGAAAGGTCGCTGTCATTGGCAGTCGAGTTCGCGATGTGCTTTTCGAAACAGACGAAGACCCGATCGGTGAATACATCAATATTCAGGGCATTTATTTCATGGTAATTGGCGTGCACGATCTAGAGTTTACATCGGGGCATAATGAAAGTGAACTTGAAAGTATCATTACTCCACTCACAACTTTCCAATCTGCATTCAATTTACAAGATCGTGTCGGATGGTATTCCATTATGGCAAAATCCAATACAACTGCAGGAGCCGTGGAAGCCGAGGCAAGAGAAATCTTAACAAAGCGCCATAATATTTCGCCAGATGATGTGCGAGCAATAGGCGGCTGGAATGCAGATAATGAATTTCAAAAAATATCTGGCTTGTTTTCCGCCATTAATATCTTGGTTTGGATTGTCGGAATTGGGACGCTCTTAGCTGGAGTGATTGGCGTAAGCAACATCATGCTCATTGTAGTGAAAGAACGAACCAAGGAAATTGGAATACGAAAAGCAATCGGAGCAACCCCCTATTTAATCGTTTCACAGATTATCCTTGAGGCTATAATACTAACTGGGATTGCTGGATATTTAGGCATGTCTGCTGGTGTGGCCCTACTTGATGTGGTAAACTCCGCAATGGGACAATCGGCTGGGATGTTTAAAAACCCGTCTATTGATCTTACTTCTGCCCTAACCTTTCTTTCCATCATTGTCTTTTCAGGCGGCTTGGCAGGTATAATTCCTGCGACAAAGGCTGCAAGCGTTAATCCCATAATTGCTCTAAGAAGCGAATAAAAACCCTATGAAATCAATACTTCGAATCGCACTTTTAGTCCTATTGCTCCTAATTTTTGGGTGGACCATTTGGTTCCTTTATCAAAAGGATCAGACTCCGCCAGAGGTTTTTGAAACTACGCAAGCTGAGTTTCGAGACATCACTAAAAAAAGCGTGGCAACGGGCTCAGTTGTACCTCGAAATGAAATCTATATCAAGCCTCAGATTTCGGGCATTATTCAATCCATCTATGTAAAGGCTGGCGATATCATTAAAACGGGCGACTTGATCGCGAAGGTGAAAGTGATCCCAAACATGGTGTCGCTCAACAATGCAGAAAATCGGGTCAATCGGGCGAAGATTAGCCTTGAAAATGCAAAAACTGACTATGATAGAAACAAGTCGCTTTTGGACAAAGAGGTAATCGCTCAATCCGAATTCCAAGTATTTGAACTCGCCCGAAAACAGGCTCTTGAGGAGCTGAACGCTGCTGAAGATGCCTTAGCCATTGTGAAAGACGGTGTTTCAAACAAAGCAGGCAACAGCTCAAATACGCTCATTCGCTCTACGGTCAATGGCATGGTGCTCGATGTTCCCGTTGAAGAAGGATATAATGTAATTGAAGCCAACAATTTCAATGATGGTACTACCATAGCGAGCGTAGCGGATATGGAAAACTTGATTTTTAAAGGTCAAGTGGACGAATCAGAAGTGGAAAAACTAGAGCTTGGAATGGAATTAATCATGACGATTGGCGCCATTGAAGACAACGAGTTCCTCGCCATTCTGGAATATATCTCGCCAAAGGGCATTCAAGAAGAAGGATCGATAAAATTCGAAATTGAGGCAGCGGTTAAAATTGATACCAGCTTTTTCATTCGAGCAGGCTATTCTGCCAACGCGAATATTGTGTTAGATAAGCGAGTTAATGTGTTGTCCATAGACGAAGGTCTGCTCATTTTTGAGGATGCAAAAACATTTGTTGAGGTAGAAACAAGCGAACAAAATTTCGAAAAGCGCGAAGTCTCAACAGGGCTATCCGATGGGATTCACATCGAAGTTCTTTCAGGTATAGATGAAGCAGACAAACTAAAGAAACCGAAACAGTAAGGCCATTATCTTACTGCTATTTCCCATTTTGTTTGAAATGGACATGTTGCGTAACTTGGATCAACCCAAATGTATGCGGATGATCGATTATTCTCAATCCAAGACTCGAGCTTGATGTTTTCCTTTCTTCGTTTCGTAGTTTCCTGTAATCTATTGTAATCGTCCTTAAGGTTTGCGATGTGTGGCTCAGTCACGTTGATCAATTGCACGAGTCGGTAAGCGCGTTTTCCATCTGGAGTTTGAAACAATTCAGCATTACCGATTTGACCTTTCTCCAATTTTTGAATCGTGAATAATAATGATCGATCCATTTGGCCAAGCGTTTCGAACTCAAATAGATTAGTGCCGTCACTCGGATTAATCATTTCGCCTCCGTTCATTCTCGTCTCTTCATCCGTGCTATAAAGTAGAGCCGCTTTTGCAAATGTGAGGCTGTCGATGGTTTCAATTTGAGTTTTTAAACTGTCCAAATAGATTTTAGCTTTTTTAAGGTCAAGTGGTGATACCTGTGGAATGAGCAGAATGTGACGAACATTTATCCGATCACCTTTTCGATCAACCATTTGGATGAGATGATAACCAAATTGTGTTTTTACTACATCTGACATTTCATCTTTGGCAAGCCCAGTAGCGGCATTCGCGAATTCTGCCACCAATTCATTCCTATTCATCATGCCTAATTCGCCATTCAGCTCAGCAGAACCAGGATCTTGAGAATATAGGTATGCCAATGTTCCGAAGTCTTCGCCATTTTGAACCCGCTTTTTAAAATCTCGCAATTTGGCCTTTATGGCATCTTCCTCTTCTTTGCTGATCGGAGGCATTTTAACAATCTGAGCGATCTGAGCCTGTGAATTGATATAAGGCAAACTATCCTTGGGTATGCTTGCAAAAAACTCGCGTACCTCAACCGGAGAAACCTTCACATCTCCAATTACAGTTTGCTGCATTTGCTGGATCAGCAAGATTTCTTCGACTTCATCCTTGAAATCTTCTTTGATCTGATCGATGGTCTTGCCATAAAAACGCACCAATTCTTCTTCGGAGCCAACTTGTGAAATGAAGTACCTTAGTCTTCGCTCTAATTCTTGATCAATTTGCTCTTCACTTACCGTAACACTATCCGCTTTCGCACGGTTGACAAAAAGTTTTTGGTACATCATATCTTCCAAAAGCTCGCATCGCGTGTTTTCAGTCACTAGCATATCAGAAAGCGTCATTTGATCAATCTGCTCCTCAATGTCAGAATGCAAAACCACATTCTCGCCAACTACAGCCACGACTTTATCGATCATCTGAGGCTCTTGACTAATTACTTGAGTAACGAGCACCACACCAATCAAAAGAAAAAGTGTTCTAAGGAAGTTTTGGTTCTTCATATAATTCTGCTTTTCCACTCCTAATGGCATCTTTGTATAAACTTCGTCTAATTGAATTAAGCAATTCTATTTTTCTTCTATTTTGAATCAAACTCTTTATTCGCTCATGCTCTAACTCGATTGGCGACAAAGTGTTTTTTTGACTGCAACTCTCTGATGTACAACAAATAAACATGACCTGAATCACTGAACTTAACCGATTTACCTGTTCTTAAAAAGCTTTCTTTATTGTACACTTCAATCGGCAATTCCCGCAACAATTCATTGAAATAAACCCAACCAGAATCATTGTAACAGCTTACCGCATAGCGATGACAATAGTCGAGAAATAGATCTTGATCTTCCTTGGACGAAGACTGTATCCATTCGGTTACTTTTTCGAGATCTGGACTATTTGGTTTTAGCTTGATGTATCGAACTTTCAAGATATAATCGTTCAGTTGAAAGATATCTTGGTTCAAATCATAGAACTCAATGATATCCTGCTCGGAAACTTCCGTTTCCAGTTTTTGATTAATGATCTCCTTTTCGTATTGAAAAATGAATAGTTCTTGCCTGTATTTTTCGACCTGAATATCTATTTCTTTTTGCTCTGTTCGCAGATTGTACTGAGCTTTTTCAAACATAAGCTCGCGGTTCATCCAGCTTTGAATAACATTGGTAGCCAGCTCCGTGCTATCAGCTGAACTGAGGTCATCTGGAATCTCAGCATTTAATTCACTCATGGTTAAATACCGATCACCTACTCGCGCAACAACTGGTTCGTTGATTTCGGACTCTTTGCAAGAAAGAGCGGAGATAGTAATGAGCAGTATTCCAAAAGTTATCCTCAACCAGATTATTTATTAATGGAATTGAACACGGCTTCATTGATTTGAACAGGATATTTTGCCCGCAGTTCCTTGATCCATTGTTCTTCCAAATAGCCTTGATAACCGGAAGTAATCATTCCTCTAGCCTCGGAAAGATTTTTTGGTTGTGGAGGTCGAATCGAATAGACTTGAACATAAACTGGCTTCTCATTGTCCTTAGAAATTTTATGAATTCCTATTTCGGCAGGAGATGCATCTACCTGAGCATCTTCATCCTTTGTATAAAGGCCGGATTTGATGGTGAGGTTTAATGGGTTTGATGCATTTACTTGGCTTAGGATATAGGAATCGGTATAAGATTTTTTGGTCCTTTTCTTAGCAAGTTTAAGGGTCTGGTTCGCAACCGATTCATTGGCGCATTGGTAAATTGATGCATCTGTACGCTGATCCCACATGAAATCTGTTTTGTGCGCATTGTAATAGGTATTCAATCCTGAGCTATCCTTTACCGCCTTAGACCAAACCCGTTCATCCATAAGATCAAACAAAAGGATTCCATCATGATATTCTTGCATGAGTGCTTTAAACTCAGGGTGTTTTGCCTCAAGATTAGCATCTTCAAAATCAATCAACATGGCGTCAACAAAGCCATCCCAATGACTTCGAATAACCATAGCAATGGATTCCCCTTCCAAACTTTTTCGTTGGTGTTTCTCCAAATATTTCAAATAGTCATTTTGCGTAAAGCTCTTCGTTTTCTTGCTATAAACGTTATCGGTAATAGTCATTATTGGAGCTTTCATCTCATTTTCCTTGGGCATCCTCCATTTTCCCTCTAAATAATCCGTTGAGACTAATTTATCTGCGATATCTCGATTCTTTATGTTGTATGTTATGGCATACTCTTCTTTAAGCTTGTTTATCAACGATGATCGACCTTTTAACCCTCTCGAATCTTTTTCAATGCGTTTTTTGATAGACGGTTTCAACTCTTCAAATTCTGCGATTCCACGATAATCTTCTCGTTTTATGATGTGCCAACCGTAGTTGCTCAAAATCGGTTCACTCATATCCCCATTATTCTTTAACGCGAAGGCTGCATCCTCAAAGACCGATGCGGTGCCACCCGTTCCGAACCAAGGAAGAACTCCACCCTTACTTGATGTAGCTTTATCTTCTGAATATGCCTTCACCATTTCTTCAAAACTTTCGCCTGATTTTATCCGTTGCGATATTTCATCTATTCTTGATTTAGCCGTGTTGTGCTCATCTTCTGTTTGATCGGCCGTACTTTTAATAAAAATGTGAGCTACTTTCACTTCACCTCGCGCTGGACGTTTATCCCTTACAAAAACTACATGATAACCGAATCTCGTTCGTATGGGCTGACTTAAGGTTCCAACGGGAGTATTATAAGCCGCGTTCTCAAATGGATAAACCATCGAAAATGCAGTGAAATAGCCTAAATCCTCGGCAATCGTGTTCTCTTTACCATCGGCCTTCAATTCAGCAATCACCCGCTTCATATCGGTTTCATTCTTAATTCCCTTCGCGATTTTCTTTAAATCATTCAAGGTTTTCATGGTGTCTGCCGGTGATGCATTTGGCTCGATCCGCAATAAAATATGATAGGCGGCCACATCTTCCTTCATCCTTTTATACGCCTCTTCAATAAGCTGCTCGTTTATGGAACGATCGATCAAATAAGGCTGCGCCAATTGATTTCGATATCCAGAAAGTTCCCGAACAAACTTTTCTGCTGTGTCCATACCTAATGACTCTGCCTCTTTAACCTTAAGTTTAAAGTTGACGAAAAGATCAACATATTCTTCCATCGTCTTTTTATCGACCACGTTGTTGGTGTTGTTCTTATTGTAAATATTCAAGAATTCCTGGACGGAAATATCATCTCCTCCAATGTTCATTAGCGCACGAGTGTCTTGTGCCTTTACAGTAAAAACCAACAGCATTGCTGCCATTGAAATCAAAATTTGTTTCATCCTCTAGAATTAATTCAATGTTGTTTATCGACTTGTGTAATTCGGTGCCTCTCGAGTGATTGCGACATCATGCGGATGGCTTTCGCGCACACCAGCAGCCGTAATTCGAATGAATTGGGCTCTTTGTAACGCTTCAATATCTTTTGCTCCACAATATCCCATCCCTGCTCTAAGGCCACCAATCATTTGATACATGATTTCCGATAGTTTTCCCTTAAAAGGCACTCGACCTGAAATTCCTTCTGGTACGAGCTTCTTGATATCATCCTCAATATCTTGAAAGTATCTGTCTTTCGAACCCTTTTGCATTGCCTCAATGCTCCCCATTCCGCGATAGCTTTTAAACCTTCGTCCTTCGTAAATGATGGTTTCACCTGGCGACTCTTCTACCCCTGCAAACATAGAGCCGGCCATAATGGACGAAGCTCCCGCTGCAAGTGCTTTTACTATGTCACCTGAAAATCGAATGCCACCGTCTGCAATGACTGGAATCCCGGAATCCTTTAACGCTTCTGCCACATCCATGATAGCTGAAAGTTGGGGAACACCTACGCCTGCGATAACTCGAGTAGTGCAAATGGATCCTGGTCCAATTCCCACTTTTACGGCATCAGCCCCTGCATCTTTAAGCGCGAGCGCGGCCTCGGCAGTAGCAATATTTCCGATTACCAAATCGACCTTCGATCCGGCATATTTAACTTTAGCTTCTTTTAAAATCTGAATAACTCCGATAGAATGTCCATGTGCTGTATCGATCACAACTGCATCCACTCCTGCAGCTATCAAGGCATCCATACGTTCGAATGTATCTGCCGTTACTCCAACCGCAGCCGCTACGCGTAAGCGTCCAAAATCATCCTTACAAGCGTTGGGACGAATTCGAGATTTCACAATATCTTTAAACGTAATCAGACCAATTAGTTCCTGATTCGCATTTACAACCGGAAGTTTCTCGATTTTATGTTGCTGCAATATATCTTCGGCCTTAATCAGATCCGCTCCATCAGTAGTTGTCACCAATCCATCTGAAGTCATCACCTCTTTTAGGCTTCTGGACATTTTCTTCTCAAAGCGTAAATCTCGATTGGTAACGATGCCGACCAATTTCGCATCTGACCCCACAACTGGAATTCCGCCAATTTTATGTTCTTTCATCAATGCGAGCGCATCTCCAACGGTTTTATCAGCAGTAATGGTAACGGGATCTTGTATCATGCCGCTTTCCGAACGTTTCACTTTTCTGACCTCAGCAGCCTGTTGCTCTATCGACATGTTTTTATGAAGTACTCCTATACCACCTTCTTGCGCAATGGCAATTGCAAGCTCCGACTCGGTTACTGTATCCATAGCCGCAGAAACTATCGGAGACCTGAGCTCGATGTTTCTTGAAAACCTTGAAGTAATCTGCACATTACGTGGTAATACTTCGGAATATGCCGGAACTAAAAGTACATCGTCAAATGTTAATCCCTCGCTAATTTTATTCGTTGTCCTATTCATGCCTGACGCTCTTAAAAAATTGCGCAAAAATAAGCCTTAAGCATGGTTTTTGGGTAAGTCAAAATGATAGGATTGTTAAGGACTTTAAACTTAGCGGATCAAGCTGACTTTACCTGAAAAATTCAATCCCTCTCCACGTGCATTTTGAAGTTGCAGGAAATACGCATAAACTCCTATTCCTTCTCCTTGTCCATCCCAACCTTTTGTTGGGTCAGTGGTGACATATATCAAATTACCAGCTCGATCAAACACCGATAGTTTATAGCCGAGAATTTCAATGAAATTCACATCTGGCAAGAATACATCATTGATAAAGTCTTCATCTGGCGTGAAGGCATTTGGAATAAAAACGCGTGGTGAATAATCGAGACAGACTAGATTGGATCGCGCGGCCTCTGCATATCCGAAGATATTATTATTCGATTCTAAGGCCTCTACATAATAGCAGACATCACCATTTATATATTCCAACTCGTAGATCGTATCCTGTTTTATGAAAGACCTGCTGGTTTTAAATACGGTGTCGCGCTGACTACCATTCGTCAATCTCACCAACTGATAATGATCTATCTGACTGCCTAAATATTGAAACCCGACATAATCGGACCATAACAACTCATTGTAATATTCCGTCTCATCTTTAAACCCTTCAATAATCAAGCTTTTCGCAGCTCTTGAAGCCATTATGGAATCTCCGCAGTAATCAAAAGCTCTAACTTCATAGTAATAATCCGTTTGACTTGGACTTCCCGAAGGATCAATAATTTCAAATGAATCTCGTTTCAATTTATTCGAGCGTTCAACGAGTTGATATCCTCCAAATTCGGATAAACTTCGAAACAATCCATACTCCACCGCTTCTGAAGTAGTGTCGGTCCGAATAATGACATGGTTTAGGTCCGTTTCGTGATTATTGACAATATTCGAAACGAACAGATAATCAGGACCATCAGTAGGTCTAATTTTAAAATCGAACACGTTACTCAAAGCCTGTTTTTCCAAATTCGCATTATAAGCTCCAATGACATACCTATATCTATTTCCACTGACCAGTCCCGAATCAATAAACACCGAATCAACAGCAGAAAGACTTGCCCTCAATACAGATGGCCCATTATTCTCCTGACGGTAAACTCTATGGGCAGTAGCATTCCGCACACCGACCGGGAATCCATCTTCACTCATATTCCACTTCAGGCCAATCTTTCCTGCACACCGATCAAAATCGATGGAATCCACAAATAGCGTTCGAAATCGTAGGCTATCAGCTGCTTGATTATACCACATTGTCGTTGAATCAAAACAACTATCGAATGGCGCAATTGACAGTGTTTCAGATTTAATCAAGCCATTTATTTCATCATGCTCGTAGTTGTAGGTCAACTTGCTCGGTCCGAACGAAGTATCCGAATAAATGAAGTCGTCAAAATAGAAAATCAGGTATCCAAAGGCATCAATCGAGCTGCTTGCATCCCATTCTAAATTCACTGCCCCACTTGCCGTATCAACACTAGCGCAAATCAAATTTGATTGCTTTGGCGGATTCTCATCCTTTATTAAAACTGAAGCAACATTAGATCGACACAAACAACCTGTCCTCCCAAAAAACTCAATTCGGTACTTAACAATGGACTTACATTGATTCACGGTATCTAAAAAGCTCCTGTTGTCCCAATCGGAAGTGCCGATTAGCTTCCAGTTGCCTACATCGATCTTCCGATATATCCTATAAACAGAATCCGAACTTGCTAGGTCCAATTCATTCCACAACAACTCAACCTTTCGACCAGATGAAAATAAATTCACCAATAAAGGGGAGACAATATTTGAAGGCCCACTCAAATCAACGCCACCATTTGATGACGTTTTGATATAAAAGCTTCCAGTTCCGGAGAAAGTGCCAACTAAAATAGCGGAAGTCTGGTTGTAATTAGTTATGGTAGAAAACGGGTTAAACACTCCACCACCATCCTGATAATAAATGATATAACTTGTGAACTCATTGTTCGAATCAACTGGGATTTCCCATGTTATTTTAATATCATCGTTCTCATCTAGGGCAACACACACTATTTCAGGGGCATCAATTGCCAAAGCAAGATTCGCGAAAAGCGAAACCATTACAGCTACCAAAACGTATGATCTTAAACTTATCATCAATTTGCAAAATTACGATCCACTTAGAGACGCGTAAAAACAGATTGTGATAACGAAATTGTTAGAAAGGTATTTTATTTCGAAACTCCGTGAAGAGTTTTTTTACTTTTGCAACCACGTTATGCTACGACTACACGCAATTGAATTAATATTTTTTCTAGGGTTATCATGTACTAGCCTTCAGGCTCAGTATGCATGGGACATAGGAGTGAACGCTGGATTATCAAACTATCTGGGGGAAATTGGCGGTGGAGCCGGTCAAGGAAGAGATTGGATTCTCGACTTGAAATTGGATCAGTCTCGTTGGAATCCTGGAGTTTTTGTTCGCTACCGTCTGGATTACAACTTAGGCGTTAATATGTCCTTGAATTATTTGAGGCTTCAAGCCGCAGATAGCTTAACTCCTAATCCAAATCGATTTACACGTAATCTTTCTTTCCGAAACGATGTTTTCGAATTGGCCACTGTTGGTGAATATTATTTCTTTAATCAACCAGATGTTGGACGAACAGGTCGTTATCTATTAGATTTTAAAGCTTATTTCTACGGAGGTGTGGCGTTATTCTACAATAACCCGAAGGCAAAGTATCAGGGCGAATGGGTGGCATTGCAACCTCTAAAAACGGAAGGACAAACGGATCCTTACAGCAAAATTCAAGTCGCTTTACCAGTAGGATTTGGTATGTTTTATACCTTTTCTAGGCTCCATCGTTTTGGATGGTCTATTGGATGGCGATACACATTTACCGATTACATTGATGACATTGGTGGTTATTATCCAGATCCTGCTGACTTGGAAAGCGATTTAGCGCGCGGATTATCAAATCGCTCGCAAGACGTGGCTAACAATCCTGTATCTGCCGATTTAGTTCAATATTTCACGAAAGGTGGTGTTCGAGGAAATCCAGATGCCAACGATACTTACTTGATGACTTCCTTCAATTACTCTTATGTCATTAGAGGTAATACCAAGTCTTTTGGCAAGCGTAAAAACTACCTATACGGCAGAAAGCGTGGCCGAGCAGGTAGAGCTATTTTCTAAACCCAAAACGGTTATATTCACAGAAAATCTTACTAATGAAATTCATTGTATCAATACTTTGTTTCGTATTAATTGGTTCCACAGGCTTTTGTCAAGACATCGATGCGGAAGCATTTAAGACCGATATTTTAGCCCTATACAACGCTTCCAAAAAGAGCTTGACCTCCGTTAAAGATGGGGCTTCAGTTGGAAATGAAGATGGTAGAAAAAAGTACAACTCTACGGTAATTCTTTCTGGTTCGAAGACGGCCTATATCCTTGAAGACGATGAGAAGACCAATACCTACATCGCGACATATACGTTCAAAAATGTGCGAACTCCATCAGAAAAAGTGGATGAAATCGTTCATTTAATTCATGAAGCCACCGCGGAGTTTGGCCTAGAAATCGGAAAGGCAACCGATATCAAATACGTTGGCTATCAAAAAAAGACCATCGAATTTCCCTCGGATAACATCGATGACATGGGAAAATATCCTTCGTTTCATGTTGGGCTCGTAAAAGACGGTAATCCCATGGAGCTAGAGGTTCAAGTCAACGAAATTCTTTGGAAATAACTTATTGGAAGAATTGAGAAATTTTTGACAATGGCTTGAGCCATCGCGTCAATGGCTTGATTTGAAGTCCATTTTTCTCCCAAGCCCTTACATCCTCCTGGTTCGCTATCCATCTATTCTTAAGGCTCACATTGCTTTGTCCGCCTACGCGCATTTTAACCATGGTAATGGGTAGGTATTTTGAGCGAAGCTTATGTTTCCGCAACATTCTAAGCATGAGTTCATAGTCTGCCGAAGTGTAAAAGTCTGTATCATAAACTCCGAATTGTTTGAAGTACTGACGTCTCAAATAAAAAGTGGGATGCGCAGGCATCCAACCTTGCTCAAATAGACCATCGCTATAGGGTTTCGATTTCCAATTTCTGACAACCTTAGTCGAATCCGTCCTATCCACGTATTGGAGATCGCCATATAGCGCATCCACATCTTGATCGCTAAATGCTTCAATAACCTTCCCTAAAACTTGGTTCGATGCGAAAAAATCATCCGAATGGATTAATCCCACAACTTCACCTGTTGCCATGGCTATGCCTTTATTAATAGCATCATAAATACCATTATCGGGCTCTGAGATAAACTTGGAAATGACATCACGGTTGTTTTGAATCAGTTCGAGTGTTCCATCCGTGGACCCACCATCCACGATAATGTATTCCAATTCATTGATACCTTGACTTCGAACGGATTGAATAGTATCTAATAGTGTATTAGCACTGTTAAACGTAGTAGTAATGAGGGAAAGCTTCATTATTCAATTACTCGCTCTTTAATTTTTACCGCAGGATTTCCACGATAAATGGACATCGCCATCAAATCGGAAGAGGCAACAGACCCTGCTGTTAATACCGCATGACTGCCAATGGTTACACCTTGTGTGACCACGCATTTTGCTCCTACCCATGCCCCTTCTTCTATTCTTATCGGCTTGACCATTAAATCGAAGGTTGACTTCTTAAAATTGTGATTACCCGTTAGTAGCAATGCCCCCTGTGAGATGCATGCATTGTCACCAATAGAAACCAAATCCAAATTATCAATCCAAACCCCTTCCCCTATCCATGAATGATTACCAATTGTCAACTTCCATGGATACTTGATATTGACGTGCGGTTTAATCACCACATCTTGCCCAATGTTGGCCCCAAACCAGCGGAGAAGATTGGATTTTAGCGCGTAAGGCATTAACGCGTGGGAATTAAAAAAAATCGCATTCACCAAATACCAAAGCAGTCGTTTAAATGCCCCAGCACCTGGATCAAACCACGTATTATTATAGGATGATAAATCTGTTTTAGTCACGGAATAGATTCAAATATTGCTCTTGGATTTGAGATAGGTCAAATTTATACTTAACATATTCAATAGCCTGATTTCTCATTCGATCATAGTCCGTCACTTCCAAATTGCTCGCTTGTGTTATTACCTCGGCCCACCTTTCTGCATTGTTTAGACTAATAACCCATCCAGCGCCAAATTCTTCAACATCGTTCCACGGTGTTCGATCACTTATAATTACCGGAACACCGTTCGATAGAGACTCAATGATGGCATGACCAAAATTTTCACCTGAAGTTGGTGATATAAAGTAGCCATAGTTATTCCAGATTCTATCCAGCTCCACAGGATTCTCGTGCGCCAAGCAAATTGACTCTTCGATCTGAACTATCGGCTACTGTTTTGCACATTCTCAAGGTATTCACCGTCATCGCTGCTGCCTATTAAATCAACCGTAGCCATTTCCATTCGCCTCAAATAGAGTCGACCAGAAAGCTTGAGTTTTTGACAGGACTAATTCTTCCTACACTCAAGAACCGTTTTAAGTCATATCGCATCCATCTTTAGTCGCTTTCTTGCTTTGGAGATCGCGGGTATATTGCTCGCCAGCTTTTACCTGAGCATTCTTAAACACGTTAAGAATGGATTTTTCTTCTAGCTCGCTCGCGGCGTGAAACACGCACTTTCGTTCAACCCCAAGGAATTTCATTAATCGAAGTATCACCTTCTTTCTAAAGGGCTTCAGCGCCAATGCATTTGGATTGAGCATGCCACGAGCTGAAATGATTGTTTTAGCTCTTCTTGTCTTCAGAAGGAGCCTTATAATGGGAAACGAATTAAAGAATGGTGAATAGATTCCATTAAAGAATACAACGTCATCCGGGCTCAGTTTCTTAACAAGATTCAAATTGAAGGATAAGTAGCTGCCGGATAAATACATGACTTTAACTCCTTGCTGATCGACCCACTTATCGCTCTCCATTTCATATGGAATCGAATCCATCCAATCCGTGTTTCGAGTAATTACATGTATCTGAAAATAATCGGCTAAAAGCTGAATCATGTCCTTCACAGATTTTATAGGACCACCTGCCTTGTAACCAGGGACATACCAGTCGCTAAACACATATAATTTAGGCTTCAATTCGATTGGTTTTAATCCAAGTACTAAGCACAACTAGTGGCCAAATTCTCGACCAACTCACTTTCGGATCGGAAGACAAGAACTGTTGCCAAAGCTCAGCTACTGCACTTTCTTCTAATATTCCAATCTCACTTAGGGAAATCAATTTTTCTTCACAGAAGTCTTTAAGTTCGTTTCGCATCCAATGATCCCATGGCAATACAAATCCCATTTTAGGTCGATTCACTACGTTATCTGGAAGCAAGTCGGCAAAGGAGTCGATGAGTAGTTTTTTTGGAGTGGTTGGATATTTAATCTGATCATTTACATGCATCATGTACTCGACCAGTTCATGATCCAAGAACGGAACTCGAACCTCTAACGCATGTGCCATGGACATTTGGTCCGTATCCCTTAATAAGACATTTTGCATGTAGGAATACATTTCCGCGATGCTTATTCTCGAAAGGGTTGGCAGTTGCTGAAACCCGTTATATCGGTCCAGCTCTTTGAAGCTGACGTTTTACTCGCGTTTGATGCTTCTCATTTGGGCGAGAGGCAACTAAGGCATCGATTTGACCATTCATTAAAACCTTGCGAAAAACGGGATAAAGGTTTTCGAGGTCAAAATAATCGGCCAGCAGCAATTCCGCTTGTTTCATGGAATGCATGCCCGGGCTTTTCAGCTCAAGTAATTTGCCTCCAACTTTTCTCAACGCTTTTGGAAAACTCAATATCCAGCCTTTCTCGGCTATCATCGGAATTTGTCGAAAAACTTCATACCCGGCAAAGAGCTCATCTCCACCCAAGCCAGACAGGGCCATGGTAATGCCCTGCCGCTTCGTTTCCCGAGAAACGACCCAAGAATTTGGGCCATCACCCGAAGGGTGATCGATTGCGTTCAGCGCATCGGGAAGCGCCTCTAAAAAATCGCTAGGTGTGAGCTTGATTTCATGATGATTGGTCTTAAACTTTTTCTGCGATTTGGCGCGCGTACTTCGCTTCGCTGAACTCCGACTCGTCAAAACTCACATTAAACGTGTCCACGTTTTTGCCCAGCCGTTCGGCCATTATGCCCACGATTAGGCTGGAGTCTATGCCGCCTGATAGAAAGGCGCCAAACGGAACATCCGACACCAACCTGCGCTCAACGGCAGTCGTCAGTTTTTCTCGGATCTTCTTTTGAACCTTAATCGGATCCGAGTCGAAATGCTCGTTTTGCCATGGCTTCCAGTAATCTACGTGCTTGACCTTGTTATCCATCGGTCACTTCCATGTACGTTCCCTGGCATGAGCATCTTCACATTGCTCGACCATGGTCTGCGGAGCGTGCACCGTTTGGTACTGTAAGGTACTCCCTCAGCGCCTGCTCGATTCAGCTTTCTCGAGGCACCAAATCCGAAGCCAGCAGCGACCGAAGCTCAGAGCCGAAAACCAGCTGTTGGTTCACTTGAGCATAAGTAAAGCGGCTTTATCCCCAATCGATCTCGAACGAGCACCAACCTTTCCTCTGCTTTATCCCATAGGGCAAAGGCGAACATCCCATTAAACAATTGCAGCGACTTTTTGCCCCCATTTCATCCAAGCGGCCAGCAAGAACCTCGGTATCTGAATTCGTCCGAAAATCGAAATCATTCAATTGCGATCGAATCTCCTTATAGTTATAAATCTCCCCGTTAAAGACGAGCACATAACGCCCATCTTCGTAGAAACGAAAGGGTTGGTTGGAAGCTTCGTTGATCATCAATGATGGAAAGCCGCTTATGCCCCAGCACAAGGTTCTCGGCCATAAATTGACCTTCCGCATCCGGACCTCTATGATCCATCGCCCGCATCATCTCTGCCAAGCGATGTTCAGGAGCAGATACGCCTTCAAGACCAAATATTCCTACGATTCCGCACATGGATGCAAAGATGAGGCTTGATTTAGGATTAGGGATTTATTATTTGGAATTCCTGCTGAGCGTATTGCTAAATTATTCCAAATTATTCCTGGTTTAAACCTTACGCCTTATGCGTTTCCACCATGTGCAAGCAGTTTCTCAGCCCACAGTTGTGGGGTGTTCTGCATGCCCAACGCGTGGCTCGAGCGCCCCATTTCTTCCAACTTCGATGGCTGTTGCTTCGGCCACCCAACATCATGGCTTCATATAAGGCTTGTACATCACCCGATGGAAAAACCTTTCCGTTTTCATTTTCCTTCAAAAACGCCTCTTTTGCGCCAATCTTATCACTCAATAGCATAGGGAAACCTGCCACGGCCATCTCATGAACCGAAACGCCCCAAGGCTCAAAATGACTGGGTAAGATATAAACGTCACATTCCTTCAAAATGGGCAACAATTGATCGGGCTGCACAAAACCAAAGTGTTTGATTCCATCGCCCTGAACACGATGTTCATATTGATCGCCTGCTCCAACACACCACAATTCCCAGTCGGATGCTCGGCCCTAAATCGCGTAAACGCTTCCCATAGATCAAAAATTCCTTTGTGCCTAACGTAGCGCCCGAGAAAAAGAAAGCGCTTTCCTCTTTTCACGTCTTTGTGCTTCTGGATTTCTTCCTTATAGCCTTTAAATTTTTCCGTATCGGCAGCATAGAAGCCTGTTTCGATTTCATCTTCGCTAAATCCGAGCTTCAAGGCATAAGCTTTTTGAGGGCCTCCGGGAACAAAGGCAAGGCCGAACGCTTTTCTGATGGTAAAAGGTGCGACAATCGAAGCAAGATGCTGTTTCCAAGTACCATTCCAGTGATTATCCATGGCCAATACGGTAACTGCCTTGGATTTCCAAGATTTACATAAGTCGCACATAGCCTTTATCCATCCATCCGCTGCACAGGATTAAATCCGGGACAAAATCGCTGACAATTTCGGTTCAGCTGATCATCGCTAAT